>DAOLIO010000019.1:0-23789 GCA_035328505.1 Azonexus sp.
GCAGCATCAACTTCCGAATCTTGCAAAGTGCGTTGAGTATCTTGCATAACTATACGGAAAGCAAGGCTTTTTTTGTTTTCCGGGACGCCTTTTCCAACGTAAACATCGAACAACTGGATGTCCTGAATCAATCCCGAAATCTGCTTTTTCAAGCCATCAAGCAAGGTCTGCAGGGAAACGTTTTGATCAACCACCATCGCCAGATCGCGGATCACGGGCGGGAACTTGGATACCTCGGCAAAAGAAGGCACCTTGAGCAATTTAACGGCGTCAAAATCAACTTCGAACACAACGGGCGCGAGTGGCAGATCATATTTTTGAACCCACTCCGGATGAAGTTCGCCGATGCAACCGATCTCGATTCCTTCATGCAATACCATGGCTGCCCTGCCAGGATGGAGTGCGGGATGAAGCAACTTTTCAAAACGCAATTGGGCCGGCGCCAGCATGGCCTCAATGTCGCCCTTGATATCGTAAAAATCGACCTTGCGCGCATCACTGCCCCAGTTCTCCGGCGAAGCACCGCCGTAGGCCAGCGCAGCCAGCTTCCAGGGCTGATCGAATCCTTCGACTTCTCCCCCCTTTTCATCACGACGGTAGATACGCCCGACCTCAAACAAGCGGACTCGGCTTTGCTTGCGTTTCAGGTTGGTGACAAGATTCGAAATCAGGCCACCGAACAGGCTGGAGCGCATCACCGCCATCTGGCTGGCGATTGGGTTGGCCAGACGAATCAGATCACCATTGCCAGCAAAATCGGCCTCCCAGGCTTCTTCTACGAAGGCGAAGTTAACAACCTCCTGATAGCCGCGATCAGCCAGCATCTGGCGAACACGATAGGCCGGGCGACGAGCTTCCGGCTGGACCTGCATTTTCAGGGGGCCGCGCGGGGCGACTGAAGGAATATTGTCGTAGCCATACAGGCGAGCAATTTCCTCGATCAGGTCTTCTTCGATTTCCATGTCAAAGCGCCACGATGGCGGCGTCACCAGGAAATCATCACCTTGTTGCTCGAAAGAAAGCGCCAGGCCAGCAAACAACCCGGCAATGCGTTCAGCACCCAAGGTCAAACCGAGCACCTGCTCGGCACGTGTGGTACGCAGACGAACCGGGTGACGAGCCGGCATTGCCGCCCTGGCCTCGACAACAGGACCAACCTGACCACCGCAGATGTCCAGGATCAGTTGCGTGGCACGCTCGATGGCACGACGCACGCCACCAAAATCGACACCGCGTTCGAAGCGATGCGAGGCATCCGAGCCAAAGCCGTAGCGACGGGCACGGCCAGCGATGGCCTTCGGTGCGAAGAACGCCGACTCAAGGAACAGTTCGCTCGTCTCCAGCGTAATGCCGCTTTCTTCGCCGCCCATGATACCGGCCATCGCCAACGGCTTGGCTTCGTCAGCGATCACCAGCACATCGGGATCGACCGCGATAGTTTGCTCATTGAGCAGCAGCAGCTTTTCTTCCGGCTTGGCCATGCGGGCATGTACCGCACCGTGCAGCTTGGTGCTGTCGAAGGCATGTAGCGGCTGGCCAAGTTCGAGCATCACGTAGTTGGTGACATCGACCAAAGCCGAGATGGCGCGGATACCGCTGCGTTCCAGACGGCGCTTCATCCACTCAGGCGTCGGCGCCTTGGCATTGACGCCCTTGAACAAACGACCGCAATACAAGGGGCAGGCATCGGTGGCATCGAGCACAACAGCGCGTGTTTCGGCGATGGTGGCAGCGACTTCGGGAACGACCGGCAGGCTGGTTGCAGCGCCGGTAATCGCGCCGACTTCGCGGGCTATACCGAGTAGCGAAAGGCAATCGGCACGATTTGGCGTCAGCTTCAGCTCAAAAACGCTGTCATCCAGCTCCAGATACTGACGAATCGACTGGCCAACCGGCGCATCGGCCGGCAGGATCAGCAAACCTGAAGCTTCTTCGGCAATACCCAACTCCTTGGCCGAGCACAGCATGCCTGAGGATTCGATACCTCGCACTTTGGCGATCTTGATGGTGAAATCGCCAGGCAGCTTGGCGCCGGGCAAGGCACAGGGGACCTTGAGGCCAACGGCAACATTCGGCGCACCACAGACGATGGTTGTTGGCGTACCGTTGCCGGTATCGACCTTGCAGACGTTCAGACGGTCGGCGTCGGGGTGCTTGACGACTTCAAGCACATGGGCGACAACAACGCTGTCGAACGCCGGTGCAACCGGATCCAGTTCTTCGACTTCAAGGCCGGCCATGGTCAGCAGATGAGAGAGTTCCGCGCTCGTCAGTTTGGGATCGACGAGAGTGCGCAGCCAGGATTCAGAAAATTTCATTGGCGTGACTCGAGGTGTAGGTCAGGCGAACTGACGCAGGAAACGCAGGTCGCCTTCGAAAAACAGGCGAAGATCATTGACGCCATAGCGCAGCATGGTCAGGCGATCCTGACCAAAGCCGAAGGCGAAGCCGGTGTATTTTTCCGGATCGATACCGGCAATGCGCAGCACGTTCGGATGCACCATGCCGCAACCTGCGATTTCCAGCCAGCGGCCTTTCAGCGCGCCGCTCATGAAGGCGACATCGATTTCTGCGGAAGGCTCGGTAAATGGAAAGAAGGAAGGACGGAAGCGTACCGTCAGGTCATCGGTCTCGAAGAAGCTCTTCAGAAAATCGGCGATGACCCCCTTGAGATCCGCGAAGGAAACCCCCTCGCCCACCCAAAGCCCTTCGACCTGATGGAACATCGGCGAGTGCGTCGCATCGGAGTCAACGCGATAGACGCGGCCCGGCGCGATGATTCGAATTTCGGGCATTTTTTCCAGTTGACCGTAGCGGGCCACATGCGCCTGCATGTAGCGAGCCTGGATCGGGCTGGTATGGGTGCGCAGCAAAACCTTGTCGGCAAGAGTGCCGTCCCGGTTCTGCAGGTAAAAAGTGTCGTGCATCGAACGCGCCGGGTGATCCTCGGGCGTATTCATGGCCGTAAAATTGTGGAAATCATCTTCGATCTCCGGTCCGTCGGCGACTTCGAAGCCAATGGAGGCAAACAAGGATTCAATGCGCTCCAGTGTACGTGTCACCGGATGCAGGCCACCGCGCGCTTCGGCGCGACCGGGCAGCGTGACATCCAGTGCCTCTTCAGCCAAGCGGGCGCTCAGCGCAGCTTTGCGAATCGCCTCACGGCGCTCATTAAGAGCATTTTCAACAGCTGTTTTGGCAACGTTGATTGCCGCACCGGCAGACTTCTTCTCTTCTGGCGGCAGCTTGCCCAAGCCCTTGAGAAGTTCCGTAATCTGGCCGCTCTTGCCGAGGAAACGGGCCTTGGCCTGCTCCAGCGCGTCCGGGTCGGAAATGGTGGCGAACGCGGTTTGCGCTTCGCTAACGATCTGATCGAGATTATCCATGGACTTCACTACTTACAAAACTGCGACAAAAACCACCAACAAAAAAGGAGGCTTGCGCCTCCTTTTTTTCGTCAAGCTTTCGCTCAGGCGCCGAGCTGTGCCTTGGCCTGTGCGGCCAGAGCGGCAAAAGCCGGCTGATCGAAGACGGCCAGATCGGCCAGGACCTTGCGGTCAACTTCGATATTGGCCTTCTTCAGACCATTCATGAAGGTGCTGTACTTCATGCCCAGCTCACGAGCTGCAGCATTGATACGGGCAATCCATAGCGCGCGGAACTGACGCTTGCGTTGACGACGGTCACGGTACTGGTATTGACCGGCCTTCATCACCGCCTGTTTGGCGATGCGATATACATTCTTGCGACGACCGCGGTAACCCTTGGCCTGAACGAGAATCTTCTTGTGACGCGCGCGCGCTGTTACACCACGTTTAACTCTAGGCATCTTCTATCTCCTTATGCGTAGGGCATCATGGCACGAACGGATGCTGAATCGTTCGCATGGACAGTCACTGAACCGCGCAGATGGCGTTTCACTTTGGTCGTCTTCTTGGTCAAAATGTGACGCTTGAAGGCTTGGCCGCGCTTGATGGAACCACCAGCGCGAACGGAGAAACGCTTTTTGGCGCTGCTCTTGGTCTTCATTTTGGGCATTGAATGCTCCTTAATGACATGCTGCCAGGTGATTCCCTACGGGAATGCTTTAACTACCCGAAAGCACTTATAAAACTGCTTTTGCTGCTACTTACTTCTTTTTGGCCGGCCCGATGATCATGATCATCTGACGACCTTCCATCTTCGGCATCTGCTCGACTGCACCAACTTCGTCGAGATCTGCCTTGATCCGCTCCAACTGACGCATCCCGAATTCCTGATGCGCCATTTCACGTCCCCGAAAGCGCAGGGTCACTTTAACCTTGTCGCCTTCCTCCAGGAAACGTGTCATGTTCCTGAGCTTGATCTGGTAATCGTTTTCGTCGGTACCTGGGCGCAGCTTGATTTCCTTGACCTGCACCTGCTTCTGTTTCAGCTTGGCCTCATGCGCACGCTTCTGTTCCTGGTACTTGAACTTGCCGTAGTCCATGATGCGGCAGACTGGTGGCTTGGCGGTCGGCGCGATCTCGACCAGATCAACCCCGGCCTCTTCGGCCATGTGCAAAGCCTCACGAATACTGACTATGCCAAGCTGTTCACCTTCTGCACCCTGGAGACGAATCTCCGGAACCGTAATTTCTTCGTTGAGGCGATGCGCCTTGTTCTGAGCTATGGTAAAACCCCCGAAAACAATAAATTAAGCCGTGCTACTACGCGCCACGACTTCATTTTGAAGTCGCTTGATCAGGTCTTCTAAGGACATTTGTCCGAGATCCTGACCTCCGCGAGTACGCACGGCAACCAGTCCGTCCGCTTTTTCTTTATCGCCCACAACGAGCTGATAAGGCAGCCGGTTCAAGCTATGTTCGCGGATTTTATAGGTAATTTTCTCGTTACGCAAATCCGACTCGGCCCGGAAGCCAGCAATATGCAGCTTTTGCGCAACATCAGCGGCATAATCAGCCTGCTTTTCAGAGATGTTCAACACCATTACCTGAACCGGTGCCAACCATAGCGGAAGTGCGCCGGCAAAATTCTCGATCAGGATACCGATGAAGCGCTCCAGCGACCCGAGAATGGCGCGATGCAACATCACCGGCACCTTGCGGGTATCGTCTGCACCGACGTATTCGGCCCCAAGACGTCCAGGCATCGAGAAGTCGACCTGCATCGTGCCACACTGCCATGAACGCCCGATGGCATCCTTGATGTGGAATTCGATCTTCGGACCATAGAAAGCGCCCTCACCTGGCAGCTCGGTCCATTCCAGTCCGGATGCACGCAACCCTTGACGCAGGGCATCCTCGGCCTTGTCCCAGACCTCATCGGATCCAACGCGGCTTTCCGGACGCAATGCCAACTTGACCGCAACATCGTTGAAACCGAAATCCGCATAAACTTTCTGAACCAGCGCGTTGAATGCCGTGACTTCAGATTCGATCTGGTCCTCGGTACAGAAAATGTGACCATCATCCTGCACGAAGCCGCGCACGCGCATCAATCCATGCAGCGCCCCAGTCGGCTCATTGCGGTGACAAGATCCAAACTCACCATAACGCAGCGGCAATTCGCGATATGAGCGCAGATCGGCATTAAAAACCTGGATGTGACCCGGACAGTTCATCGGTTTGACTGCGTAATCGCGATTCTCCGATGAAGTCGTAAACATGTTGTCCTTGTAGTGCTCCCAGTGGCCAGACTTTTCCCACAGGGTTTTGTCGAGAATCTGCGGGCAACGCACCTCCTGATAACCGTTGTTGCGATAAACGGCGCGCATGTAGCCCTCAATTTCCTGCCAGATCGCCCAACCCTTGGGATGCCAGAACACCAGGCCAGGCGCTTCGTCCTGCATGTGGAACAGGTCATATTGCTTGCCGAGGCGGCGATGGTCACGCTTTTCAGCCTCTTCCAGCATGTGCAGGTAGGCATCAAGGTCTTCCTTTTTGGCCCAGGCAGTGCCGTAGATGCGCTGCAACTGCTCGTTGCGGTGATCGCCGCGCCAGTAGGCACCGGCCACCTTCATCAGCTTGAAGACCTTCAATTTGGCCGTCGTCGGCACGTGTGGGCCGCGGCAAAGATCAATGAAATCGCCTTCACGGTACAGCGAAACCTGCTGATCGGCGGGAATGGCGCCAATCAGTTCAGCCTTGTACTTTTCACCCATGCCAAGGAAAAAACTGACCGCATCGTCCCGCGCCCAGACTTCACGGACAACCGGAATATCCCTTTTGGCCAGTTCTGCCATGCGCTTTTCGATGGCGACCAAATCCTCTGGTGTAAACGGACGCTTGTAAGCAAAGTCATAGTAGAAGCCATTGTCGATAACCGGCCCGATGGTTACCTGAGCATCCGGAAACAATTCCTTGACCGCATAAGCCAGCAAGTGGGCGGTCGAGTGGCGAATAACGTCCAGCCCCTCGCCATCCTTGTCAGTGATGATAGCCAGATCGGCGTCACGTTCGATCAAATGCGACGTGTCGACGACAACGCCATCAACCTTGCCGGCCAGCGCCGCACGGGCCAGACCGGCACCGATACTTGCCGCCACTTCGGCGATTGTTACCGGCTGTTCAAATGAGCGGATGGAACCATCAGGCAGCTTGATATCAGGCATGGTAAATCTCTAGGCGAAAAAAAAGTGCGGGGTGAGCCGCACTTTTTTGGTCAAACGAAGGCTGACTCGATTATTGATTCTGAACCTCAGGGCGAGTTCGGAAAATCATCAATTCAGCTCCGTCAGGAATTTTGGTAGGCGGTATTGGAATCGAACCAACGACCTCCACGATGTCAACGTGGCGCTCTAACCAGCTGAGCTAACCGCCTAAAGAAGCGCGCATTTTACAGACGCAGAAGCTGATGTCAACAGCCCTTCGCGATTTTTTTAGATGCCCATTAAACTTGCCGCTTGAGAAATGGAGAGGCGAATGAACGAAGGCTGGATAATTCTTGGAATTTGTCTGATTGTGGTTTTGGGCGGCGCCCTGCCGCTGATCAGGCCACCCCGCAATGACACACCGCCACCACCACCCAAGGAAACCCTGCGCGACTGGCGTAGCGAAAAGTAAGGACACCCCGTGGAATCACGCATTACCGATCTAGAAATCAAGATCAGCTATACCGAAGACCTGCTGGACGAACTGAATCGAATCGTCTTTCGCCAGCAGCAACAAATCGATCTACTCGCCAAGGAAGTTCGCAGCCTGCGCGAACAATCGCAAACCACCCAAGCGCATGAACCGGGCAATCTGCGCGACGAACTTCCGCCGCACTACTGAGACGCATGCAACAAACACCCGTTACCGTTATCTACCACGCTGGCTGCCTGGATGGCTTTGGCGCAGCCTACGCCGCCTGGGCTTACTTTGGCGACGCTGCAATCTATCGCCCGATGCATCATGGAGAACCGTGGGCACTTGACGAAATTTCCGGTCACAGAATATTTATTCTGGACTTTTCGTTGCCGCCAGATTTTCTGGAATCAATCGCCCGCATCGCCAAATCGGTCACCCAGATTGATCATCATGTCTCAGCCCTAAATGCCTGGGGAGACAAGCTATACCACGGGAATCACGGGCTGCGTCAATATCAGCACCTGACACTTCCACTTTTTGTCGCTTTCGACCTTGATAAATCAGGCGCACGACTGGCCTGGGAGCACTTCCATCCTGACACTCCGACTCCCCTGGCGCTCCGGCACATCGAAGATCAAGACATTTGGCGTTTTTCGCTGCCCAACACGCGAGCTTTCTGTCGCGCCCTGCGCATGCTGCCATTTGACTTTGCCACCTGGCACCAACTGATAATTGATACACCCAACGAATCAGCCTCTCGCTATTTGGAGGCGGTCACTCAGGGCAATTCGGTCGAAAGCTACTATCAGGGAGAAGTTATGCGATTGGCAGAAAGTACATTGCGGATGCCAGCCCTGCTTCGCGGCGACCCGATTGACGCCCTGCAGGCGCAGCGCCACGGACAAAGAATCATTGACAATGGCGATCTGAGCTGGCTGGCCATACCGGGTATCGCAATCAACGCGAATGCCTTGTTTGCCTCGGACTTGGGAAACGCCCTGGCTGAACAAAGTGGTAGCTACGGTCTGATCTGGCAGTTGTCAGGGGATGGCGAGGTCAAAGCCTCACTGCGCTCAAAGGGCAAAACGCTCGACGTCGCCACCATTGCCACGCGTTATGGTGGTGGCGGCCATACCAATGCAGCCGGATTCCGGATGCCAGCGCAGCAATTTTTCAGCGAAGTTTTGAATACCATCCCGAAAACGACGGTTAGCGCGCGTTGACTTACGGTCTGGCTGGCACCGCTTGCCACCCCTCCGGGCATGCCTGTGTATAGGGGTAATACATGGCACTTGAGCCACAGTAGTACCAACTCCCAGCTGCATCGACCGGCGAGACGTCCGGTGCTGGCTGCTGCTCGATATAGACCGGCTGTGGCGAATAAACCGGCCCGACATAATACGGATCGACATATACCGGCCTGCTACGCTCCGACAGGATGGCCAAGCCGGTGAGCGCGCCAAATACAGCCAGCCCGGCCCAGCCGGAACCACCACCGCCGTGGTGCCCATAGCTTCGATGGCCGTAACCTCGTTGAGCCTGAGCAGGCAGTGCAGCAAAAGATAGCGCGAGAAAAACAGGAACGATAAGCCTACGCATCAACGCCTCCCAAATCTCCAGAAATCCATTCAACCCTCAATTCAGTATAGGCATATTCAGGAAAGCACAATGCCACCGAATGACCGATCCGGTTACGCCAGACCCTGCTTGCAAGCTACGCGCCAGGAAAAAAACCGACGATACCAGCGGCGGTATTTGCCGCCACCGGTAAATCTAGCCTCTAATGTTGATTATCGTCCCGAGAATGTCGTCGCCGGTTTTTATTACGTTCGCAGCGATCTTTGCATCGAGAGCCCCTTGATGCAGGCCGACGATGTTGACGGCCACCTCGCTGTCACCAGCGGCAATTCGACTGCTTGCAATGCCTGTTCGGTTGATGGCAGCCTGCATGCCTTGCAAGCCCGTGGACAGTACAGAACTGATGGACATGGATACCTCCTCTGGATAATACGAAGCGCTATGCATGTACCATGCCCACATCCCCGCAGGGAGACGCCAAAAATGGCGGCCATTCCGAATCTCATCGGCCAGAAAAGCAAAAAGCCCTGAATAATCAGAGCTTTGTGCTATATTTGGTGCCCAGGAAGGGACTCGAACCCCCACACCTTTCGGCGCCAGAACCTAAATCTGGTGCGTCTACCAATTTCGCCACCTGGGCAAGCGGGGCGCATTTTAGCACTGACTAGGCGCCAATCTCCAGAGCAGACCAATAATGTCCGTCGATCATTACGAAAATTTCCCTGTTGCCTCGCTGCTGGTGCCGGCCAAATTACGTCAGCCAATCGAGGTGATTTACCGCTTTGCGCGCAGCGCCGACGATATTGCCGATGAGGGTGATGCCTCGCCTGGCGAGCGCCTGGCCGGACTGAACGCGTACCGTGCCGAACTGGATCGCATTGAGGTAGGCACGCCCCAAACCCCGCTATTCGTCGCCTTGGCTGAAGTTATTGCCACCTACGCCCTGCCCATCCAGCTCTTCCGTGACCTGCTTGATGCGTTCGCGCAGGACGTGGTCAAAACGCGCTATGCCGATTACCCGGAACTGCTCGACTACTGCCGCCGTTCAGCCAACCCGGTGGGACGTCTGGTGCTGCACCTGTTTGGGCGAACCGAACCGGAACATCTGGCACAATCTGACTGCATCTGCACCGCCCTGCAGCTGATCAATTTTTGGCAGGATGTTGCGGTCGACTGGAAAAAAGACCGAATTTACATACCGCAAACCGATTTCCCGCAGTTCAAAGTCAGCGAAGAAGATATCGCGCAAAGCCGCTGGTCGGCCAATTGGGCGGCGTTGATGGATTTCGAGATTGACCGCACCAGCGCCCTGATGACGCGTGGCGCGCCGCTCGTCCATGCCCTGCCCGGCCGGCTCGGCTGGGAGATCAGGCTGACCATGCAGGGCGGCTTGCGCATTCTCGAACGCATCCGTCAGGTGCGTGGCAACGTTTTCACGCGACGTCCGACGCTCGGCAAATGGGACTGGCTCGTTCTGGCCGGTCGTTCCATTAGAATGTAGCCCATGAATCCTGATCATTACTGCCAGGAGAAGTGCGCAGCCAGCGGCTCCTCCTTCTACTACAGCTTCCTGTTCCTGCCCATCGAGCGCCGCCGCGCCATCATGGCGCTCTATGCCTTCTGCCGCGAAGTCGATGATGTCGTCGATGAATGCAACGATGCTGCCATTGCCTCCACCAAACTTACCTGGTGGCGTCAGGAAATCGAGCGTGTCGCCAACGGCCAGCCGCAACATCCGGTCGGCCTGGCGCTGAAGGGACTGGACAAGCAGATCAACCTGCCAAAAGAGCAGTTGCTGGAGATCATCGACGGCATGGAGATGGACCTCATGCAGTCGCGCTACCTCGACTTTAAGGGCCTCTCGCTCTACTGCTACCGCGTCGCCAGCGTGGTGGGCCTGCTCGCCGCCGAAATCTTCGGCTACACCGACCGCCAGACACAGAAATACGCCCACGATCTGGGCATGGCTTTCCAGCTCACCAACATCATCCGTGACATCGGCGAAGATGCCCGGCGCGGCCGCATCTACATTCCGATCGATGAACTGAAGCAGTTCAACGTACCGGCCGCCGACATCCTGAACGCCAAGTATTCGGACAACTTCACGGCGCTGATGCAGTTCCAGTACGAACGGGCCGAGAAGTACTACGAGCAGGCGTTCGCCCAGTTGCCGGCCGTCGACCGCAAGAGCCAGCGCCCCGGCCTGATCATGGCAGCGATCTATCGCACCCTGCTCGACGAGATCAAACGCGACAACTTCCAGGTTCTGCACCAGCGCATTTCGCTGCCGCCGACGCGCAAGCTGTGGCTGGCGCTCAAGACCTGGATCAAGGGCTGACCGTTGAAAGTTGCCGTCATCGGCGGCGGCTGGGCCGGCATTGCAGCAGCCGTCGAACTGACAGCCGCCGGCGCCGACACCACGTTGTTCGAAGCCGGCCGCGTGCTCGGTGGCCGAGCCCGCAGTGTTCACATCGATGGCCGCACGCTCGATAATGGCCAGCACATTCTGCTTGGCGCCTATCGTGAAACACTGGGGCTGATGCGCCGGGTCGGCGCCGATCCGGACAAGCTGTTCGACCGCCGCCCGCTGCAGGTCCTCGACAACACCGGATTTCGCCTTGCACTGCCGACCTTTCCGGCGCCCTTGAACGTCGCTTGGGGCTTGTTGACCGCGTCGTCGGTCGACTGGCAAGAAAAAGTGAAAACAGCATGGTGGATGGACGGCATCAAGCGTCAGGGATTCCGCCTGCCACAGGACATCCCTGTCGCCCAATGGCTGGATGCAGCAGGACAAACCGGCGCCTTGCGCCGCCACCTGTGGGAACCCCTCTGCCTGGCAGCGCTGAACACCCCTGCCGAGCGCGCCTCGGCGCAGCTATTCGCCAATGTCCTGCGCGACAGCCTGGGCAGTTCGCGCCGCGAAGATACCGACCTGCTGCTGCCCCGCGTCGACCTCGGCCACGTACTTCCCGAGCCGGCCAGGCGCTGGCTGCAGACTCAGGGTGCGAAAATTTGCCTGAGTACTCGCGTCCGGGAGATCAAGCCATCGGAAAACAGTATGGCCATCGATGGTGAAACCTACGCCGCCGCCATCATCGCCACCGCCCCCCAGCACATCGGCGCGCTTTGGCCTGCTGCAGCCACCCATTACGTCTACGAACCGATTGCTACGGTCTACCTGAAATTTGGGCCTAAAGCGAAAACCTCTTTCCCCTTGAGCAATCGGCTTGGGCCATACGGCCAATGGATGGTAGATCGCGGTGATGGTCTGCTCGCCTGCGTCCTGAGTGGCCATGGCGATTGGGAAGCACTGGACGACGCGGCATTGGCCATTGCTCTTGAAACCGAGCTGGCCATGCCGGAAACATCGATCTGGCACAAAGTCATCCGCGAAAAGCGCGCCACCTTCTCGGCCGTTCCCGGCATGCACCGCCCTGACTTCAAGACCGAAAATCCCCGCCTGCTCTTGGCCGGCGACTATACCTGGACTGACTACCCGGCCACGCTGGAAGGCGCCGTGCGGAGCGGTCAGCGGGCAGCACGATCAGCTGCCGAGTTCATCGTCAAATGACAGAGGAATTCATCATCGCCATTAGCTGATCCGATGGAGGCCACTTAGAATTGTGGCCATCCATAACGCCAGTCAGACAACCATCATGCATCGTCGTGCCCCTGGGTAACTCCGGATGCTCGTTGTTTTCGCCAGCAGAGACCACTGAATATAGATCATGAATAAACACATTGTCGCCCTGAACCGCCTCTTTCATCTCGGTCACGATCAGGACAAGCCCGAGATGATCGACGAGACCATCCGCAGTGGCGTATCCGTTGGCGGCACCAATCTGTGGGTGCTGTTTTTTGCCATCCTGATCGCATCGATCGGACTCAACGTCAACTCGACGGCCGTCATCATCGGCGCCATGTTGATCTCCCCGCTGATGGGCCCGATTGTCGGCGTCGGCTACGGGGCTGGCGTCAAGGACTTGCGCCTGATCCGACAGTCATTGCGCAATCTCGGCGTTTTTGTCGCGATCAGCTTGTTGACGGCAACACTTTACTTTCTGCTGACCCCGCTCACCCATGCCCAATCGGAACTATTGTCGCGCACCAGTCCAACCCTGTGGGATGTCCTGATTGCATTCTTCGGCGGGGCAGTCGGCATGATCGGGGCAACCCGGCGCTACAACTCCAATGTCGTTCCCGGCGTCGCCATCGCCACGGCGCTGATGCCACCCCTGTGCACCGCCGGCTACGGCATTGCCAGCGGCAACCTGCAATATTTTGGCGGTGCGTTTTACCTGTTCACCATCAACAGCGTCTTCATCGCCTTTGCCAGCCTGCTCGTGGTCAAGCTCTTACGCCTCCCTGAGCATGGCGAAATCGACGCGACGACACGCCAGCGTACCCGCCTTGCCATTGGCGTTATCGTCATTGCCACCGCGGTACCCAGCGGCTTCCTCGCCTACGACCTGGTCGTACAAAAAGTCTTCGAAGAAAAGGCCATGCGCATCGTTCAGGGCATCGACAAGGATAAACGCTATGTGCTGCTTGGCCGGGAAATCTCCGTCGACAAGCGCCGCGTCATGCTGACGCTAGGCGGCGACGGACAACTCGATGAGGTACGGCAACTGGTTGAAAGGCAGTTTGCCACCGAGGGCTACGACGGTGTAGAAGTTACGGTACGTCATGTTGGCACGGAAAAATTCGACATCACCCAACTGAAGCAGGAACTGCAACAACAAGTACTCAGCAATACCCTTCAGCAGTTGCAGGAAAGCGTGGCCACCAACGGACGCCTCGAAGCGGAAATCAAGTCGTTGAAGTCGGGGCAGGAAGAGTTCGAGCGACTGATCAAGGAAATTCGCGCACAGTACCCGGAAGCCCTGAGGATCTCTGCGGGTAGCGGCAGCAAGGCGCAGCGCAATGAAGCGCAGCCCCAGACGACCATCATCATCACGATGGTTATCGACCAACCCATCACGGCATCGGAACGGACCCGCTTGCAGTCCTGGCTGAAGGCACGCTATCCGGGGCAGGCCATTTCACTGGTCATCAGCGAAGAAATTGCCTCCTCCAAACGTACCCCCCAACGCTCCCGTCGCTGAAGAACCCGGGGCGCCGTGTCAAATCCGACGTTCACCTGATTTCAGGAACAACGCCGGATGGCCATGACATCGAGAATGCGGGTCTCCGCAGCCGGCGACTCGACCGCCGCCACCAATGCCGCGATCATCTGATCGATGGTCACCAGCCCGAGCCGCCGTGCCCCTTCACGGGTGGCCGGGCATCGTTCTGCCAGCCAATAGACCGGTAGCAGCAGCACCGGCCACCAATGACCGGGACCCAGAACATACCAGGGACGCAGAATGGTCGCCGGAATGCCACTGGCGACCAGGTCCGCCTCCCCTTCGGCCCGCGCCGCCAGATAGGCCTGCATGACCGGCGCCGGTTGCGCAACACTCAGATAGACAAAATGACGCAGCGCAGCGTGCCGGGCAGCGGCCACAGCCGCACGCAGCGAGGCCAGGTCGACATCCCTGAAGGCAGCGGCCTTGGTCGGCCCCGGATGGGCTACGCCCACTAAATGAACCAGGGTATCGGCGCCACCCAGCTGATCCTGAAAACTGACAGGATCGAGCGCATCGCCGGTCACCACGCGGCAGTCGGCCGGCAGGACACACGCTCGGCCGGGTCGAACCAGGGCGCTGACCTCATGGCCGCGCGCCAGCAGGGCCGGTACCAGGCGGCGGCCAAGATAGCCGCTGGCGCCCGTGACAAAGACCTTCCTCGTGGTCACCGTAGCGATGCAGGCCAGCCGCTCAAGCCAGCCGCCCGGACTGAATGCGCAGAATGCGCCCGCAACGGGCAGCAATCGCTTCGTCGTGGGTGACCAGCAGCAGCGTCGTTCCCTGTTTGGCGTTCAGATCGAACATCAGGTCGATGACCTGCTGGCCGGTCGCCGCGTCAAGATTGCCGGTCGGCTCATCAGCCAACACCAGTTGCGGATTCGGCGCAAAGGCCCGGGCCAGTGCCACGCGCTGCTGCTCACCGCCAGACAAATGCTTCGGATAATGCTTCAGGCGATGGCTGAGGCCGACGCGTTCCAGCCATTCGCCGGCGGCTGCGGTCGACCGGGAAAAACCGGCCAATTCCAAAGGCAGCATGACGTTTTCCAGCGCCGTCAGCGACGGCAACAGCTGAAACGACTGGAACACAAAGCCAAGCAGACGACCCCGCAACTTGGCGCACTGGTCTTCATCGAGTGAATTCAGTGAAATATCATCGAGCTTTACCTCACCGGAGGTCGGCGAATCGAGGCCGGCCAGCAGCCCCAGCAATGTCGACTTGCCGGAACCCGAGGCACCCACGATGGCCACTGTTTCACCCGGCATGACCGAAAAGGAAATATCCTGCAAAATCGTCAGCGGCTCGCCACCGTTATCGACCGTCTTGCCCAGCCCCAACACTTCAACCACCGGTTTCCCTGCCATGCGCTTCGCTCTCTTCCTGTTCGCCCTGCTCGTCACGGCCACGCCCGCCCTGGCCGCCAAAACCGTCCTGATCATGGGTGACTCGCTGTCCGCCGGCTACGGCATCCGGACGGAACAGGCCTGGCCTGCCCTCCTCGCCACGCGGCTGGCTGAAAAGCACCTTGATTATAGCGTCGCCAACCTGTCGATCTCCGGCGAAACCACCGCTGGCGGCCGCTCACGACTTGGACAGGCGCTAAAAGCCCAGCGGCCTGCCGTCATCGTCATCGCCCTCGGCGCCAACGATGGCCTGCGCGGTCTGCCACTGGGGCAGATGCGCGACAACCTTGCCGCCATGATCGACGCCTCGCGTGCCGCGGGTGCCAGGGTCGTGCTTGCCGGCATGCGCCTGCCGCCCAACTACGGACCATACGCGAGCGATTTTTCGAATAGCTTCAAAACCGTTGCCCAAACCAGAAAGGTCCCGTTCATCGACTTCCTGCTTGAACCCGTTGCCACCCGGCCGGAACTTTTTCAGGCCGACAACCTGCACCCGCTGGCCGAAGCACAGCCGCTGATCCTCGATCACGTCTGGCCGACACTGCTCCCGCTGTTAAAATAGCCGAATGAAGCATAACCGCCCCACCGTGGCCGATCTCTCGGCCTACGACGAAATCATTGATGTCCGCACACCGGCCGAATTTGCCGAAGACCACATCCCCGGTGCCATCAACTGCCCGGTACTTGATAACGAGCAACGCATTCAGGTTGGCACCTTGTACAAGCAGGTATCACCCTTCGAAGCCAAGAAAATCGGGGCGGCGCTGGTCTCCGAGAATATTGCCAAACACCTGAAAGAACGTTTCCTCGACCGGCCCAAAATCTGGAAACCACTGATCTATTGCTGGCGTGGCGGCGACCGCAGTGGCTCGATGACGACGGTTTTCAAAGCCATCGGCTGGCATGCAGGGCAACTGGATGGCGGCTACAAGGCCTGGCGGAGCCACGTCATCACCGCCCTGGAAGCGCTACCCAAACAATATCGTTTCATTGTCATCGGTGGCGCGACGGGCAGTGCCAAGACGCGCATTCTGCAAGCCATCGGCGAATTGGGTGCGCAGGTGCTCGACCTTGAAAACCTGGCCAATCACAAAGGTTCGGTGCTTGGCGTTCTGCCCGATTCGCCCCAGCCTTCGCAAAAAGCCTTTGAAACTGCGTTGTTGAAGGCTATCGCCGGCCTGGATCCATCACGCCCGGTCTACGTCGAAGCGGAGAGCCGCAAGATTGGCAACCTGCACGTGCCGGAAGCGATGATCGAACGTATTCGCGGTGGTGATTGCGTGGCCATTGATGCCACGCTCGACGCGCGCGTAGCCTTTCTGCTCAAGGACTACGATTATTTCCTGACCCTGCCCGACTTCCTGTGCCAGCGCCTTGATGCACTGCGTACGCTGCAAAGCAGCGAAACCCTGAATCGCTGGCAGCAACTGATTCGCGATGCCGCCTGGCCAACCCTGGTTCGTGAACTGCTGGAACTGCATTACGACCCGCTCTACCGCCGTTCGCAGGAACGCAACTTTGCCGGCATGCAGGATTCGGGAACATGCTCGACGGACGATCTGTCGGAAGATGGCATCAAACAGTTGGCCACCGTCATCCTTCAATCGCGGACAGCGCAGATGGCCTGACGCATCGCCGGTTTCGGCGTGGCCACGTAGCCTTCCTCGACGGCTACTTCCCGTAATCCGGCCGCCTTGGCGACCTGCCGCAACTCACCTGGCCGCAGCAGGAATTCAGGATTCGACGGCTTGCCGTATGCTTCATTGCCGAGCATGAAGGTTTCGTAAATCAGTGCGCCACCGGGTGCCAGCATGGCCAGCACATCCGGCAGGCGCGGTCGCCACAGGTAGTTGGTGACGATGATGCCGGCAAAGCGTTCACCGGCCAGCGGCCACGCCTCGCCCTCCAGATCGAGTTGGGTCGCCGTGATTCGCGGCACGGCTGACAATTTCAAAATCGCCTCAAAATTCCGGTCGACCGCAGCAACCTCAAAACCCAAGCCCGCGAGCAGTCGCGCATGGCGTCCACTGCCACAGGCCAGATCAAGTACACGTCCACCGCGGGCGATCAGTCCGCAATGACGTTCAACCCAGGGCGATGGCGGTATGATCGCTGGCATTTCATTCAAAGAGGTGGTCATGACTGATGTCGTAGTTGTCGCAGAAAACGGAAAGGGAAGATACCAGCAGGGAGTCACCATCGGCCAGCATCACTTGCTCGCCGACGAGCCGGTCGACGTGGGTGGTGCGGATGCCGGTCCCGCCCCGTTTGATTTCGTGATGGCCGGGCTGGGTGCCTGTACCTCGATGACGTTGCGCATGTACGCCGAACGCCGGGAATTCCCGCTGACCCATGTCAGTGTCTCGCTCAGCTACGAAAAAATCACCGTCGACGGGATTGCGCGCGACCACATCCAGCGCACCATCACGCTGGAAGGCGAGTTGACCAACGAACAGCGTCAGCGCCTGCTGGAGATCGCCAATAAATGTCCGGTGCATCGCGCCTTGTCACAATCGCTGCTCATCGATAGTGCCATCGCAACATAGCGAAAAACCCCACAACATCAATGACAATAGCCGGTGGTTGTGCCAGAATTCTGCATTGCACAATAATATCCTGACCAGGAGTTCGCCATGTTGGAACAGCACTATCTGACCACGCTTTTTGAACCGAAATCGGTCGCTGTCATCGGCGCTTCGGATCGCGAAAACTCCGTTGGGCAGATCATCTTCAAGAATATTCTCAGCTCGGGCTACAAGGGGCGTCTATATGCCATCAACCCCAAGCACGAGACCGTTCAGGAGCAGCCGTCCTACAAGTCGATTGAAGAAATTGGCGCCCGCGTCGAGATGGCGGTCATTGCCACCCGCCCCCAAACCGTACCGCAACTGATCGAACAGTGTGGTCGCAGCGGTGTCCGCAACGTCATCATCATTGCCTCCGGTTTCTCCGAGGCTGGCCATATCGGCGCCGCGCTGGAACGCAAGGTCATGGAGATCGCCCGTTCCTACAACGTGCGCGTCCTCGGCCCCAATTGCCTGGGCATCATCCGGCCCGAACTCGGCCTCAATGCCACCTTCACCAAAATTAACGCCGAGCCCGGCAACCTTGCACTCGTCTCGCAGTCAGGTGCGATGTGCTCGTCCGTACTCGACTGGGCCAAGGCCAATCAGGTCGGTTTCTCGTCAGTCATCTCCCTTGGCATGACCGCCGACGTCGATTTCGGTGAAATCCTCGATTACCTGATCTATGACAGCCGCACGCATTACATCCTGATGTATGTCGAAGGCATCCGCAACGCCCGGCGTTTCATGAGCGCCCTGCGTTCCGCGGCCCGCATCAAGCCGATTATCCTGCTCAAGGCCGGCCGCCACGAAGCGGGCTCGGCTGCTGCCGCCACCCATTCGGGCATGGCCGCGGTTTCCGACACCGTTTTCGATGCCGCCGTGCGCCGTGCTGGCGTGGTTCGCGTCCAGAACGTCGGCCAGCTCTTCTATGCCGCCAAGGCACTGGCCTCCAAATTCCGCCCGCTGGGCAACCGCCTGGCCATCATAACCAATGGTGGCGGGCCGGGCGCCATGGCCGCCGACCGGGCTGGCGACATGGGCATTCCCCTTGCCGAACTGTCCAACGAAACGATGGCCGTGCTCAACAAGGCCATGCCCACCAACTGGTCGCACAGCAATCCGATTGACATCGGCGGCGATGCGACGCCAGAACGCTACCGCGACGCCATCCTGGCGGTCACTCACGACCCGAATGTCGACAGCACACTGGTCATGCTCTCCCCGCAGGCAATGACCGACCCGCTGGCCGTCGCCCAAGCCATTATTGAGGTAGCGGACAAACTCAATCGCTCGCTGATCTGTTGCTGGATGGGTGAAGAGCAGGTTCGGGAAGCGCGCAAATTGCTCGAAGCATCCGGCATCCCGGCTTTCCGCATGCCGGAAACCGCGATTGAGCTGTTCCACCATATTTCCAAGTATTACCGCAACCAGAAGCTTTTGCTGCAGACGCCGGAACCGACGCGCCAGTATGGCCGGCCGGAAGCCGAAGGCGCCAAGATGCTGATCGAGGCACTGCTCGCGGAGCGGCGCAAGGTCTTGTCTGAAATGGAATCGAAGGCGATCCTGCGTGCCTTCCGTGTTCCTGTGGCGCAGACCATGGTTGCCCGCACGGCGACAGAAGCCTTGCTCCTCGCCGAGCAGATTGGCTTCCCGATTGCCATGAAGGTCGACTCGCCCGATCTCCACCATAAATCCGATGCCGGCGGTGTCCGCCTCAACATCAGCAACGCCCCTGCTGTCCGCAATGCCTACCATGACATCATCGACACGGTGCAGAAGCGTCGGCCGGACGCCAAGATCAATGGCGTCTCGATCGAACCCTTCCTGTCGCGCCCGAACGGCCGTGAACTGATGATTGGCGTTTTCCGCGACCCGATTTTCGGGCCGGTCATCACCTTCGGTGCCGGTGGCTTCGACGTCGAGATCTTCAGCGATCGCTCGGTTGCCTTGCCGCCACTCAACAAGTTCCTGGCCAGGGATCTGATCGACTCCACCCGTGCCTCCAAGATTCTCGGGCAGTTCCACAACATGCCGCCCGTCGACATTGATGCGTTGAAAGAAGTCCTGTTGTGCATTTCTGAAATGGTCTGCGAACTGCCGTGGATTCAGGAAATGGACCTCAATCCGCTGATCGTCGATGAAAATGGCGCTATCGCCGCCGATGCACGCATCGTCATTGACCACGCCTCCAGTTCGTCAGGCGACCGCTACGCCCACATGTCGATTTATCCGTACCCGGTCCATCTGGTCCAGGAATGGCAGACGAACGACGGCAAGGTGGTCACCATTCGCCCGATCCGCCCCGAAGATGCGGACATGGAACAGGAATTCGTCAAGAACATGTCCGACGAATCGCGCTATTACCGCTTCATGGACACCCTGCGCGAGTTGACGCAAACCATGCTGGTCCGCTTTACGCAGATCGACTACGACCGCGAAATGGCGCTGGTAGCCACCGTGGTCGACGAGGGCGAGGATGCCAAGGAAGGTCGCGACAAGCAGATCGGCGTAGCCCGCTACGTGGTCAATCCCGATGGCGAGTCCGTTGAGTTCGCACTGGCCGTCGGCGACGACTGGCAGAAGTGCGGGGTCGGTCGCAAGCTGATGACGGCGTTGATCGAATGCGCGCGCCAGAAGGGCTACCGCGCTGTGGTCGGCGATGTTTTGTCGACCAACGCCAAGATGTTCCGCCTGATGACCAGCCTCGGCTTCACCATCCATCCGCATCCGGACGATACCGCCGTCAAGCGCGTCGTCCGGCCGCTGACGGGCTAAGCCCAGATTGCTAACGCGCCGGCTGGTCCGGCGTGCAGGCAAACAAAAAGCCGGTCAATGACCGGCTTTTTTGACGACTGAAAATTCGGCGAATTATTCGCCGAAAAAGTTCACATCGTACGGATAGGACTTCATGGGGAGCTTGGAGGCCGCGTTGCGCGTCGACGTATCGACGTCCTGCTTCTTGTCCCACCACAGGGCACGACCGACCTTCTGGTCCTCGACCCACTCAGGATTCTTTGCCAGTTGCTCGTTCATCCAAGCCTGGTGGTCGGACACGTAGCTGGTATTGACGTCACCCATTTCGCTGCTTTCCTCAAAAATTCAACACAATTTGGTAATTCTAGCATGGCAACTGCTCGCCGACGATGCGAACCTCGACGCTGAATTGACGAAGTTTAATTTTTTAAAATTCAGGCAAATTTTCCGGTTGACCGTGGAAGACACAAATATCCCCTCTGTCGCGATGCACCGGCTCATACTTCCGTAGCGTCCGATCCCTCCAGCGCAAACCGCTCGCGCAATCCATCAACAGCCCCTCGTTCACCACGGACCTGAAAGAACGCGCCCTCGCCGTCAGCACGTTCCGCCAGCACCTCGCAACTGGCAAAAATTTCCTTGCGTAACTGTTGAGCAGACCACGGCAGAAACAGCTCGGCCTCGACGTGATCCCTCTGGAAAAACGTCACAATAGTCTGGCGTAGCCGGGCGACTTCATCCGGACGGCGTGCGCTCATCACCACGCAATCCGGATACTTGGCCCGCAAGGCCGCTTCGCATTCTGCCTGCGCCGCTGCATCGCCGACATGGTCAATCTTGTTGAAGACACGGATGCGCGGCACGACATCGGCGCCGATTTCTTCCAACACCTTGTCCGTCACCGCCAGCTGACGCTCGAAGCCGGGATCACTGGCATCAATGACATGCAATAGCAGTGACGCATCGAGAGCCTCATCGAGCGTCGACTTGAACGATGCGACCAAGCCGTGCGGCAGGTTCTTGATGAAACCCACCGTATCACTGACCAGCACCCGCGGAACACTCTCCGGGTAGAGGGCGCGCACGGTGGTGTCGAGCGTGGCAAACAGCTTGTTGGCGACCAGCACCTCGCTGCCGGTCAGGGCGCGCATCAAGGTCGACTTGCCCGCATTGGTGTAGCCGACCAGCGCCACAGCCGCAATACTCTGCCGCTCCTGGCGACGGGCACGTTGCGTCTTGCGCTCGGCCTCCATGGCAAGGATTTCCAGCTGCAGTTCGGCGATACGGTCGCGGATCTTGCGCTTGTCCAGTTCGGTATGCGATTCCCCCGCCCCGCGGCCGCCGACGCCGCTTCGTTGCCGCCCTTGTGACCCCGCCAGCTTCGCGGCTTCGCGCAGACGCGGCGCCATGTAGCCGAGGCGGGCAATTTCCACCTGCGCCTTGGCAGCTCTCGAGCGAGCGTTATTGTGAAAAATTTCGAGGATGACCATGGTCCGGTCCATCACCATGCACCCGGCCTCAATTTCCAGATTCCGTGCCTGCGAAGGAGAAATCTCGTGATCGACAAGCACAGCTTCGATGTCGGGCAGGGCCGCATCGGCTGCAAAAGACAGCGGCTCGCCAGCCTCATCAAAAGCGGGTTCGCCATGAACGAAACTGCGAATCTCCTGGCGCTTGCCTACACCCAGATAGCCTGTCGTATCAAAGCTGTTGCGCTTCTGGACAAAGGTGTGAATCACCTTGAAACCCAGCGTCTTGGCCAATTCGCGCAACTCTGTCAGCGATGCCTCGAACTCCATGTCGCTCACATTCGGCAACTGCACGGCCGCGACAACGGCGTACCTTAACTTTTGTTCAACATCCATTTGCATGCTTGAATTGCTTTTCTTGAGTAGGCGAAGGCAGATAGTACCCGGCAACGGGACACTTTCCTGAATTACAGGCATTGGATGTTGACTGAAAAATGCCAAGCGTGGCCGGCGTACCATGGCCGGTTACACTATGTCGTCGTGTAGAGAATGGACATGCTCCCAAGACATGCCTGGCCCTGAGAAGATATTGCCGCCACTCGAAACATCCGGCTTTTTTAACATCCATTGTAAGAATTGGCCGTCTTGCCCGACTAATGGTTAAAGCCTATCTGGAGAAGAATTATGCGTGACACTTTCCCCTTGCTGGTCAAGACCGATTTTCCGGCCATTCGCCGAGGCAAGCTCGAAACCCTTCAGGCCAATCTGGGCTATCGATGCAACCAGTCCTGTTTCCACTGCCACGTTGCTGCCAGCCCAAAAAGAACGGAAGAAATGAGCTGGGAAACAATGTCCGTACTGCTGGATTTCGCGCGCCGGCAGGGCATTCAAACACTTGACCTGACCGGTGGCGCGCCAGAAATGAACCCCAATTTCCGTCGTCTGGTCACCGCTGCGCGGGCAATGGGCTTACGCGTCATTGATCGCTGCAATCTCACGATTCTGGGCGAGCCGGGCTACGAATCCCTGGCTGATTTTCTTGCCGAACAAAACCTTGAAATCGTGGCCTCACTACCGTGCTACCTCGAAGAGAATGTAGACGCGCAGCGTGGCGACGGTGCCTTTCAAGGCAGCATCGACGGTTTGCGCAAACTCAATGCTCTGGGTTACGGATTGCCCGGCAGCGGCCGCATCCTGAATCTGGTCTACAACCCGCTTGGCCCCAGTCTGCCACCCAACCAGATCAAGCTGGAGCAGGCCTACAAGGAACAACTGGCTGCCCGCTATGGGATTGTATTCAATCAGCTCTTCGCATTGGCCAATATGCCGATCCAGCGCTTCGGCAGCCAACTCATGACTCGCAACGAGTTTCACGATTACATGCGTTTGCTCAAAGGTGCTCATCAGGATGCCAATCTCGATGGCGTGATGTGCCGCTCCCTGATATCAGTCAGCTGGCAGGGGTACGTTTTCGATTGCGATTTCAACCAGATGCTCAAGCTTGAACTCTCCGGACAGCAGGCGCGTTCCGTTCATTTGTCCGACTTGATTGCATCGGACCTGTCGGGGCGTCCAATCCGCGTGGCCGATCATTGCTATGGCTGTACTGCCGGTCAAGGCAGCAGCTGCGGCGGCGCACTTGACCACGCCGAGTCTTCGGAACGACGCCAGTCAGTAGTGGCGTCTTAAACAAACTACATTCAGGAAACGCCATGAAATTCATTCCCCAAATCCTTGCCCTGTTCGCCTCTGCCCTTATCGCCAGCACCGCTGGTGCCGCCGAACCAGCCCTGAAATTTGGCGTTGGCCTGTTTCAGCCGGACAGAGACAAGAACGATGCGA
>DAOLIO010000020.1:0-23534 GCA_035328505.1 Azonexus sp.
GCAGCTGCCAGCACGAAGAAAGCAGCGCCGTCGTTGATACCCGAGGCGTTACCGGCCGTAACCGTACCGTCCTTCTTGAATGCCGGCTTCATCTTGGCCAGCGACTCCATGGAGGTGCCGCGCTTCAGATGTTCGTCGGTATCGAACACGACATCGCCCTTGCGGGTTTGCTTGACGATAGGAACGATCTGGGACTTGAAGTAACCGGCGTCGATGGCTGCAGCTGCACGGCGCTGCGATTCGACCGCCAGTGCATCCTGATCTTCACGGCTGAAGCCATACTTGGTGGCAAGATTTTCTGCGGTAATACCCATGTGACCAACGCCGAACGGATCGGTCAGCACGGCAACCATCGAGTCGATGGCCTTGGTATCACCCATGCGGGCACCGCTACGCAGCGCCGGCAGCATGTAAGCCGCTTTGGACATGACTTCGACACCACCACCGATGCCGTAATCAGCATCACCCAGCATCAGGTTCTGTGCCGTCGTGACGATACCCTGGAGGCCGGACGCGCACAAACGGGACACCTGCATGGCGACTGACTCCATCGGCAGGCCAGCCTGGATGGAAGCAACACGGGACACGTAAGCATAACGACCATCGGTCGGCATCGTGGTACCAACGGTCACGTAATTGATCTGCTGCGGGTCGACATTGGAGCGGGCAACGGCTTCCTTCATGACGATCCCGGCCAGCTCGCTGGAGTCAAAGTCAGCCAGCGAACCACCGAAAGCACCGATAGGTGAACGAACTGCACTCAGAACGACAACATCTCTGCTCATGAAAATCTCCTGTAAGAATTATTCAGCCCGCCAGACTGGCAAGCCCCAACATAAACAACAACAACATCCATAACACAGTAGCTCGCCAAACAAGACCGACGGCACTCTGCATGAAATCTACATCGGCGGGTTCGCCCAAGCCCAATTCAGCCCGGTCAGATACCTCGACGCCGTCGATCACCGGTCGCCCCAATTGCACGCCCAAGGCTCCAGCACCAGCAGCGAGGACGATTCCGAGGTCACGATCCGGCCACTGTGCCGGCTGCGTACGCCAGCAATAGACGGCATCCTCGAAATCACCGACGATGGCAAAGGCAGCAGCCGTTACTCTTGAAGGCAACCATTCGATCATACCGAAAACAAGCTTTGAGAATGCGGAAAAATCGGTTTGCCGCACATCACTTTCAACATTCCAGCGCTGATGCACGATGGACGCCAAACGGTACAGCAAGGCGCCGCAAGGACCGGGCAGCAATACAAACCACAAGACAACCGCAAAGACGTGGCGATGGGATGCGACCAGCGCACCCTCAATAGACAGCCGCGCCATGTCTTCTGACCCAAGACCGTAGGTCGAAACCCCCAACCATTCGGCGAGTAATTGCCTTGCCCGCTCCAGATCGCCCATGCGCAAGGCAAGCTGAATTTCGGTGTAATGATGACTGAACTGGCGAAATCCCATTGTCACATAGAGAATACCAACATTGAGCAGCCATCCGAAAAGCGGATTGAGAGAATAAAGCAACCAGTATGCAATGCCTATCACCACGACCGGGACGAGAACGGCGACGCACCAAGCCAGTGCGCCATGGCGGTAGGCGCCGGCATTGAAGCGGGATTCGATCCAATCCGCCCACGCGCCGAGGGGTTCGGCGACGATGCGACGGTAATCCAGTGGTTGCAGTTGCTCAATGAGAAAAACTGCGATGAGCGATAGAAGACTCATGAGGGGCAGAAAGTTGCCGTAATCGGCTTATTTTCGTGTATCAAAGCGCCACCATACCACAAGCTTAAGCACCTTGGAGCAGCCCGAGGCGCTCGACCAGCGAACGAATCATTCCCGCCGTGGCACCCCATATAAAATACTCGCCGTAGGGCATGGCAAAGTAGGTCCGCAGCGCGCCACGGTAGTGCATCGAGTGACGCTGGTGATTAGCTGGATCCAGCAAAAACGCAAGCGGCACCTCAAACACTTCCGCCACCTCGAATGGGTCTGGTCGCAGTTCGAAAGGTGGCCTAACCAATGCCACCACCGGCGTGACACGAAAGCCGGTGCCTGTTCGATATTCAGGCAAAAAGCCAATAATTTCGATGCGCTCCCGATTCAGTCCGATTTCTTCCTCGGTCTCACGGAGGGCAGTGTGAGATGGCGAAATATCCTCCGTTTCGACCCGGCCACCGGGAAAACTGATCTGTCCGGCATGATCTCGCAGATGTGCCGTACGCTGGGTCAGTAATACGGTATGGCCGCCGTTCCGCAGAACAATTGGAAAGAGCACGGCAGCCGGGGTCAGCGGCAGGTCAGGAGCGCCCTCTTCCTGAACGAAATGCTCTGACAGGGGCTCAGTCAGAAGACTGGCCCGCAAGCGCTCCAGATCAAAACTCATGCTGCAGTCGAATCTTCCTCGATTTCTGCATTGACTGCCGCCAAGGCATCCTGAAGGGTTTCTTCGGACAGGTCATTGATGGTGGTTGCAACCAGATCGGCCGACTCGATGGCGCCGACCGGTAGCCGCTTGCTGTCCATATTGGCGACCAGCACGGCCGATGCGCCTGCTACGCGCAATAGCGCCTGCCGCTCGCCCATGAGCATTTCCAATTCTTCGCGCAACAGGGCAATTTCCTGATCTTTTTGTGGCATATCTCTCTCCTAGTATCTTTTTTTCAGTGTCATGGTACTGCCGTCACGTTGCATTTCCATACGGTTCAGAAAACTCATACCCAGCAGCGCCATCGGCATTTCGCTCTGATGAATGAGCGCATCAATGTTATGGAGCGTTATATCGCCAATCTGCACGGTATCAAGTTGCATCTTGCTGACCACCGCCTGACCATTGGCAGTGTTGGTCAAGGCCTTTTGCCCACGATTGAAATCGAGGCCGATCCGCCGCGCATCAGTCGCCCCGAGTGAAATCATCGTAGCCCCGGTATCCACCAGAAAACGAACCGACGTTCCGTTGATGGTTCCCGTCGTAAAAAAATGCCCCTGGGCATCAGCAGTCATCATGATCTTGCCGGAACCATCGCCACCGCCGACGCCAATGGCGTGCTGCCCCACACGCAGTGGGCGCTTCCTGCCACCAACCTCGATCATGACCTGATCACCCTGAATCGACAGCACCTTAACGCCATCCAGCACCTGCCCGACGGGAACTGTTTGCGGATCTCCGCCATTGATCATCAGCAAGGCCTTGTTGCCCATGACACCGGCCAATCCGACCTCTTGCGCTACTCCCTCCACTGCGACGAACAGCGATAAAATTCCCAGCAACGTACAATGATGCTTCAATTTTCCGGATATTTTCGTCGCCATGCACCCCGTCGCCATCTTTCGCCACTCTCCTACTGAAGGTCCCGGCTATTTTGCCATATTCCTTGAGCAGCACGGCATTCCATGGGAATTGATTGCCATTGACGAAGGCGCCACCGTGCCTTTGTCGGCAGATGCTTATTCAGGGCTCTGCTTCATGGGTGGCCCAATGAGCGTTAACGATCCGTTGCCATGGATCGAGCCTGTTTGTGCGCTGATTCGCGATGCCGTCGCCAAGCACATACCTGTTATCGGGCATTGTCTGGGCGGACAACTGATGAGCAAGGCCCTGGGCGGCAAAATCACGAAAAATCCGGTCAAGGAAATCGGCTGGAGTGAAGCGAGTGGTGAAGACAATGCCATCTCCCGTAATTGGCTGGGTGAGCTGGCAGGGCAGTCCGGCACAATTTTCCAGTGGCATGGCGAAACCTTCAGTACGCCAACTGGCGCCACCCGGCTGCTGACAAATGCCTATTGCAGCAATCAGATGTTCGCGCTTGGCCCACACCTCGGCATGCAATGCCACGTCGAAATGACACCGGAGATGATCGCCACCTGGTGTAGCCAGTGGGCTGATGAAGCCATTGCCGTGGCCGATTACCCCAGCGTTCAGACACCAGAGAAAATGCAGGCTGAAATCACCCAAAAGCTCCCCGTCATGCGACAACTGTCAGAACAGCTTTATTCGGTTTGGATCAAGGGTCTGGTTCGCTGATCCCTTGGCGCCCATTGAAAACGGGCTGTATGAACAGCCCGTTTTTATTTTTGCCAGTTTTTCCTGGTTGACCGTGGGAACCGCTTTAATCCCGGAAATTGCCGTATTTGATCGGAAAATCCGTAATTGACTTGGTGATCAGGGCAATGCAAGCCTGCAGGTCATCGCGCTTTGCGCCCTGAACGCGCACGGTCTCACCCTGAATCGCGGCCTGAACCTTGAGCTTGCCATCCTTGACCAACTTGACGATCTTCTTCGCCAGATCACTGTCAATACCATCCCTGATCTTCATTTCCTGTTTCACCTTGTTGCCGGAAACACTGATGATCTTTTGGTGATCCAGGCGCTTGACGCTTTCCTTCTCCTTCTTTTCCATCGCGGGAAAAAGCAGGTCCTTGATCTGGTCGAGCTGAAAGTCTGAATCGCCCCACAGGGTGATGACCTTATCCTTCTCGTTCAATTCGACCTTGGCAGATGTGCCCTTGAAGTCGTAGCGATTATCGATCTGGCGTGATGTGACATCGATGGCGTTCTTCAACGCCACCATGTCCGCTTCGGAGGTGAAGTCAAAGCTTGGCATGATGATTACCCGAAATGGCAGACGTAGTGATAAGACTCGCCGTCGGCAACCGAAATCTCAAAACTGGAATTGCCCGGCACGTTGAAAGACTGGCCATCGCCATACGTCTTCCACTCACTGTCACCCTTCAGCTTGACGCGGCAGGAACCGCCCACACCTTCCATGATCTCCGGCGCGCCGGTATTGAAAGTCAGGCTGGACGGCAGGATCACGCCGACGGTCTTCTTGGTGCCATCGGCCAACACCACGGTATGACTGACACACTTGCCATCAAAATAAACATTGGCCTTCTTGACCACGGAAACATTGTCGTATTGCGACATTTAAATACCCCAAAGTTTTTGAATGATTGCCTTTGCGATGAAACCGACCATGCCGAAAGCAAGAACAAAGAACAGCACAAAAGTGCCCGTCTTGCCCGCCTTCGACTTGAACGCAATTTCGCCAATGATGAAAAGCATGAAGATGATGAAGGCGCCAACACCCCAGGTCGAGAAGAAATCCGCGATCTGCTCTTCATTGAACCCGAATACGGTGCCGCCCCCCATCGCTTAGCTCTTCTTCTTGGCAGCAGCTTTTTTGGCAGGAGCCTTGGCGGTTGCCGTCTTGACCGCTGTCTTTTTCGCCGCGGGTGCGCCGGCCTTGCGTGCAGCAAGATTGGCGGCTATCCGCATGCGCAGCGCATTCAGCTTGATGAATCCACCCGCATCACGCTGGTCATAGGCACCGGCATCATCCTCAAATGTGGCGATGGTCGAATCAAACAGTGAATCGGTCTTCGAATCACGGCCCACGACAATGACATTGCCCTTGTACAACTTCAGACGAACCATGCCATTGACACTGCCTTGCGTATGGTCGATCAGCACCTGCAATGCCTTGCGCTCCGGGCTCCACCAGTAACCGTTGTAAATCAGGCTGGCATAGCGTGGCATGAGATCGTCCTTGAGGTGGGCGACTTCGCGGTCGAGCGTGACCGACTCAATGGCGCGATGCGCGCGCAGCAGGATCGTTCCGCCCGGCGTTTCGTAGCAACCACGGGACTTCATGCCAACGTAGCGGTTCTCGACCAGATCAAGACGGCCAATGCCGTGCTTGCCGCCCAGCTCGTTCAGCAGCGCGAGCACTTCGTGGGCCTTGAGCTTTTTGCCGTTGACGGCAACGACATCACCCTTGACAAACTCCAGGTCGAGATATTCGGCCTTGTTCGGCGCCTTTTCCGGCGACACGGTCCAGCGCCACATTGACTCTTCGGCTTCTGCGGCTGGATCTTCGAGATGACGACCTTCGTAGGAAATATGCAGCAGGTTGGCATCCATCGAATAAGGAGAGCCACCCTTCTTGTGCTTCATGTCAATTTCAATGCCATGCTTTTCGGCATACGCCATCAGCTTCTCGCGGGACATCAGATCCCACTCGCGCCATGGGGCGATGACCTTGATGCCGGGCTTCAGCGCATAGGCACCGAGCTCGAAACGAACCTGATCATTACCCTTGCCGGTTGCACCGTGACAAATGGCATCCGCACCAGTTTCATTGACGATCTCGATCAGACGCTTGGCGATCAGCGGACGGGCGATGGAAGTACCCAGCAGATATTCACCTTCATAGACGGTATTGGCACGGAACATCGGAAACACGAAGTCGCGGACAAACTCTTCTCGCACGTCATCGATGTAGATATTCTTTGGCTTGATGCCTGCCTTCAACGCCTTGGCGCGCGCCGGCTCCAGCTCCTCACCCTGGCCCAGATCGGCCGTAAAGGTGACGACTTCGCACTGATATACATCCTGCAACCATTTGAGGATGACCGAAGTATCCAGACCGCCCGAATAGGCCAGCACTACTTTCTTGATGTCGCTCATTTCCGTTCCCTTATTTCGTTTCAAGCCTGCCCAGGAGCAGGTATTCCATCAGCGCCTTTTGTACGTGAAGCCTGTTTTCGGCCTCATCCCAAACCACAGACTGCGGCCCATCGATCACCTCTGCGGCAACCTCCTCGCCACGATGCGCAGGCAGACAATGCATGAACACCACCGCAGAATTCGCTACCCGCATCATGTCACCGTCAACACACCAGTCAGCGAAAGCCTTGATTCGCGCTTCGTTTTCTGCCTCAAAGCCCATCGACGTCCACACATCCGTGGTCACCAGATCCGCCCCTCGACAAGCATCCATTGGATCGGCAAATACCTTCAAGCGCGAGCTGTTGATCACACCCACCAAATCCTGATTGATTTCATACCCGGGGGGCGTCGAGACATGCACTTTGAAGTCGAGGACCTCAGCTGCCTGCAACCAGGTATTGCACATGTTATTGGCATCACCCACCCAGGCAACCGTCTTGCCCTGGATACAACCGCGATGCTCGATGTACGTGTAAATGTCTGCCAATATCTGACAAGGATGATACTCATTGGTCAGACCATTGATGACTGGCACACGCGAATTGGCGGCGAAACGCTCAATGATGTCCTGTTCGAAGGTACGGATCATCACGATATCGCTCATTCGTGAAATAACCTGCGCAGCATCCTCGACTGGCTCACCACGCCCCAACTGCGAGTCACGGGTATTCAGATAAATCGCCGAGCCACCCAGTTGCTGCATGCCAGCCTCGAACGACAGACGCGTTCGCGTACTGGCCTTCTCGAAAATCATTACCAGCGTGCGATCCGAAAGTGGCCAGTACTTCTGGTAAGACTTGAACTGATTCTTGATCCAGCGCGTTCGCTCGAAAACGTACTCAAGTTCTTCGCGAGAAAAATCCTTGAATTGCAGAAAATGTTTGATTGCCATCATTTAGGCCGCCAAAAAGTCCCTGATCAGCGGGATGCTGCGGTCAACCAGTTCTTTTGCCTCATTTTCACTAAAAGTCAGTGGTGGCAACAAGCGAATCACCTTATCGGCTGTCACATTAATCAACAAACCAGCAGCAAGCGCCTTGCCCACCAATTCGCCACATGGCCGATCCAGTTCGATACCAATCATCAAACCATGTCCCCGAATCTCAAGAACACCTTTAAGACCAGCCAAGCCGTCCGCATAAAGCTGGCGAATCAGCGCACCAACCTTCTCGGCGCTAGCCATCAAACCATCTTCCTCAATCGTGGCAATCGTTGTCAGCGCCGCCGCGCAAGCCAACGGATTCCCACCAAAAGTAGAGCCATGATTGCCTGGCCCGAAAAGCCCTGCTGCCTTGCCGGTGACCATGCAGGCACCGATAGGCACGCCTGAGCCCAGTCCCTTGGCCAAGGTCGCCACATCCGGCTGTATCCCGGCATGCTGATAGCCAAACCACTTGCCGGTCCGCGCCATGCCACATTGAACTTCGTCACAAATCAGCAACCAGCCATTCTGATCGCACAACTCGCGAACACCCTTTTGAAAATCCACGGAAGCGAGATGAATCCCGCCCTCACCCTGAATAATTTCCAGCATGACTGCAACAATATTCTTGTTGTGTTCAGCAACTGCCTTGATCGCATCGAGGTCATCATAGGGCACCCGGACAAAACCGGAAACCAGCGGCTCGAAGCCCGCCTGAGCCTTGCGATTACCGGTTGCAGACAGGGTGGCCATCGTTCGGCCATGAAACGCTCTTTCCATCACGATAACGGTCGGCGTCTCGATACCCTTCTTGTGACCGTAGAAACGCGCTAGCTTGATTGCCGCCTCATTCGCTTCGCAACCCGAATTGCAAAAGAAAATTTCCTGCATTCCCGAGAGGGCCGCCAGCTTATCAGCAAGCTGATCCTGGCCCGGAATCCCATAGAGATTGGATGTATGCAACACGCGACCAGCTTGTGCCGCAATGGCTGCCACCAGCTTCGGGTGAGCGTGACCAAGCGTGGAAACTGCAATACCGGAAAGTGCATCGAGGTATTCCCTGCCCTCGGTATCGGTAATCCGGCTACCTTGACCATGACTAAACGCCACCGGCAACCGAGCATAGGTATTCATGACATGCGACATGAGGCAACCCCAAAAAACGAAAACGGCGGACATTGCCGCCGGAATAGTCACCACACCAACGAGCGAAAACCCGAAAAGTGCGTCAGAAGTTTGGATTTTAGGTGAAAAAGCAAGCCATGTATAGAACAGCAAAGGAGATGCCCCCCGTCAATAGCGAAGGTGTAAGCCATAGTTATGGAAAGGCTTCTGGCTTCTGCTAGAATGCGCCAACGCAAGGTCGCATCGTCCGCAAACGCAGAGTAGAACAATGACAACTATAGAATCGACCACATTCATCATTGTTGGCCTCACCAAAGAAGGTAGGAAATTTCGCCCCAGCGACTGGGCCGAACGCCTCTGTGGCGTCATGTCTGCCTTTGGGGCAGAACGCAAGATGAAGTATTCGCCCTACGTTGGACCAGGCGACTACAACGGCGATAAAGCCGTGTTCGTAGATGGTCGTCTCGGTGAAATTGAACCGATGGCATACCGCTTCATGCTCAATTTTGCACAAGACAACGATCTTCAGATCATTGACGGTGTCTGCTCACTCGAAGACAAGAAATAACCGTTTAACAGAACCAGCACCACGAATTTCAGTCAATAAAAAAGGCGCCTAAAGGCGCCATTTTTATTTATGCGTACCGCGTATCAGGCAGCAGCGAGCGCCTTGATCTGAGCAGAAAGGCGGCTCTTGGTACGGGAAGCCTTGTTCTTATGAACAATCTTCTTGTCAGCGATGCGGTCAAGAACCGCAACGGATTGCTGAAAGACGCCCTGAGCGGCGGCTTTATCACCAGCTTCGATCGCCTGACGAACACGCTTGATCGCGGTACGCAGGGTCGAACGCAGGCTGGCGTTATGGGAACGCTGCCCGTCGGCTTGACGGGCGCGCTTGCGGGCTTGTGCGCTATTGGCCATGAATAAATCCGTAAAAAATTGAGCTTTATATAATAACACATCGCCCCCAAAACGAAAGCCCCTTTTAAACTCACTGCCGCCTGCATCCCAAATACAACCATTGGTCAGAACACGAAGATTCCTGAAACATAGTTGGTTACTATTCAAACCATGAACCAGTCGGAACCAAACTGTAAAGATCTGCAGGAAATCAATTTATCAAACCATCTGAAGATCTAAGCCACCATTTCGGAATCAAAACGATGCTAAAAGTTTCACGGGGATTCACGCTGATCGAAATAATGATCGTCGTTGCCATTATCGCCATCTTGGTGACAGTTGCCCTGCCCAGCTATCAGGACTATGTGTTGCGCTCACGGAATGTTGAAGGTACCAACGAGTTGTCGGCGATGCGTTCACGAATGGAGCAGTACTTTCAGGACCGGCGCACTTACCAGACGACTACGGATGGTAGTTTCAGTCCGCCGTGCCTGCAATCAACTACGGCAGGAACTTACACTGTGGCATGCACCGCAGCTGATCTAACTGATACCGCGTACAAAGTAACGGCAACTGGCAGCGGCCCGACCGCAGCTTTCATTTTCACGATCAATGAAAGAGGCACAAAGGCAACTGAGTCCACCCTTTGGGGCCACACATCCACGACCTGCTGGCTAATGCAACGGAGCGACGGATGCTAGTCGTCCGAATAAAGGGCTTTTCGCTCGTAGAATTAATGGTTGTTCTAACCATTATGTCGGTTCTGTTGCTCTTCGCGGTTCCCGAATTCACCGTATGGCGTGCCAACTCTGAAGTACACTCAATTGCTGAAGCACTGCAAAACGACCTCCGGCAAGCGCAAGCCGAAGCTGTCCGCCGAAATCGTCAGGTTGCCTTTGTGCTCACCAATGACACACCAACAGAGGCAAATCCGAGCTTCACGGAGACAGTCACCGGAAATAACTGGGCCTTAATCTCTCTTCCCTTGCTTAATAGCGGAGAAGCGGCCAACGAGGCATCCGGCTCAACCGGCTTTATTCTGAGCCATATTCAAAAGGCCAATTCCGTCACGACCGTTACTGGTGACGTCTCCGCTCTCTGTTTCAACTCCGTTGGTCGCTTGGCTACCTCTAGCGCGGCAATTGAAGACGCCGGTGATGCCAACTGCACGCCACCAACAACAACGGCGCCGCTAGAGTTTCAGATACAACACCCCAGAGCAAATCGCCCGCTTCGGGTACAAGTCCGCCTTGGCGGACAAATAAGAATGTGCAATCCCAACAAATCCCTTGCCACTAGCGCTGACGGATGTGCCTAATGCGTTCAACACAACTATTTCCAGCATGCTTTGACAAAGATTCGTCAATATATGGATGGGCGACAAAACATGACCAATCCGGCATCCTCCTCCTAGAAGTACTGATTTCTCTACTGATTTTTTCGTTTGCCATTCTCGGCCTGGTTGCGCTTCAGGCAAGAGCCGTTCAGTTCTCAGTAGATGCCGAAGACCGCAATCGTGCGGCGCTACTGGCCAATGAAATGGTCAGCACGATGTGGGGGCAAAAAACAATCAATGCCTCGGAAATACCCGGTGAAGTATCAGCCTGGCAAAGCAAAATTCAACTTACTGAAAAATCCGGGCTGCCAAACTCTAGCGGAACAATCAGCGCACCTGACGCCAACGGGGTGGTGACGATCACTATCAATTGGGCGCCAGTCGGTGCCTCTGGCGAACCTCGCGTTTATATGACTCAAGTTGCCATGCCATGAGCCTCGGACTTTTCACTCATTCGAAATTTCGCCATCAATCAGGATTAAGCTTGGTTGAATTAATGGTAGCCATGGTCATCGGACTCATTGTCTCGCTTGCCGTTTTTTCCGTGCTGCAAACCTTCGAAGGTCGAAAACGCTCCACCACTTCGGTCAACGATATTGACCAAGCTGGTAACTACGCCTTGTATACCTTGGACAAATTGTTGCGTAGTGCTGGTTCGGGTCTTTCACAAAGTGACGGCGCGATGTTCGGCTGCACACTCTCCGCCAGCAAGGGGGGAACACAAGTACTTCCACGCACGGCAGCATTGCCAGCGCCATTTGCCACGGTCAACACCGGCATAGCGAACATTTTCAAATTAGCGCCCATTCTTATTGTTCCGAGCACTGGCAGCAATAATTCTGATGCACTGGTCATCATGTCTGGAAATGGCGGGTTCGGAGAAGTAGCAACCCAATTCTCCGACAAACCCAGTGGCGCTCAACTTAAATTGAGTAACACAATCGGATTTCGCGGCAATGACTTGGTTTTGATCAACAATGTTTCTGCCGGCCCGGCCGGTACGCCATGCTTGATTGAACAAGTATCTCCTGCATTCACTGGTGGAGCTATTACCGATCTACCTCTCAGCGGCCAATACTACAATGCAAGCATCAACGGCACCGGTATTGCGTCCTATACCGATGTCACCAATACAATGGCGCTGAACCTTGGCAACGTTGTCGCAGGCAATCCACCGACATTCCTCGTCATTGGAGTTGGGGCCAACAACACGCTTTTCGGTTTTGACTTGCTTCAAAACCAGAATCCCACCAATGGGGGCGCCCAAGCGTCTTTCCCGATTGCCGACAGCGTGTTCGAACTGCATGCACTTTATGGTATCGATACAGACAACGACGGAAAAGTTAACAGTTGGACTCAAGCTTCAGGCAACTACGCACCTGCCAGCCTGACCAATGGGAGCGTTGACGCATTCAAGCGACTGAAAACCATAAAAGCCATTCGAATTGGTTTAATCGCGAGCACGTCCATGGTGGAGAGCACCATAGTGGCACCTGCCAAAATCACACTCTTTCCTGATTTGGATACCTCTCTCCAAGCCACCAGGACCTTTTCAAGCACCGGAAACGACTTGTATTACCGCTATCGGACCATCGAAACAACCGTTCCCTTGCGTAACCAGATCATGCTCAGCGATTAAGGGATGGCATACAAAACATCATGAACCCATCCAATCCAAACTCGCATGGCGGCCGTAACACCCAACGCCAAACAGGTGCCGTGATGCTTATTACGCTGATTGCCCTGTCTCTGCTAATGCTTTCCGCCCTCGCGCTGATCCGATCTTTCGAGACCTCACTGAGCATGGCTGGCAACCTCGCCTTCAAGCGCGACCTTGTCAATCAGGGAGAGCGAGGCATGGCGAAAGCGATCGCCCTATTTAACACCGGTGCGTTATCTACCACAGCAGCGCGTAGCAACCACTCTTACGGTAACAACTATTCAGCAACAATGCTCCCCTCTGATTCCCATGGGATTCCGGTCGCGCTGATCAACGACAGCGTTTTTTCGAGTTCAGGAATGTCCGCCTCAAACATTACGGACACATCGTCAGGTATTAGCATCAGATACGTCATTGATAGACTCTGCACGACATCAGGCGCGGCATTTTCAAACGACAAATGCGTCGGTTTTAAACAAATTGCCGCCAAGGGGGGTTCTGCGTTCCTCGCTCCCATGAAAACCGGCCAGGAATTTCAGCCCGTATATCGCATCAGCGTTCGGGCGACAGGGCCGAGAAACACCCAGGTCTATCTCCAAACTACGATCACACGGTGATCAGCACACCCACCAAGCAAATCTGTGGAGCCAGACATGAACACATCTAGACAACCTTTTTTCAGTTTCATCCAAAAGATGAATTGTGTAGGCAAATCGCTTTTCGCTACCCTAATGATAATTACTTGTACTGCAGGTAATGCGGTAGAACTCGCCGATGCACCACTCTTTTCGACGGTCACTGTCCCGGGCAATTTGGCACTAACCCTGTCCGTCGAGTGGCCAACCGCAACCACGCCAGCCTATACCATTGCTTACACCTACGCAAATACCTATCTAGGGTATTTCGACCCGGATAAATGCTACAAATACAATTACAACGCCACCACTCCAACCAGCAGCTACTTTTCGCCGTATAGCAAAACGACAACCCATCAATGTGCTACCGCCACTGCAGCCTTACAGTTGTGGAGTGGCAATTACCTAAACTGGGCCTCAATGCAAACCCTCGATACATTTCGCTGGGTTTTAACGGGTGGTTACCGGAGCACTGACACTTCGACTGAAACACGACTTACCAAAACCTATGCTGCTGTTGACTCGAATAACCCAGACAAGGCGTTAACAGTAGGCTTTGTTTCTGGCGCTACTCCTTTTCCCTCCGCTACTTGGAATTCCGTAGCATCAAGAGTCAGAAACTTGGGCATAGCAATGGATCTCACACGAAGTGGCACTCTTAATGGCACAGGGACAGTGAATTACAATGGCCAATACAGTTCATCTAGCACAAGCTCGGCTTACGCCAATCCAAATACTGTGTATCGCGTTTACATCAACGTGAAAGTCTGCGATCCCGTGGTAGGGCTTGAAAGCAATTGCGTAACATATAGCGCAGGAAGCAAGCCGGAAGGATTGCTTCAGAAATATTCGCAAAAACTACGGTACTCGGCATTTGGTTACTATAACGACAGCACGTCCGGGCTACAGCGAGACGGCGCCATCCTGCGTGCTCGGATGAAATACATAGCACCAACTCAGCCAGTACCAGGCTCAACGGCCATAGCGAATGCCAATTCGGAATGGAATTCTACTACTGGCACCATGGTAACCAATCCTGATGCTACCGATGCGACAAGCACAATCAGCGATGCGGCAGCCTCTGGCTGGAATGTCGCAATCAATAACAGCGGCGTCATGAATTATCTGAATAAGTTTGGCTATTCCGCCCAAGGCTACAAAAGTTACGACCCGGTCAGTGAGCTGTATTACACGGCAATAAGATATTTTAAAAAACTTGGAAACGTAAAATCCTACTCGAGCCTGACTACCGCCGGTAATTCCGCTACCGCAGCTGCATGGCTTGATGGATTTCCTGCAATCACTGACTGGTATGGCAACGATGATAGTAAAGATCCTATTCTTTACTCATGTCAGAAGAATTTTATTCTTGGGATTGGTGACGTTTATGCGCACCGTGATGCCAATCTTCCGGGGAGCACCCTTACATCCGGGAATGAGCCACCAGTGCCCGCAGAAGTAACCAGTGACACCACGGTCAACGTCACAACGGCCACCAACATGGTCGGGATGCTTGAAGGCTATAACAACCTGGGTTCTACTTGGACTAACTGCAGTGGTAGCCGCGGTAATACATTCTATATCGCTGGCCTTGCTTATGATGCCCACACACGAGACATTCGAGCGGACCTGACAGGCAACCAGACTATAAACACCTATTGGATGGATGTGCACGAAAGCACAAATTATTGCCATAAAAATCAATACTGGTTGGCAGCAAAATATGGTGGCTTCGAAGTTCCATCGGCTTTTTCGCCTTATGCTGTAAGCAACTCTACGACAACAATTCAACAGAACCAATGGTATTCAAGCGCCGATATATTGCCTTTCAGCGGAACAAACTATCAATCTTCCCTTGCTTTCTTAACTGATGCAGCAACCAACACCTCTGACAAGCGTCCTGACAATTACTTCCCTGGCAATTCACCTGCCACAATGAAATCAGGCTTGGAAGCCGCATTCGAGAAAATCGTTTCTGAAGCCAGTTCTGCCACTTCAACGGGGATTTCGACTCCCACTCCGCGTCAATCTGCCAGCGGAAATGCAAATTACAGCGTGTCTTATAACCCCAGCAACTGGACTTCAACATTACTTGGACAACTGATAAGTTTCGATGCCACGGGCGTTCCTTCTACGACCACAGAATGGGATGCAACAGCCCTGCTTAACGCCCGGACGTCTGCAAATAGGCAAATCATTACCTGTTGTACAACTACAGGCGCAGCTATTCCGTTCACTTACAGCAGCCTTAGCGGCAACACACTCATTAGTCGGACGAATTACAGTTCGTTCAACCCCATCACCGGGGTAACATCTACTTCACAATCAATCCAAAATTACATTCTTTACTTGCGAGGCGACAGAACAAACGAACTCTCTGCCAATAGTGGCTTTTATAGAAAACGTGCCAACCTTCTCGGCGACATCGTCAATTCAAAATTGACTACAGTAGGTATACCCAGTTTCCCCTACTACGATATCTACAACCCCGGCTACAGCACCTTTAAAAATACTTATGCCAACCGAGCAACAGTAGTTTACGGAGGCGCAAACGACGGAATGATGCACGCTTTCGATGGCACGGTGCCTGCGACAAGTGGCGGTTCTTGTACATCAACGCTGTCAACACCAAGCACCGCCTGTGGTAAAGAATTATTTGCTTATATTCCAAGCTTTGTCTACGGGACCACAACTACAGCAGCCTCTACAGGACTTGCGTCGCTCGGAAATCCGAGTAGTTTCACCCACCATTTCATGGTCGACGCAACCCCAATTATGGGTGACGTTGATTTCTTCAAGACCCCCTCCCCGATAGTAACTAACAACGACTGGCACACGATACTCGTTGGAGGACTCGGCAAGGGTGGCAATGGCTATTATGCAATTGACATCACAAATCCAAGCGACTGGACCACTGAAGCCAACATTGCCAACAAGGTACTATGGGAATTTACGCACTCCCACATGGGGAATACGTTCGGTGATGCGGTCATCGTAAAAACGCCTGAATTCGGATGGACCGTTATCGTGGCGTCCGGCTACAACAATGATGATGGCAAAGGTTATTTTTTCTTTCTCAATCCACGTACAGGAGCCCTGCTCAAGACGATCGCAACCCCTGAGGGCAACACTGCTTCTCCGATCAATTTGGCGCATATTACAGCCTACACAGAAACCTACCAGGAGCAATTGGCTGATGCTTTGTACGCTGGTGATTTGCAAGGTAACGTTTGGCGGGTAGACCTTACGCCATCATCAAACACAACTACTTCTGGGACAGTATCAACTACTACGACCAGTCAGAATTATTCGATCGTCAAGATCGCGACGCTCAAGGATAGCAATGGCATTGGGCAACCAATAACCACAAAGCCTTTGGTTGAAATTGAGCCGAGTTCAGGCAAACGTTTTGTCATGATCGGGACAGGTCAGCTACTTTCTGACAACGATATCGGCACCACGCAACAACAGACTTTTTATGCAATAAATGATGGTCTTAAGCCGGCAGGTAAGTTCTACTCCAATTCGCTGTCATCTACATCGGGATCGACGACTACAACCTACTCAGGTATTGCCCTGCCAAACTGGGATGATCCCAGCGATTCGGTTTCAACCCCCGTCCCGGTCACTTTTCCCGTATCACGCATTCACCTTGTAGACAACACCAACTTGGCAGTCGGTATTAGTAGTTCAAATACCAAGCCAATGGGGTGGTACTACGATCTTGGGATTGATACGACTACAGGCATCGCTGAACGGGTGAACATCCAGCCAACTGCAACCAGTGACGGAATCGTTGGCTTCGCGGCCAACCTGCCAAATGGGGATGCGTGCTCACCTGCTGGTTCCGCAAGACTCTTTGCGATTTCATTCGCCAATGGCCAAAGCGCGATTCTTGATGGTAGCAATGTCGTGCCGTTTATCAACTTAACATCCAACGTGACCGACATTTCATTCTTCAATGTGGGTGGCAAGGTTGGGCTGTATTACGGTGATGGCAGTGGTCGCATTGGCCAAGGAGCCCCCCCATTCGAAGGCAAGACAGCGTATAAGCGCCTTAACTGGCGAGAGGTTCCAACTTCTGATTAATCGTACCGGGGAGTTGTTCGATGCCCCTCTGAACGGTCAGGGGGTTCGAGTAGCAAGTATGGTGTCACTATTACTACATGCCATCATACTTGCCATGCCGAATCTGAACTTTGAAAAGAAAGTCATTGCCAATGACAATTCAGTCGTCCGTGCAACACTAAGACAATCCCCAAATGTTTCAGAACGTCAAAACCCTGAATCGCAGGAAGTTAAGCTGGAAAAACAGAAAAAATCACCTGTTTATAAAGGGATATCGAGAAGTTTCAAACAATCGGTTGACGCCTTGACCCCCCAAAGCTTTTTGCCCGACCCGCCACAACGCGAAATTGTAGGATCATCAATTGACTCTGCCAACGATACAAAAAACCAGACAAAAACAAATTTATTGGTGCATTTTCCGGGCAGTATTCTGGATAGACCACCGGTACCCTACACAGCCCCTAACCCCAGAGAATATCTAACGGGGACTTCGATCCCAACCCTGCCAATTAAATTGCGCCTATATATCGACGTCAACGGCAAGGTCATACAAATCGAAGCGAAACGCCTCGAATACCTTGATGAGTCAATCATTACCCCAGTTAAGGACATGTTCTACGCGACAACATTCATTCCTGGGAATATCAAAGGCATAGATGTGCCGAGCTATATTGATATCGACGTTGAATTATCTGAATTTATAGAGTGAGAGTTGAATCCATTTTTAAAGTTTATTTGCTGATGCCGCGAGCTCTTTGGGAAGAGGAAACAGGACCCCTTCTTCCACGCCCTTTAACGAAATGACTGAAGCACCTGACAACGCTACGAGACGATCCACCACCTGTTGAACGAGAACTTCCGGTGCCGAAGCACCCGCTGACAATCCGATTTTTCGCTTTCCATCGAGCCAAGATTGATTGATTTCGTCCGCCGAGTCGATTAGATAACCATCTACCCCTTTGGCAATCGCCACTTCCTTCAACCGACGTGAATTCGAACTATTCGGACTCCCCACGACAATCACCAGATCACATTGGTCTGCCAATGCCTTGACAGCATCCTGACGATTTTGCGTGGCGTAGCAAATGTCGTCCTTTTTGGGTCCTTGAATATTGGGGAATCGAGCCTTGAGCGCCGCGATGACGATCGATGCGTCGTCGACTGACAGCGTCGTCTGGGTCACAAACGAGAGCTGATCGGGAAGTTTTACTTCAAGAGCAGCCACCTCATCCGCAGTCTCAACCAGATACATACCGCCCTGGCTCTGCCCCATTGTCCCTTCAACTTCCGGATGCCCCTTGTGGCCGATCATGACGACTTCACGCGTCTGATTGCGCATTTTGCCGACCTCGACATGCACCTTGGTTACCAACGGGCAGGTTGCGTCAAACACTTTCAGGCCACGCGCTTCCGCTTCGGTGCGCACCGCCCTGGAGACACCGTGCGCACTGAAAATAACCGTGCTGCCGGCCGGAACCTCGCTCAATTCTTCAATGAAGACCGCCCCCTTGGCTCGCAGGTCATCACAGACAAATTTGTTATGGACGACTTCGTGGCGAACATAGATTGGCGCACCGAACTTTTCGAGCGCGCGCTCAACGATGGTGATGGCGCGCTCGACGCCGGCGCAGAAACCACGAGGATTGGCGAGGATGACTTGCATTTACATGATTCCGATAATTTCCACCTCGAAGCGGATTGTCTTTCCAGCCATCGGGTGATTGAAGTCGAACAAGGCGTGCGTGGCATCAAGCTCGCGCAGGAAGCCGGCGAAGGTGCCTCCGTTCGGGGCAGTGAATTCGACGACTGAATTTTCCTTGAGTTCCATGTCCGCCGGCAGACCGGCACGGGCAATGCGTTCAACAAGCCGATCATTGTGCTGGCCGAAGGCGTTGGCAGGTTCCAGTTCGAAGACGAAGCGCTCATGCGCCGGCAGGCCGATCAGCACTGACTCCAGATTTTCAGCCAGTTGTCCGCTACCCATTTGCAATGTGGCTGGACTCATGTCGAAGGTCGATAGAAATTCTTCGCCATCCAGCGCGTTTATTCGGTAATGCAAGGTCAAAAAGCTGTCTGAACGAACGGTGGCAGTCATCGAAAAATCTCTTTCTTGGTGGTTGCGGTCAACTGTTCGATCACGAGCAGAACCGCACCGATGGTAATGGCCGAGTCGGCGATGTTGAAGGCGGGCCAGTAATATCCGGCGGCATGCCACTGAATGAAATCGACCACGGCACCGAAACGGATGCGGTCAATCACGTTGCCCAGCGCGCCGCCCATGACCAGCGACAGCGCCAGCGACAGCAATTTTTGTTGCGGATGCTGACGGAGCATGATGGCCAGCCACCCGGAAACGGCCAGCGCCAGCGCAGAGAACAGCCAGCGTTGCCAGCCAGGCTGGTCGGCGAGAAAACTGAAGGCAGCGCCGGGATTGAAGGCAAGCACCCAGTTCCAGAATGGCGCAACGTAGATGGTTTCGCCGAACCCGATGTTCTTCAAGACAACCCACTTGCTCAGCTGATCCAGCACGATAACCACCCCGGCCAGCACATACCAACGCCTGGCACTAGGCATGCGCACGTACCTCGCCTTCACCGTACAAATTGCTGATGCAACGGCCACACAGGCCCTGATGTTCGGCATTGGCGCCAACATCCTCGCGAACATGCCAGCAACGTTCGCATTTGGCATGTTCAAGCGGGGTGGCGATGACTTGTTCGTTGTCATCGCGGACTGCTACGGTCGACGAGCAAATCAGGACAAATTTCAAATCGTCGCCCAGCGACGCCAGCGCATCGTATTTTTCGCCAACGCAATAGATTTCCACTGCAGCTTGCAAGGCAGAGCCGATCTTGCCAGCTTCCCGCTGCGCTTCCAAAGCCTTGGTCACGTCAGCACGTACGGCGCGGACAAGCGACCATTTGGCAAGCAACTCGCCCTCCCCCGCTTGTGCAGGAAGTTCGTGCCACTGCTGGAACATGATGGAGTCCTCAGGCTTGCCTGTCAGGACCTGCCAAACCTCTTCGGCGGTAAAGGCGGTGATCGGTGCCAGCAACCGGACGAAGGACTGCGTGATATGCCAAAGTGCGGACTGGGCGGAACGGCGGGCCACGGATTTCGGCGCTGTCGTGTAAAGCCTGTCCTTCAGAATATCAAGGTAGAAGCCGCCAAGATCTTCTGAACAGAACGTCTGCAGCGCCTGAACGACGCGGTGGAACTCGTACTTGTCGTAGTCGGCGCGGCAGTTATCCTGCAATTCGCGGGTCAAGGCCAGTGCGTAGCGGTCGATTTCCAGCCATTCGCCAACCGGCAGCATGTCCGTAGCCGCGTCGAAATCGGACACGTTGGCGAGCAGGAAGCGCAGCGTGTTGCGGATACGGCGATAGCCTTCGACAACGCGCTTGAGGATTTCATCCGAAATGGTCAGTTCGCCGGAGTAGTCGGTCGAGGCCGTCCACAGACGCAGGATGTCGGCGCCCATCTTGTCCGAAACCTGCTGCGGCGCGATGACGTTGCCCTTGGACTTGGACATCTTGTGGCCCTTGCCGTCGACGACGAAGCCGTGCGTCAGCAGCGCCTTGTACGGAGCGCGGCCATCGATGGCGCAACCGGAGAGCAGCGACGACTGGAACCAGCCGCGGTGTTGGTCGGAACCTTCGAGATAGAGATCGGCCGGATAGCTGAGATCCGCCGCATGCGAGCCGCGCATGACGTGCCAGTGGGTCGTGCCGGAATCGAACCAGACATCCAGCGTGTCCTTCATCTTCACGTACTGGTCGGCTTCGGCCCCCAACAACTCGGCGGCATCAAGGCTGAACCAGGCTTCGATACCGGACTTTTCAACGCGCAGCGCAACCTGCTCGATCAACTCAGCCGTGCGCGGATGCGGCAGGCCGGTTTCCTTGTGCAGGAAGAACGGAATCGGCACCCCCCAGTTGCGCTGGCGCGAGACGCACCAGTCGGGGCGGGTCTTCATCATCGCTTCCAGCCGGGCGCGGCCCCAGGCCGGGAAGAACTGTGTCTCGTCAACAGCGCGCTCGGCGATCCAGCGCAGGGTCGAGGCATCTTCGCTGGTCTTGTGGTCCATGCCGATGAACCATTGCGTCGTAGCGCGGAAGATGATCGGCGTCTTGTGACGCCAGCAGTGCGGGTAACTGTGTTTGATTTTCTCGTGTTTTAACAGTCGACCGCGGGATTCCAGTTCCTGCAGGACCAGCGGGTTGGCTTCCCAGACCGTCTTGCCGGCCAGTTCGCCGACTGACAGCGCCGGTGTCGTGCTGATAAAACGGCCGTCGTTGGCAACCGGATTGTTCACCGGCAGGCCATATTTCTTGCCGATGTTGTAGTCGTCCACGCCATGTGCCGGCGCCGTGTGCACCAGGCCGGTACCGGCCTCAGTCGTTACGTGCGTACCGCAGATGATCGCCACATCGCGCGGCTGGAACGGGTGCTTGAGCAGGATCTGGTCGAGCTTGTCGCCCTTGCAGGAGGCGACGATCTCGGCCTCGAGGCCATAGCGCAGCAAACTCGCCTCGGCGAGCTCGTGCACGAGGATCAACGAGCCCTTCGCCGTCTCATACAGATCGTATTGCAGTTCCGGATGCACGCTGACCGCCTCGTTGGCCGGCAACGTCCAGGGCGTCGTCGTCCAGATCACAGCGAAAGCCGGACCACGTAGATGGGTCAGGCCGAAGGCATTGGCCAGCTTCCCGGCATGGTTCTCGTGGACCTCGAAGGCAACGTCGATGGCCGGCGAGTTCTTGTCCTCATACTCGACTTCTGCTTCCGCCAGCGCCGATCCGCAGTCCAGACACCAATTGACCGGCTTCAGCCCCTGGTACAGATAACCCTGCTCGAGAATCTTGCCCAGGGCACGGATTTCGCCGGCCTCGGCCTTGAAATTCATGGTCAGATAAGGATTGCCCCAATCACCCAGCACGCCGAGGCGGATGAAATCCTTCTTCTGGCGCTCAACCTGTTCGGCAGCATAGGCCCGCGACAGTTCGCGCACTTTGTCGGCGGGAATATTCTTGCCGTGCTGTTTCTCGATCTGGTGCTCGATGGGCAGGCCATGGCAGTCCCAGCCCGGAACGTAGGGCGCATCAAAACCGGACAGCGTTTTCGAGCGGACGATGATGTCCTTCAAAACCTTGTTGACCGCATGCCCGATATGAATGTCGCCGTTGGCATAGGGCGGACCGTCGTGCAGCACGAAACGCGGACGCCCGGCGCTGAGCTCCCGGATGCGCTGGTAAAGTTTCTTCTCCTGCCATTGGGCGACCCATTGCGGCTCGCGCTTGGGCAGATCGCCGCGCATCGGGAACGCCGTATCCGGAAGATTCAGGGTGTCTTTGTAATCAGCCATTTTGCGTGCTCACAGCTCGAAAAAAGCCCGGGCAGCCGCAGCATCTGCTGCAATCTGCGCCTTGAGGGCATCAATATTGGGAAACCGTTGTTCGTTGCGCAATTTATGGACGAAACGCACTGAGATGTGCGCGCCATAGATATCGCGCTCGAAGTCGAAGAGATGTACTTCCAGTAGCGGCCGGGTTCCGCCCACGGTCGGCCGAATGCCAAGGTTGGCGACGCCGGGTAATGGTTTGCCCCCCAGACCGCTGACCTCGACGGCAAAGACGCCACTCATCGGCAATGGATTGTGCTTGATACGCAGGTTGGCCGTGGCAAAGCCAATCTGCCGCCCCAGCTTCTGGCCATGCGAAACCTGGCCGTCGATGATGTACGGACGGCCAAGCAGGCGAGCCGCATGCGCCATGTTACCGGCAACCAGGGCCTGCCGAATCGCCGAGCTCGAAACGCGCTCACCGTCCACCATCACACTGCTCATCGCTTCCACGGCAAAGCCGAAGCGCCGGCCGGCATCCTGCAAAAGCGTGAAATCGCCGGTCCGGCCACGACCAAATCGAAAATCGTCGCCGATGATCAGATGTCGCACCTGGCAACCCCGAACCAGCACCTGCTCGATAAACTCGTCGGCTGACAAGGCAGCAAAGCGGGCATTGAACGGACAAATCATCGCCTGACGCGCCCCCGACTCGCCCAGCAGTTCCAGCTTTTCGCGTAAGGTCGTCAAACGGGCGGGAGCGGATGCCGGCGCAAAAAATTCGCGCGGATGCGGCTCAAAAGTCAGCACGGTCGGTGCCAGTTGACTGCACGCCGCCACCTCTGCCAAGCGTTTTACCAAGGCAACATGCCCAAGGTGAACGCCGTCGAAATTACCGATGGCGAGCACAACGGGAGCAGGAACGGGACGCGAGTGGCCGCGAAAGACGCGCATGAGGAAACTGACAGGAAAAACGTTGAATTATAACGACCTAAGGCACGTAGCGGATACGTGAAGATAGGCATTCCTG
>DAOLIO010000021.1:0-23417 GCA_035328505.1 Azonexus sp.
CCTTCAGCCAGGGTGGATTTGATGGCGGTGCGTCCGTAACAGGCAACTTCAGTGGGGTTGACCTGAATTCGAACGGATTTCTCGACTACAACAGCGGCGAGATCTCGTCATTCAATCTGAGTTTTTCCGGTGGGACGATAGTCCCCGCTTTTTCGCTGGGCCTGAACGATCTGGCCGGACTTGTTTATCAGTTGAATGGCACCAATTTTATTGGTGACAATGGCGTGTTCAATACCGGAGAAGGTATCGTTGCCTTGGGGGCTACGTACAGCTATTTTTCCGGTATCGGGCCACTGGGTGTGACGGGGGGGCAAATCGTGGATGCTTCATTCAACCCGCTAACCAGTACCACATCCCTGGTTTCGGTCACTGCGGTACCCGAGCCGGAATCGTTCGCCATGATGCTTGCCGGTCTGGGGCTGATCGGGTTGATGGTCCGTCGCCGCCTCGTCTGATGACCTAGCCCCGGATGTTGCCCGTTTGGGCCGCTGGCGCAATCAGAATCCCCGGTCAAAACCGGGGATTTTCATTTATGTCGCCTGGTTTTGCCGCCCCGATATTTACTGCCTGATGATTCAGTGATTCATGGTCTGCATAATGGCATTCGCAAAGAATCCAGGATATTCCTCGATGGTTTCGCGTCAATTTGCTGTCCTGGATCAATAATCGTTTGCTCAAACAGGTGATACTGGCGCTTGATCCCTGGCTGCCTGAGAGGTGGAATTAAAGGATGCATGAAATGTCGTTGGCCGAAGGTGTATTGCAACTGGTTGAGGAGACTGCCAGGCGCGAACAGGCGCATCGGGTGAAACTGGTGGTGCTGGAAATTGGTCAACTCGCTTCAGTGGAAGCGGAAGCCTTGCGTTTTTGCTTCGAGGCAGTGAGCCGTGACAGCATGGCACAAGGTGCGGCGCTTGAAATAGTTTCGGTGCCCGGCAGCGGTTGGTGCATGCTGTGTGCTGACACGGTACCCATGCAGGAGCGCTATGGCGTCTGCCCAACCTGCGGTAGCTATGGGCTCACGGCAACTGCGGGCATGGAAATGCGGGTCAGGGAAATAGAGATCGAGTAGCAGGACGAGGAGACAGGGCGATGTGTACAGTTTGCGGTTGCGGCGCCGGGGAAACCAAGATCGACGGGGCGCACGAACATACGCACGTTCATGAGGACGGCACGGTGCATTCCCACGCGCACGATCACGTCCACGATGGTCAGCATACCCACGCCCACGGTGATGATCATCACCATCATGAGCACCTCGGTGCCCATGACCTCGACTATGGCAGCGGTCCGGCCCATGCCCACGTCCCGGCCCTGTCGCAAGCCCGGATGGTGCAGATCGAACAGGATATCCTTACCAAGAACAATGGCTACGCGACGGCCAATCGCCAGCATTTCGATGCGCATGGCATCTTCGCGCTGAATCTGGTTTCCAGCCCGGGGTCGGGCAAGACGACCTTGCTGGTGAAAACCATCGAGTTGCTGAAAGGCATGGTTGCCATCAATGTGGTCGAAGGGGACCAGCAGACTGCCAACGACGCTGAGCGCATTCGTGCCACCGGCGTTCAGGCCGTGCAGATCAACACCGGCAAGGGCTGCCATCTCGACGGACACATGGTTGTGCACGCTGTGCAGCGCCTACAACCGGCCGACGAATCGCTGTTTTTGATTGAAAACGTCGGCAATCTGGTATGCCCTGCGGCTTTTGACCTCGGGGAGCATCACAAGGTGGCCATTCTGTCGGTGACCGAGGGGGAGGACAAGCCGCTGAAATACCCCGACATGTTCGCCGCGGCCGACGTCATGCTGCTGAACAAGTGCGATCTGTTGCCCTACCTAGAATTCGATCCCGATCTGGCAGAGGCCAACGCTCGGCGTGTCAATCCGCATCTGACCATCATTCGCGTCTCGGCGAGCAATGGCGATGGCTTGAGCGCCTGGGTCCGCTGGATTCAATCCGGACTGGAAGCCCAATGCGCCAGGCGTGCGGCATCGGTCGATGCGCTCAAGTGTCGGGTGGCTGAACTGGAGCGCCAGTTGGCGGAAAAATGACCCCGACCGGCCGCCTGTTCCGCATTTACGGACTGGTTCAGGGCGTTGGCTTTCGGCCTTACGTATGGCGACTGGCCAATGAACTTGGGCTCACCGGTTGGGTGCGCAATGATGGTGCTGGCGTGACCGCTGCGGTCAACGGGGAAAAATGGCCAGAATTCAAAAGTCGTTTGGTGCTGGAATTGCCCCGTCTGGCCCGTATCGATGCCGTTCACGATGAGGCCGCCGAGGTGATTGGCGAGGGTTTTGTCATCGTCGACAGCGCAGCCGGCGAGGTCAAGACCGCCATCGGGCCGGACGCTGCCATCTGCCGGGAATGCATTGCCGACATCTGCGATCCGGCGAACCGTCGCTGGCGCTACGCTTTTTCGACCTGCACCCATTGTGGCCCCCGTTACACGGTCAGTCGCCGGATTCCCTACGATCGGGCGCAAACCAGCCTTGCCGACTTTCCACTCTGCGTGCCCTGTGCAACCGAATACCGCGCACCCGGCGACCGCCGGTTCCACGCAGAAACTACCTGCTGCCCGGATTGCGGTCCGCAACTCAGCCTGCGCTCGGCCGAAGGATTACCGCTGCCCGGCGATCCCATTGCCGAAACATTGCGCCTGCTCCGCGACGGCCAAATTGTCGCGATCAAGGGCATCGGCGGCTTTCACCTCGCCTGCGATGCGCACAATGCGGCCGCGGTAGCCAAGTTGCGCGAACGCAAGCAACGCGAGGAAAAGCCCTTTGCGATCATGGCGCTGAATGCGGCCTCCCTGGCCGACTATGCCCAGGTTGGCGCCGCAGCGCAGGGTCTCCTGCAAAGCGTGGCGGCGCCCATCGTGCTCTGCCCCAAAGGCGGTGCCGAACTGAAGGGGATTGCGCCTGGCCTCGCCTGGCTGGGCGTCATGTTGCCGAGCACCCCGCTTCACCTGCTGCTCTGGCATGAAGCCGCCGGTCGACCGAGCGGCACCGAATGGTTGGACACGCCGAGCGAACTCCTGCTGGTCATGACCAGCGCCAATCCGCACGGGGAGCCGTTGGCCATCGCCAATGACGAGGCGCACCAGCGTCTGGCCGGAATCGCCGATGCCTATCTGCAACACGATCGTGACATCGTGATCCGCTGCGATGACGCTGTGGTTCGCGCCGGCCCGGTCGTCATTCGTCGTGCCCGCGGCTACGTGCCCGTTCCCGTTCCCTTGCCGGATGATGGCCCGACCGTGCTCGCCCTGGGCGGCTACCTGAAGAACACCATCTGCGTCATGAAAGGCCGCGAAGCCTTTCTGTCGCAACACATTGGCAGCCTCGACAATCGTGCGGCCATCGGTTTTCTCGACGAAACGGTTGCCCATCTGCTGTCGATTCTTGATGTCAGACCCGACGTCATCGCTCACGATCTGCACCCGGATTTTCCATCGACCCAGCTTGCAGTCCGGTGGGCTGAAAAACTGCAGATTCCGGCTATCGCTGTCGGGCATCATCACGCGCACATTGCATCGATTTGCGCCGAACACGGTTTGATCGAGCCAATCCATGGCTTGGCGCTCGATGGCGTGGGCCTCGGGCCCGATGGGGCTGCCTGGGGGGGCGAACTGCTGTTTCTTGAGGGTGAGCGCTGCCAACGCCTCGGCCACCTCAGCCCTCTGGCCATGCCCGGGGGCGACCGCGCAGCGAAGGAGCCATGGCGCATGGCTGTTTCCGCCTTGCATGGCGCCGGTCTGGGCTATCGTGTTGGCGGCTGGATCAAGCAGTATTACCCGACGCGTGATCCCGGCCCGCTGCTCACCATGCTTGCCCGCAAATTGCGCTGCCCGCTCAGCACCAGTCTGGGGCGGTGGTTTGATGCCGCTGCCGGCCTGCTCGGCGTGCGCGACCTCATGCATTTTGAAGGGCAGGCTGCCATGGAGCTGGAGGGTCTGGCAGCGCAACACGGCCCGGTCGATGCCTTGCCAGGGGGGTATGTTTTGCTGGAGAACAATGCCGTACTCGATTTTTCGCCCATGCTTAACGCGCTGATGGGGTGCAAGGACGATGCCGCACATGGCGCGGCCCTTTTCCATGCAACCGTGGCAGCGGGGCTGGCGGCTTGGGTGCTGGCTGCGGTCGACCGGAAAAAAGGCGCAAAAATCGTAATTGGCGGTGGTTGCGCCCAGAATGCCATCTTGATGGCTGCTTTGCGTCATCATCTGGCAGCGGCGCAGATCGACCTGATCGAAGCCCGTCAGGTACCTGCCAATGATGGTGGCCTGGCGTTGGGGCAGGCGTGGGTTGCTCGGCGCAACTGGCTTGCAGGGCTGCCGCTGAGCGGCGAGAATTCAATGGATCAGCTTGTAACAAAGGAAATGCGTTGAGTGACATATCCGCACCGACAGTCTGGCTATCCGATCCCGCATCCGTACTGGCACAACGCTGTGCCGCGCTGGCGACCGGCCTGTCCCCGAATCCTGCGCTATCGGGTGAAGTTTGCTGGTGTGACCGGGCGCGAGGTGACTGGCTGGCGAGCGCTATTGCGCCAGGTTTTGTCCGGGTTTTCCTGCTGCCGGGTGGGGGCGAGTTGTGGGGGCATATTCCGCTCGGCCAACAGCGCTACGTGGCCTTGGGGGGGGTCGATTGGCGTTTTATTGCGGCGCACGATCCGGTGCTGGGTGATTACCAGTACGTGGATCTGGTCGATTCGATGGCCGCGGTGAGCGATAACGCGGCGGCCCGCCATCTGGCCGCCGATGCACGCGGAGCGCTTGGTTTGCCGCTACCGGTGGCAGCAGTGAGTGAAGAGCCGCCGCGGCAGGTCAGTCGGCGCGGATTTCTGCGTGCTTTCACCGGTCGTCGATAAGCCAAGTCATCAGTATTTGAGGAGCCGTCATGTGTCTGGCAATACCTGCACAAGTCGTTGAACTGCGCGATGGTGACATCGCCCTGGTCGACCTGGCCGGGGTAAAAAAGGAAATCTCGCTGGCGCTGGTCGAAGGCGTCGCCATCGGTGACTACGTGATTGTCCATGTTGGCTACGCACTGAACAAACTGGATCCGGACGAGGCCGAGAAGACGCTCAAACTGTTTGCCGAGATGGGCGAGGCGGCCTTCGACGACGGCGATCCGACGATCCACTGATGAAGTACATCGACGAATTCCGGAACGGAGACCTGGCCAAGGGCATGGCCGGGGTTATTGCCCGGGAGGCTGATCCGGCGCGCCGCTATCATTTCATGGAGTTCTGCGGCGGCCACACACACGCCATTTCGCGCTACGGAGTTGCCGATCTGTTGCCAGACAACGTCCGGATGATTCACGGGCCAGGTTGCCCGGTCTGCGTGTTGCCAATCGGCCGGGTAGATCAGGCCATTCGTCTGGCGTTGGAGCAAGGGGTGATGTTGTGCAGCTACGGCGATTGCCTCCGTGTGCCAGCCTCTGACGGTTTGTCGCTATTGAAGGCCAAGGCCCGTGGCGGGGATGTTCGGATGGTTTATTCGAGTGCCGACGCGGTGAGCCTGGCGCAGAAAAATCCGGACAAACAGGTGGTTTTCTTCGCCATCGGCTTTGAAACCACCACGCCGCCGACGGCGGTGGCCATCAAGCAGGCCGCATCGCTGGGGCTGGAGAATTTTTCGGTACTGTGTTGCCATGTGCTGACACCATCGGCCATTGCCAGCATTCTTGAATCGCCCGAGGTGCGTCAGTGGGGAACCGTCCCGCTGGACGGGTTTATCGGGCCGGCCCATGTGTCGACCATTATCGGCAGCCGGCCTTATGAGTTCTTTGCCGCAGAATTCCGTAAGCCCGTGGTGATTGCCGGTTTCGAGCCGCTGGACGTCATGCAGGCGATCAAGATGCTGATTCGCCAGGTCAATGAAGGTCGAGCCGAGGTCGAAAACGAGTTTTCGCGGGCCGTAGACCGAGACGGCAACAGAAAAGCGCAGCAACTGGTCGCCGATGTTTTCGAATTGCGGAAAAATTTCGAATGGCGCGGTTTGAACGTACTTCCATACTCCGCGCTGCGAATTCGCAGCCAGTTCGCTGAATTTGATGCAGAAAAGCGCTTCTCGATCAACTATCGATCAGTGCCGGATCACAAGGCCTGCGAATGCGGTGCCATCCTGCGCGGCGTGAAGCGGCCACAGGACTGCCGAATATTCGGTACCGTCTGTACGCCGGAGAATCCCGTCGGCTCCTGCATGGTCAGCGCTGAAGGCGCCTGTGCGGCCCATTACACCTATGGACGGTACAAGGATGTCTGACGCCAGAAGTAATTATGTGCGTCCGCTCGACATTCGGCAGGGTCGAATCGACATGGCGCATGGCGCCGGTGGTCGGGCGATGGCGCAATTGATCGAAGAGTTGTTTGCGAAATACCTCGGCAACGCATATCTGGCCCAGGGTGATGACGGTGCCTTGCTGCCGGCGCCTGGTGGGGGGCAACTGGTCATGGCGACCGATGCCCACGTGGTTTCGCCGCTGTTCTTTCCGGGCGGAGATATCGGTTGCCTGTCTGTGCATGGCACGATCAACGATGTAGCGGTGATGGGAGCCAGGCCGCTGTATCTTTCGGCCGCCTTCATCATTGAAGAAGGTTTCAAAATCGCTGATCTGGCACTTATCGTGCAAAGTATGGCCGAGGCGGCGAAAGCGGCGGGGGTGCCCGTTGTCACTGGCGATACCAAAGTGGTTGAGCGTGGCAAAGGAGATGGGGTATTCATCACGACGACTGGTGTTGGCGTGGTGACGGCGGGGCGGGAGCTGTCCGGACGGTCTGCCAAACCGGGCGATACCATCCTGGTTTCCGGCACGTTGGGTGACCACGGTATGGCGATCATGGCAGTGCGCGAGAGTCTTGGTTTTGAGTCTCCCATCGTCTCCGATACGGCAGCATTGCATGGTTTGATTGCAGCGATGCAGGACAGTGGTGCGGAAATCCATGTCTTGCGCGACCCGACGCGGGGCGGGTTGGCGACGACCTTGAACGAAATCGCCCGGCAATCCGGTGTTGGAATGCTGTTGCAGGAAAAGGATATTCCGGTGAAGCCGGCAGTCAGTGCGGCCTGCGAATTTCTTGGGCTGGACCCGCTTTATGTGGCGAATGAAGGCAAGCTGGTAGCGATTTGCGCTGAAAAGGATGCCATTAAGCTATTGGCAGCGATGCGTATGCATCCGCTGGGAAGGGAGGCCGCTATCATCGGCCGGGTGCATCAAGACGACCATCACTTTGTGCAGATGACGACCAGCTTCGGCGGCAAGCGCATCGTGGACTGGTTGAGCGGCGAGCAACTGCCGCGTATCTGCTGAACGATCAGTGACGCAGCGCGATCATGACCGATTGCACGTCACCGACTTCAGAGATGACCAGTGCGCGCGCATCGGCCAGGTTGTCGGCGTTGCGGATATGGAAAAGATCGCGACGGCCGTCCGGGTAGCGGATGGCTGCGACGTACTCCGGTCTTGGCGCGCGATACAGTGGACTATTGAGCGACTTGGCTGATTTTCGTTGTGATTGCATTTTGATTTACCCTTCCTTTTGTTGCTGCACTGCATCGTAACCAAATGCAAGCATTTGAAAAATATCGCGAAAGTTATAGGTCTATGCAGCATGGAAGGGCGTGTGCCGCAAAGCCTTGGCCTGTCGTGCCTCACTGCCTTGGTATGAAATGTAAAGAACAGTAGATGATGCGAATTCTGTTGGTTGTTCATGGTTTTAACAGCCTTGCCCAGCGCCTCTATTGCGAGTTGATGGCGCGAGGCCATCTCGTCAGTATCGAATTCGATATCGCCGATGGCGTGACCGAAGAGGCGGTCGCGCTATTCAAGCCCGATCTGGTCATCGCGCCGTTCCTGAAACGGGCGATTCCCGAGTCCATCTGGTCACGCTACTGCTGTCTTGTCGTCCATCCGGGCCCACCGGGCGACCGCGGTCCTTCTGCGCTGGACTGGGCGGTTCAAAAGGGCGTCAAGCATTGGGGGGTGACCGTATTGCAGGCCGAAGCCGAGATGGATGCCGGACCGGTCTGGGCGTCGGCGACTTTTCCGATGCGCTTTGGCAAGAAATCCTCCCTTTATCGCCGCGAGGTGACCGAGGCGGCAGTCCGGTCCGTGATTGCTGCGGTCGACCGGAAAAAAGCTGGAAATTTCAAATCCGAACGGGTCCCGGGGCAGGCCCATGCCATCATGGCGCAGGCGGATCGAGCCATCGATTGGTCGCGCGATAGCGCCGCCGCCATCCTGGCCCGGCTCAATGCTGCCGACGGCTTTCCCGGTGTTGCCGATGAACTGTTCGGGCAGCCTTGTCATCTGTATGACGCCTGGCCGGAGGCCACCTTGAAGGGAGTTCCAGGCAGCCTGCTCGGACGTCGGGAGACGGCAATTTGTCGGGCAACGGTTGATGCGGCGATCTGGATCGGCCACGTGAAGCGGACGGCTGGTATCAAGTTGCCGACCACGCACGCTTTTGCAGAGGCAGCCGCCCTGCCCGAATTGCCGCTGGCTGGCTTGTGGAAATCGCCGACACCGACGTGGCAGGATATTGCTTACGAAGAAGCGGGCGGCGTCGGGTTTCTCAGCTTCGAGTTCTACAACGGTGCAATGAGCACCGCGCAGTGCCGACGGCTGACCGCGGCCTTGCGCTGGGCAATCGCTCGACCGAACAACGTCATTGTGTTGCGGGGTGGGAGCGACTTCTGGTCGAACGGTATTCACCTGAACCTGATCGAGGCCGCCGAGAGCCCGGCCGATGCGTCGTGGGACAATATCAATGCGATGGACGATCTGGCTGAAGCCATCTTGCGTTGCGATAGCCAGCTGATCGTGGCTGCCGTCGGCGGCAATGCCGGGGCCGGCGGTTGTTTTCTGGCGCGCGCAGCCGACCTCGTCTGGGTTCGCGACGGGGTCATGCTCAATCCGCATTACAAAAACATGGGAAACCTGTTCGGCTCCGAGTTCTGGACCTATCTGCTGCCTCAACGGATTGGCGAGGAAGGCGCCAAGGCGCTCATGCATCACCGACTGCCGATGACGGGGTCGGACGCCGTCAAGCTTGGCTTTAACGATGCCTGCCTGCCCAGCCCGGGCTATCACGTTGATGTGGCGCGTCGGGCGGCCGAACTGGCTGCCGCGCCCGATTTTCTGCGCAGGCTGGCCGACAAGCAGGCCAGGCGTCAGTCAGATGAGGCGATCAAGCCGCTCGCGGCCTATCGGGATGAGGAATTGAAGGAAATGCAGCGCAACTTCTACGGTTTCGACGCCACGTATCACGTCGCTCGGCATCATTTTGTATCACGCTCGGCAGCTTCATGGACGCCGCGCCATCTTGCCCGCCACCGAGATCTCGACTGGAACGTGCCGGACTGATCGCGTGCTTCTGCAGTGCATGACAAGGCTCATGCGACCCACTCTGGATGCACCGGGTTGCCTGATCGCCGATCAATGTCATGATCATACTTCGCGATTGGGCATGAATGGACTTAGAATTGCGGCCCTTCAAGGGTGTTCGGAACTCCTCCCACCCTGGGCCCGCTTTTCACAACTCAAGGAATACACATGAACAAGTCCGAACTGATTGATGCAATCGCAGCTGAAGCCGATCTGACCAAGGTTGATGCTGCCAAGGCGCTTGACGCCGTTCTCGACGCGATCGTTGGCGCCGTTTCCAGCGGCGACGCCGTTTCCCTGATCGGTTTTGGCAGCTTCAAGGCGTCTGCCCGTGCCGCTCGCGAAGGCAAGAACCCGAAGACTGGCGAAAAGCTGTCGATCGCTGCCACCACCGTGCCGAAGTTCACGGCCGGTGCCAACTTCAAGGCTGCCGTCGCCAAAAAGTAATCCTGATTGTTGCTACCAGGCCCCAGGGGTTTGCCCGCTGGGGCTTTTTATTGCCTGAAAAACTCACACGGGTAAATTGGCCATGACCTTCAAAGACAGTGCCACGCAATTTGAGCTCGTTCACATTTCGATGATCGAACCGGATGCCAGCCATCCCCGGCAGAATATTGACGAAGCGAGTCTCGCGGGGCTGGCCAATTCGATCAGCAAGGTAGGCATCATTCACCCACTCATCGTTCGCCCAGCCAGCAGCGCGGGCCACTATGTCGTCATTGTTGGCGAGCGTCGCCGCCTGGCTGCCATGCTGGCCGGCGAAAATATTGTGCCGGTAGTCATTCGCGACTGTACGGTCGACGAAGCGCTGGAGGTTCAGGTTTTCGAAAACATCGGGCTGGGCGTCCGTGCCGCTCTGGCACCGCGTGACATGGCCAACGCCATTCAGACGATCGCCGGGCGATTCGAAACGCAGGAGGAAGCGGCCCAGCATTTCGCCCGGGCGCCAACCTGGCTCAATCAAGCAACTGCTGCAGCCAATCTGTCAGAACAAATCACCGCACTGCTTGATTCGGGGAAGATTTCGAGTGCCGGCGCCGCCGTTCAACTGGAAAAATTGGCCAAGAAAGATGGGAACAAGGCAGCGTCACTGATGACCCAGATCGCGCAATTGCCCGAGGGTGAGGCAGTGTCGAAAAAAGTGGTCGATGAGGCGTTTTCAGCAGTCAGTGGCCGAAACAGGAAGGATATGGGTGTATCGGAAGCCGTGCCGGCAGATTATGCGCCTCTGCCCATCACGTCCGCTGAATCGATTACGCCAGCGCGGACTCGGGTGAATCCGGGCAAGATGAAGCAGGTCGCTGACATGCTTGGTTTGAGCGACGGCGACGAGGAAGCGTTATTGGTGCGTCTGATTGATGAGTTTCTAGCGTTGAAGCGTGCCTGATCCAATTCGGGAACGGCGTATGTTGCGTGCACGATTGCTGCACGATCGGCGGGTTTGTTATGCTCTACGGCTGGTTCAGCCTGAAAACCTCATCGCATGAAGCAGGGAACGACGTACTACGATCTGTTGGCCGTATCACAGCATGCCGATCTGGCAGAGATCAGCGCTGCCTACCGCCAGGTATCGAACGCGCTGGCAACGGGTCAGGGGGCGCTGCCGGAGTCTGACACCGAGCTTCAGCAACAGCTGCTCAAGCAAGCCTACGAAGTCCTGTCGACGCCTTCCCGCCGCGCTGATTACGACGCAGGGCTGGCCATGCGTGGCGATGTACCCAGCCTTCTGGACGTGCAATTGCGCACCGAAGCAGCGAATGAATCCGCGAAATGGAGTCCGATTCGCCGATTGCTGACCATTATTGCCAGCCTGATGGTGGTCGGGATGGTCATGCAGATGGCCGTGATGTTCATGGCATATCAGCGATCCAGAGCCATGGCCGATGTGGATGCAACGTCGCCCGTGGCGGAAAAAGCCTACCTCCAGGACTTTTATCAAACCTACGGTATTCGGGCCGCAAGTCGGGCCGAGGCGGATTTGTTGCTGGCGGATATGCGACGGAAGGAACAGGCGGCCCGTGATGAGGCCCAGCGACAACGGCAGGAAGAGGAGGCGGCGCTCAAGCTAAAACGATTCGAAGAGGAATCACGACGCCTGGGTGCCGAGGTGACGGCCAACAACCTGCGTGCGGAGCAGGAGGCGGAGCGTCTCAAGGCCGAAGAAATTCGACAGAAGGAAGAGGCCGAGCGGGCCGTGAAAGAGGCTGAATTGGCACGTCGCGAGCAGGAAATTAACCGATTTCGATCGCGACCCAGCCAATATGGCGAGTGATGACGGCGAGTCGGCGCCGCGATTCAGCCATGCCCATGATCATATCGTTGCCCGGAAAATCCTGGATGCTTGGCATCTTGTTCGGGCTGTGTTGTTTGGCTTTTGACGGCTGTAAAAAGACGATCAGCGAGCACGATTTTGTCGGCAAGTGGCAATCGTCGCGTGCGGTGACCCCCATCCATCTGGCCGCCACTGGGGAGTGGGAAATCCGGCAGGACGATGGAACGGTCCTGCAATATGGCCTCTGGCGCTATGAAGAAAAGCAAATTGTCTGGAACGTCATGCAGGCCGGGCGATTGGTCAGCGACCGCAATCCGGTGCTGTTGGTCGCGCCTATGCAGTTTCACCTGAAAGAGGCAGATGGAACAGTGACGGTATTTCGGCGACTTCCTTGATCTTCATAACGCCACCCGGAATGAAGGAGCAAAAATGGCTTTGAATTTCGTGCTTGGCTTTATAGACTGGATAAATAGTGATGGTGGCGCCTAGCCGCCTCGCTCACGTTGAGGCTGGCCGGGGTGGTGTGTTTGCCGTGGACGGTCTCGGATGCTTGCGATCTTCAATGGAGCCTGCTCACGTGTCCTATCTTGTCGCTTTCTGGAATCTTGAAAACTTCTTCGCCCCTGAATCCTACGTCGGGCGGGAGCCGTGGGTGGCCAAGGCCATGCAAAAAGACCTTGGCGGCTGGACCGAGGCCTTGTTCAAAAGGAAAGTGGCGCAGCTTGCCTCAATCATCCGGCAGATGAAGAATGCGGCAGGGCCGGACGTACTCGGCGTTTGCGAGGTGGAAAACCAGTTTGCATTGCAGGCGCTGGCCGACGCACTCAACGAGGCGCTTCCGGCGCGACGGTACGAATTGGTTCACGTTGATGCCGTACGCGAGCAGCGCGGCATTGACACGGCCTTCCTGTTCGATGCCAAACAACTCACGGCTAATCGGGACGAATTGTTCTCGCACTGGGTGATGCGGCGAACGGGAACGCGCGACATCACGCAAATTACATTTGTCACGGCTTCTGGCAAACAGATCGTCGCACTGGCTAATCACTGGCCGTCACGTTCCTCGTCTGCTGGAGAGGGCCCGGAGTATTCGGCCGGTTTCCGGGCGACGGCGGGTGAAACCCTCGCTTACTGGCATGACCGTATTCGAGAAGAAAAGGGCGATGATGTGGCGGTTATTGCCATGGGCGATTTCAATGATGATCCATTCGATAAATCGGTCACCATTCATGCCCAAGGAGAGCGCGATAAAGGGGATGTGCAGCGCGCGAAAAGTGCCAAGTTTTATAACTTCGCCTGGGATTACATGACGCAGTCGGTGCTTGATCACAATGGCAGGAAGCGCCTGTTAAATGGCACGCTCTATTTTGGTAGTGACGCCGCCGTATTTGATCAGATCATGGTTTCGCCGGGGTTGCTGACTGGCAAGAGCGGCTTTCGGGTCATCGATGGCAGCGCACGCATCGAGGCTTACCCGGAAGCAACCAGTCACCGGGTTGGCGAGGGGTCCATACGTTTTGGCTTGCCGGGCGGAAATGCTGCCAAGAACGTCAATACTGACGGCTACAGCGACCATTTTCCGGTGTCGGTGCAGATCGAGGAGGCATGAACCGACGCCCCCTCGATGCGGTCTGGCCTTTGAGGCCGACTGTCCGCTAAAAACCAATCTTCCGGCTGCGTCCCATACGCGCTTGTTCAAAGTCGCGGGCTTCCAGCCAGTTACGCCCTTCCAGCTTGGCCGTGCCAAAGGCCGCAAGCAGACGTTTGCGCATGTCACGAGGGGGGAGCGAGCCGAGGCGTTCGAGCACTGCCGCTTCAGCTTCCGGCGGGAAGCCCCAGTCATGCTGACCGACGATCTCTCGATAGAGGGCTGCGGCGATGCTGATCGCGGCATCATGATCGGGCCGTGGTACTTCGTAGACATTCATCCGGTTAAGGATTGGCTCCGGGATGCTGCGCTCATCATTTGCTGTCGTTACCCACAGGATGTGCGAGGCATCGATATCAATATCGATGAATTCGTCCTTGAAGGCACGGGCCGTGTCGCGTTCAAGCAGGCCGTAGAGCGAACCCATCGGGTCATAGCGGGCGTCGCCGCCCGCCTTGTCGACCTCGTCAAGCACCACGACGGGGTTGGCGAAGTTGCCATGCACCAAGGTGTGCGCCACTTTGCCTGGTTTGGCGTTGCTCCACTGCGAGGAGGCGCCGGACAGCACCCAGCCGGCAGTCAATGAGCTCATCGAAATGAATTCGTGGCCGGTCCCGAGATGGGCCGCCAACTCACGGGCGAAGTGAGTCTTGCCAATGCCCGGCTCGCCCAGGAGCAGGATGGGCGTAAAGCTCATCGGCTCATTGCCCGCGACCGACAGGGCGACATACTTCTTCAGGTCGTCGATGACCTCGATGAAATTGGGGCAGCTGTCGTAAAGGTCGTCGATCATGTCGGCGCCGGTCGGACGGACCAGGAAGCGGCCACCACCGCGCTGCTTCATTTTGTCGTAGAGGGTGGTCAGCGCTTCGTTACGATTGCCGGCTGCGTCGTCCATCGCGCGTTCGATGGCAGCCACGTCGTAGATGGTGCGCTCTTCAGCGACCGAGAGTCGGATTTCACTGTGTGCCATGATGACTTTCTCCATGCGCTCTTACACCGTTTAACGAATCCAGCTTCCTGCAGCTTGGTTCAAGCATATCTTGTTCCAGATTTTTGGCAATAGGGTCGAAAGGCTTGCATGCAGGGGCTTGTGGCCATGTTTCGGGCTGTCTCCGTTCGGCAGAGTGTGTCGAAATTTGCCGGTTTTTTGACGTTGACCGCAGTAATCCGACAATTTGCGCCCCGCGTCGGTGCGTGGCGTTGACTTTTGGAATGAGCGGGTGCGCTATCAGCTCGTTTCCATGAGATCGTGTCTGTCAGCACGCTGCAGCCTTGATCTGCCGCAAAATTCAATGAGAAACGATCATCAACGCATTGCTCTGGTGTCGGCTTTGTATGAAGATTGCCGTGGTGCTAACGTGAGCGGATGATGGAAACTCCCCCTTCGGATTGGCTGTCGTGGCTGATCCTGACCTTTGTGCTCGGCATGAAGCATGGCTTCGATGCGGATCATCTGGCGACCATTGATGGCCTGACCCGGTATAACGCCCGTCACCGTCCTGGTCTGGCGCGTTACTGCGGTACGCTGTTTTCTATTGGCCACGGTGTGGTGGTGATGTCGATTGCACTGGGCGTGTCGGCGCTCGCCGGTCATTGGGAAGTGCCTCGCTGGTTCGGGACGATCGGTGCGCTGATTTCCATCGCCTTTCTGGTGGTGCTGGGAGGACTCAATCTGGTTGCCGTGCTGGCCGCCGAGCCTCATGAAATGGTGCAACCGGTTGGACTTAAGGGGCGCCTGCTCGGTAATCTCCGCCATGTTTCTCATCCGGCACTGATTGCGCTGGTCGGTGCATTGTTTGCGTTGTCATTTGACACGCTATCGCAGGCGGCGTTTTTCGCGTTGTCTGCAACGCAGTTTGGCGGCTGGCAACATGCGTTGATGATGGCCTCGCTCTTCATGCTGGGCATGTTGCTCACTGATGGCATCAATGGCCTGTGGATCGCACGGCTGATGGCCAGTGCGGATCAGGTGGCGCTGATCGCGTCGCGGGTGATGGGGCTGGTTGTTTCCTGCATCAGTCTGCTGGTCGCCGCCTTTGGCGCTGCCAAGTTGCTGTCACCATCAATTAACGCATGGAGTGAAGGCAAGGAGTTGATCGTCGGCTGCGCGTTGGTGGCGATCATAGCGCTCAGTTATGTCGCTGCGTTGCGCCTGACCCGCCGGTCAGAAGCCGTTTGATGGCAGCGATGACAGGGTGCCACGCGGCGTTCGGATCCGTTTGACCGCCTGAGTTTGCTGGAGGGGCTTGTCGGTCGGTGCTGTCTCGACTGTGAAGTATCAGAATTTGGCGCGTGTAATCGGATGAATCGAGAGGTATTTGCCCGATGCGCCTCACTCAATATTGATCGTATAATTCATAATTATGTGACCGTTCCGACAAGCTTTGGAGTAATCTGAACGGTTTTCCCATATAGCCGAATTCGGAGGAGAATCCGTGGAAAAGGATTTGCGCGAAGCCGCACTTGAATATCACCGCTGGCCCACCCCGGGCAAGATTTCCGTCCGCCCCACCAAGGGCCTGACCAACCAGCGCGACCTCGCGCTAGCTTATTCGCCAGGTGTTGCTGCTGCCTGCGATGCAATCGTCGAAGATCCGGCTACTGCTGCGTGGTACACCTCGCGCGCCAATCTGGTGGGGGTTGTCACCAACGGTACGGCGGTGCTCGGCCTCGGCAATATTGGCCCCCTCGCCTCCAAGCCAGTCATGGAAGGCAAGGGCTGCCTGTTCAAGAAGTTTGCCGGCATCGACGTTTTTGACATCGAGCTGGCCGAGAATGACCCGGACAAGCTGATCGACATGATCGCTGCGCTGGAGCCGACGCTCGGCGGTATCAACCTTGAAGATATCAAGGCGCCCGAGTGTTTCTACATTGAGCAGAAGCTGAAGGAACGGATGAACATCCCGGTCTTTCATGACGATCAGCATGGTACGGCCATCATTTCCGGTGCGGCCATGCTCAACGGACTCAAGGTCGTCGGCAAGAAGATCGACGCGGTCAAGGTTGTTGTATCAGGCGCCGGTGCGGCAGCCATCTCTTGCGTTAACCTGTGGTGCGAACTTGGCGTCAAGCGCGAGAACATCACGATCTGTGACTCCAAGGGCGTTATCTACGTGGGGCGTCCGGGCAGCATGGATGAAACCAAGGCGCGCTACGCACAAAATACCGAAAATCGTACTTTGGCTGATGCCATGGTTGGCGCCGATATTTTCCTCGGCCTGTCCGCTGCGGGCGTGGTCAAGCAGTACATGGTCAGCAGCATGGCTGAGAAGCCGATGGTTTTCGCGCTGGCCAACCCGACGCCGGAGATCATGCCGGAACTGGTCAAGGAGGTTCGTCCCGACGCCATCATTGCGACCGGCCGTTCCGATTACGTGAATCAGGTCAACAACGTTCTGTGTTTCCCGTTCATCTTCCGCGGTGCGCTCGATGTTGGTGCCACGCGTATTACCGAAGAAATGAAGATGGCTTCCGTTCGCGCCATCGCCGAACTGGCCGAAGCTGAAGTGACCGATGAAGTGGCCATGGCTTACCCGGGGGCTGACCTGTCTTTTGGTCCGGAATACCTGATCCCGAAGCCCTTTGACCCGCGTCTGATCGTCAAGATTGCCCCGGCAGTTGCCCAGGCAGCCATGGACTCGGGCGTCGCAACGCGTCCGATTACCGACTGGGATGCCTATCGCGCCAAGCTGTCAGAGTTTGTGTATCACACCGGTGTGGGCATGCGCGCCATTTTCCAGGCGGCTCGCCAGGCCAAGGGAAAACGCATCATTTTTGCAGAGGGCGAGGAAGAGCGCGTGCTTCGTGCCGCTCAGGTGGTCATTGAGGAGAAGTTTGCCCGTCCGATCCTGATTGGACGCCCGGAAGTCATCCTGCATCGTCTTGAAAAAGCCAAACTGCGTATCAAGCCGGGTGTCGATTTTGATGTTGTCAATCCGGAGTCGGATGAGCGCTATCGTGAATGCTGGCAGGCTTACCACAAGCTCATGGTTCGCCGTGGTGTCACGCCGGGAATCGCCAAGGACGCCATGCGCCGCAAGCAGACCGTGATCGGCGCCATGCTGCTCAAGCTTGGCTACGCCGATGGTCTGATCTGTGGCATGACCGGCCAATACAGCCATCACCTCGGTGTCGTTCAGAACATCATCGGCAAGCGCCATGGCGTCAATACGCTGGCCGCCATGAACTACCTGATGCTGCCGGGCCGTTCATTGTTTATCTGCGATACCCACGTCAACGAGAACCCGGATGCCCAGGAAATCGCTGAAATGACCATCATGGCAGCCGAACAGGTCAAGCGCTTCGGCCTCCATCCGAAGGTGGCGCTGCTGTCGCATTCCAACTTTGGTTCCAGCGGATCGGAGGCGGCACGCAAGATGAGTATCGCAGCGGGCCTGGTCGGCGCCATGACGGCAGGCGAACTGGAAGTCGACGGTGAAATGCATGGTGATGCTGCTTTGAACGAGGCCATTCGCCAAGAGGCCAACCCGGATTCACCGCTCAAGGGCGAAGCCAACCTGCTGGTCATGCCGAACATCGATGCCGCCAACATTAGCTATAACCTGATCAAGATGACCGGTGGCGAAGGCGTGACCATCGGCCCGATCCTGTTGGGCATGGCACGTCCGGTGCATGTCATGACCCCGACGGCCACGGTGCGTCGGCTGGTCAACATGACAGCCCTGGCGGTTGTGGAATCCACAGAGCGCTAAACAGCGTGCGATAAAAAAGGCGCGGGAGGGAAACCTCGCCGCGCCTTTTTTGCTTTTTGGGTCTTTTTTGCCGTTGACCGCAGCAGTGAGTTAAGCAGAGCCTGTGGGCTTCCTTACTCCGAAAGCGCCGCCAGCAGCTTGCCATGAATGCCGCCGAAACCGCCATTGCTCATCACCAGGATGTGGTCGCCAGGTTTTGCAGCAATGACAATTTGGTCGACCAGACGGTCGAGATTCTCCTCGACAATGGCCCGGTCGCCCATGGGCGCCAGTGCTTCGCGGGCATCCCAGCCGAGATTGCCAGCGTAACAGAACGCTGCATCCACTTCGCGCAGGCTGTCAGGCAATTGCGACTTCATGGTGCCGAGTTTCATGGTATTCGAGCGCGGTTCGAGGACCGCCAGAATCCGGGCATTGCCGACCTTGCGACGCAGGCCGGCCACGGTGGTGGCAATGGCTGTCGGATGGTGGGCGAAATCGTCGTACACCGTCACGCCGCGGACTTCGCCGCAGATCTCCATGCGCCGCTTCACGTTCTCGAAGCGGGACAGCGCATCCAGCCCATGGGCCAGCGAAACGCCGACATGGCGGGCGGCAAGCAGGGCGGCGCAGGCATTGGCGCGGTTGTGTTCGCCGGAAAGTCGCCATACGGTACGACCGATTCTTCCCTCGGGGCCGTGGAGTGCCAGCTCGCCACGGGCGTCATCGCCAGTGACCTGATAGCCGGCGGGATCGTTGAAGCGTTCCACCGGCGTCCAGCAACCGCGCTGTAGTACCCGCTCCAGACTGGCCTCGGCGGCATTCGAAACGATCAGGCCGGATTGTGGCAAAGTACGCACAAGGTGATGGAACTGCGTTTCGATCGCAGCCAGATCACTGAAAATGTCTGCGTGATCGAATTCCAGATTGTTCAGGACAACCGTCCGTGGGCGGTAATGAACGAACTTTGAACGCTTGTCGCAAAATGCCGTGTCGTATTCATCCGCTTCGATGACGAAAAATGGCGTTTCCCCCAATCGGGCCGATACGGAAAAATTCAGCGGTACGCCACCGATCAGGAAACCCGGTTTCATGCCGGCATCTTCGAGAATCCAGGCCAGCATGGACGCCGTCGTCGTCTTGCCATGGGTGCCGGCAACGCCCAGCACCCACCGGCCCTGGAGAACGTGTTCGGCCAGCCATTGCGGACCGGAAACATAGGCCAGACCCTTGTCTATGATCGCTTCGAGCAAGGGATTGCCGCGGGACACGGCATTGCCGATCACGAAAATGTCCGGAGCCAGCGTCAGTTGGTTGGTGTCGAAGCCCTCGATCAGTTCAATGCCGGCGCCACGTAGTTGGTCGCTCATTGGTGGATAGACGTTTGCGTCGCAACCAGTGACCTTGTGTCCGGAATCCACCGCCAGTTGAGCGACGCCACCCATGAAGGTGCCACAGATGCCAAGAATATGAATGTGCATTTTGAGTCGAGCCGTTAGAATGGGGGCGATTTTACCTTGATCGAGTCCCGATGACCCGTCATGAAAAGCAACGCCCGAGTACCGGTGTCCGGGCCAACATTGCCAGTACAGCCGCCCGTTTGATGGCGGAGGATGGCATCACCGACTACCACCACGCCAAAAAGAAGGCAGCCCGCCAGTTGGGTCTGCCAGAGCATACGGCTTTTCCCGATAATGCAGAGGTCGAGGCCGCATTGCGCGCCTATCGCATTCTTTATCAAGGTGAGGAGCATGAGGAATTGATCGCAGTTCTGCGCCACACAGCGCTGGAGCTGCTCGATCTACTTGCAGATTTCAACCCCTATTTGACCGGTTCTGTGCTGGACGGAACTGCAGGTGAGCATTCGAATATAGACATCCTGCTATTTGCCGACAGTGCCAAAGAGGTCGAGATTTTCCTGCTCAATCGCGGCATCAACGTATCGCACGTCGAGTCACGCAATGAACGCGTCGAGGCGGTGCTACAAATGGAAACCGATACCGCAGATGCCAATCTGGTGGTCTGCTCCCCACAGCTAGAGCGAGTCAGTTTGAAGTACCATGATGGCCGTCCACATGACCGTATTCGCGCCGACGCCTTGCGCGCCCTTCTCAATGAATAGACTGGACAAATTGCGGCGATTTGCGGCAAACTTGCAGCTATGACGAAGCGAAAAACTGCTTTCACGGCGATCAAAAAAATGCTAGATCCAGCCGCTTTTAACGTTTCAACAGTCTGGTGTCAGGGCCATTGCCGACCGGATCGTTTGGGCCGATTGGCCATCCTAGAATGATTGCATAGTCTTTTTATTATTGAACTGTCTGGCGTTCGCCAGTTTTTTTGCGCTCAACGGGTGCGATACAGAAGGGAGTCTCCATGGATCTGCGTAAACTCAAGAAACTTATCGACCTTGTTCAGGAATCCGGTATTTCCGAACTGGAAGTGACCGAGGGTGAAGAGAAGGTCCGTATCGCCAAGCACTATGGTGCTGTTGCCGCTGCTCCGCAGCAATATTATGCCGCCCCTCCCCAGTTGCCAGCTGGCGCGCCGGTGGCTTCGTCGGTCAATCTCGACGACGAGGACGAGTTGCCTGAAGGTCACATCGTCAAGTCGCCGATGGTTGGCACTTTCTACCGTTCCCCATCGCCCGGCGCCGATGCTTTCGTGCAGATCGGCCAGACCGTGAAGCAGGGGGACACGCTCTGCATCATCGAAGCCATGAAATTGCTCAATGAGATCGAATCGGATGCCTCTGGCGTGGTCAAGGCGATTCTGGTTGAAAATGGCGAACCGGTGGAATTCGGTGAACCGCTTTATGTGATTGGCTGATATGGCCATGTTTGAAAAAATCCTTATTGCCAACCGCGGAGAGATAGCGCTGCGCATTCAGCGCGCGTGTCGCGAACTTGGCATCAAAACGGTCGTCGTACATTCCGAGGCTGATCGTGAGGCGAAATATGTCAAGTTGGCCGATGAATCCGTCTGTATTGGTCCGGCCTCCTCGTCTCTGAGCTATTTGAACGTCCCGGCCATTATTTCTGCGGCGGAAGTGACCGACTCACAGGCGATTCACCCGGGATACGGCTTTCTATCGGAAAACGCTGACTTTGCTGAACGCGTCGAAACTTCCGGATTCGTTTTCATTGGCCCGCGCGCCGAAACGATCCGTTTGATGGGCGACAAAGTTTCGGCCAAGAATGCCATGAAGGAAGCCATGGTGCCTTGCGTGCCGGGTTCCGATGGTGAACTGCCGGATGATCCGAAGGAGATCGTCAAGATTGCCCGGGCCGTTGGTTATCCGGTCATCATCAAGGCAGCCGGTGGCGGTGGTGGTCGTGGCATGCGAGTCGTGCATACCGAAGCGGCGCTGGTCAACGCGGTCGGGATGACCAAGCAGGAGGCTGGCAGCTTCTTCAACAATCCTGCGGTGTACATGGAAAAGTATCTGGAAAACCCGCGCCACGTGGAAATCCAGGTGCTGGCCGACGAATACAAGAACGCGATCTACCTCGGCGAACGCGATTGTTCCATGCAGCGGCGTCACCAGAAAGTGATCGAAGAGGCACCGGCACCGCATATCCCGGCGCGCCTGATTGCCCGTATCGGCGAGCGCTGCGCCGAAGCCTGTCGCAAGATTGGCTACCGGGGCGCAGGAACGTTCGAGTTCCTGTATGAAAACGGCGAGTTCTACTTCATTGAAATGAACACCCGTGTTCAGGTTGAGCATCCGGTGACCGAAATGATTACCGGTGTTGATATCGTGCAGGAGCAGATTCGCGTCGCTGCGGGAGAAAAGCTGCGCTACAAGCAGAAGGACATCGTCTTCCGTGGCCATTCGATCGAATGCCGCATTAATGCCGAAGACCCTTTCACGTTTGTGCCATGTCCTGGCAAGATCGAGTTTTATCATCCGCCGGGCGGCCCTGGAATCCGGGTTGATACACATATTTATCAGGGCTATACCGTTCCGTCTCATTACGACTCGATGGTCGCCAAGGTGATTGCCTACGGTGATACTCGCGATCAGGCCATCCGCCGCATGCGCATTGCCTTGTCCGAAATGAGTATTCAAGGCATCAAGACCAACATTCCGTTGCATCAGGAGTTGATGCAGGATGCCCGTTTTATCGAAGGCGGTACGAGCATTCATTACCTTGAACAGAAACTCGCCGACAAGGGCGAAGTGAAGCTCTGAGCCATGGGGTGGCAAAGCGTTAGTTTTCTGACCGATGCGTCGCATGCCGAGCCGATCTGCGATGCCCTGCTTGAAGCGGGGGCATTGTCGGCAAGCATTGAAGATGCTGATGCCGGCACCCCGGATGAGCAACCGTTGTTTGGTGAGCCGGGCTCTGTGCCGAGTTCGGGTTGGACGCATTCGCGCGTCGTGGCGCTGCTCGAACCGGATGCCGATATCGAGGCTTTGCTGAGTGAGGCGGCACAGGCTGTCGGGCTTGCCGAAGCTCCTGCCTACGCTGTCGAGCCAGTGGCTGAGCAGAACTGGGTGCAGCTTACCCAGTCCCAATTCGATCCGATTCGTGTTTCAGAACGTCTCTGGATTGTCCCATCCTGGCATGAAACACCGGATCCGAATGCAATCAACCTGATTCTGGATCCCGGAATGGCCTTCGGTACAGGCTCGCATCCAACCACGCGGCTATGTCTGGAATGGCTGGAGCGACATGTGTCCGATAGTTGTACCGTACTCGACTACGGGTGCGGTTCCGGCATTCTGGCCATAGCAGCGGCTCGTCTGGGCGCAGGGTCGGTGGCCGGTGTTGATATTGATCCATTGGCGGTTGAAGCGGCTCGTGCGAATGCCGAACTTAATGGCGTGGATGCGTTGTTCGCTGATTCGACAACGCCGGTGGCGGGCGAATACGATCTAGTGGTCGCCAATATCCTTTCCAATCCCTTGCGAGTGCTGGCGCCGGCCATCTGTGCCCATGTTCGCTCGGGAGGAAGGCTTGCATTGTCAGGGATACTTCGCGAACAAGCCGATGAAATCATTGCCATCTACGCCCAGTGGATGCCGATGCATGTCGCAGATACTCGTGAAGACTGGGTATGCCTGGCCGGAATCAAACCTTGACGCGGACACGCTGCCCGGCTTGCAACACGGTTTTTCGTGTCACTTCCGCGCAGCTACGTCTTAAGGCCGGCAAGGTTCGGTGCGGTAGTTGCCATGGTGTATTCAATGCATTTGACTACTTGCTCCCGGGGCCTGCCTCTTCTGAGGAAGATGTGCCGACAATCGGAGAGGTTGACGCTCAAACAGGCGAACACCTGTCCGAATTGACACAATACCAGGTGCCACCGGAGCCGGAGCCGGAGCCGGAGCCGGAGCCGGAGCCGGAGCCAGAGCCAGAGCCAGAGCCAGAGCCAGAGCCAGAGCCAGAGCCAGAGCCAG
>DAOLIO010000022.1:0-2406 GCA_035328505.1 Azonexus sp.
GCTGCCAGCGGTACGCCAACGCCGAATACGCCGGGAACCAACGGCGCTGGTACGGTCAATCAAGGCTACGTGGAAACGTCGAACGTCAATGTGGCAGAGGAGTTGGTGACGATGATCCAGACCCAGCGTGCCTATGAGTTGAATTCCAAGGTGATCTCTACCTCAGACGCGATGCTGGGGCGTCTGACGCAGTTGTGAGGTAAGACCATGAATTTCATTTTTCTGCTTTTTTTCCTGTTGACCGCAGGATGCTCGACGGTACCGCCGACCAACGTGCATCAGCCAATGACGGCACGTCCTTCGCCGCGTTTTGATATGCCGAGCGGCAATGGCGCAATTTACCAGGCAGCAAACAGCCGCCCATTGTTCGAAGATAGACGAGCCCGGTATGTGGGCGACACGATTACGGTCAAAATTACGGAAAGCACCACTGCCTCGACCAAATCCAACAACAAGCTGGACAAGTCGAATGTGGCTACGGCATCCGTCAGTGGCCTGACCGGACTGCCCGGCAAAGGGTTGCTCGGTCTCGATCTCAATGCGAAAAGCGCCAATGCCTTCAGCGGCAAGGGCGAGGCTGCCAACAACAATATCTTTACCGGCAACATGACGGTGACGGTGATCGACGTGATGCCGAATGGCAACCTGTTGATCTCCGGAGAAAAACAGTTGGCGATCGGGAGTGAGCAGGAATTCGTACGGATATCAGGCGTGGTGAATCCGAGTTTTGTCGACGCCTTCAACGTGGTCGAATCGTCGAAGATTGCCGACGCACGGATCGAGTACAAATCGTCTGGCCAGGTTAGCGATGGTCAGGTCATGGGTTGGTTGGCACGGTTCTTCCTTAATGTGATGCCGTTCTAGGGAAATATTCGCGGAGAAGCATCATGACGATGAAAAGCGGCAAATTGTTCTATCAGTCGGCAATTCTGGCCGCCTTCATCCTGCCGCTGTGGAGTCAGCCGGCAGTCGCCGAGCGAATCAAGGATCTGGCCAGCATCCAGGGCGTGCGCAACAACCAGTTGATTGGCTACGGTATCGTTGTCGGTCTCGATAACACCGGCGACCAGACCACGCAGACGCCATTTACCACGCAGGCCATTGGCAACATGTTGTCGCAGATGGGGGTTAATCTGACCCAGGAGCAATCTCAGAAACTGCAATTGAAAAACGTGGCAGCCGTGATGGTTACGGCCAACTTGCCCGCATATTCGCGGCCGGGCCAGCCCATCGATGTCACCGTTTCTTCGATGGGCAACGCCAAGAGTCTGCGCGGCGGTACGCTGGTCATGACCCAGTTGAAGGGCGCCGACGGTCAGGTTTACGCGATTGCCCAGGGCAATGTGCTGGTCGGGGGGGCTGGTGCGTCATCCGGTGGATCCAAGGTGACGGTCAATCACCTGTCTGCCGGCAGAATCCCCAGTGGCGCCACGGTTGAACGTGCGGTACCTACCTCGGTCGGCCAAGGTGGTGTCGTTTATTACGAATTGGGGAGCAGCGATTACGGGACAGTGCAGAAACTGGTCGATGCGATCAACAAAAGCGGCGGGCCCGGCACTGCGCAGGCGATCGATGGACGTCGCCTCTCGGTGCGCGTTCCGGATGAGGCCGACGCTCGCGTTGCCTTCCTGGGGCGGATCGACAATCTGGATGTCCAGCCGATGGTCGGGTTGGCGAAAGTCATTGTCAATCCCCGGACCGGCTCGGTGGTCATGAACCAGAAAGTGACGCTGGAGTCATGTGCCGTCGCGCACGGAAATCTCTCCGTCGTGGTGGACAGCGGGCAACCGCAGTTCGGCCAGAGCGCAGACATACAGGTCAAGCAGGACAACGGCAGCTTGATGAACGTCAAGGCGGGCGCCAATCTGTCTGACGTGGTCAAGGCCTTGAATGCCCTTGGCGCCAATCCCATGGATTTGCTGGCCATTCTCCAGGCGATGAAGGCTGCCGGCGCCTTGCATGCCGAGCTCGAAGTCATCTGACGCTGGTTATGTCGATACAGATTCAGAATCAGCCGAATCGTGCGGCGTTTGATGTCAAATCCGCCCAGGATTTGCGCAGCGAATTTGCCAAGGATCCGCAGGGCGGACTGAAGGCAGCTGCCCAGCAATTCGAAACCCTGTTCCTGCAGCAGGTGCTGAAAAGCATGCGGGATACTGTGCCGCAGGATGGCATGTTGAATAGTGATCAATCACGCTTTTATACCTCTTTGCTGGATCAGCAAATGGCCCAGAACCTTTCGGCAAGTGGAAAAGGCGTAGGCTTTGCCAAACTGATCGAGCAGCAGTTGGGGAAGACCATCGCAGCGACCCAGGGTGAGGCTACCGCCACAGGGCCGGCAAACCCTGCCGGCACAAGCTTGCCGCTTGCCGCTTCTGATGCCCGTCATCTGCAGTATCAGACTGT
>DAOLIO010000022.1:2506-23041 GCA_035328505.1 Azonexus sp.
GGCATCAAGGCAGGAAAGAACTGGACCGGCCAGACTGTTGATGCGACAACGACAGAATATGTGGATGGCCAGCCGCGGCAGGTAGTCGAGCGCTTCCGGGCATATGGTTCTTATGAAGAAGGCTTCCGCGATTACGCCAACCTGTTGCGCAGCAATTCCCGTTACAGCGCGGTGATTGGGTCACAGGATGGCACGGAGTTTGCGAAACGTTTGCAACAGGCCGGTTATGCCACGGATCCGATGTACGCAGACAAATTATCGCGCATCATCAATGGCCCGACCATGCGGCAAGCATTGATTGGTTGATTTTCCTAAACTTTGAGGTCAACTGGTCGTTAACCTCAATGAGGTGAATGATGAGCACAGGAATTTACAGTATCGGCGTTAGCGGTATCGCGGCGGCCCAGTTGAACTTGCTGGCGACCGAGCATAACGTCGTCAATGCCAGTACCCCGGGGTATACCCGGCAGCGCGCAGTTCAGGCGACCAATATTGCGGTTAATACCGGCGCTGGTTCAATTGGTCAGGGTGTGCATGTGCAGACCATTGAACGCATGTACGATCGCTATTTGACCGGACAGGTTAACTCGGCGCAGACGACCTTGAGCGGCATTGATGCCTACTATGGGGAAATAAAGCAGATCGATAATCTGCTGGCAGACCCATCGGCGGGACTGAGTCCGGCGTTGCAGGATTTCTTTAGCGGTGTTCAGCAGGTGGCCTCAAATCCCTCCTTGCTGTCTGCACGCGAATCGATGATTTCATCGGCTACGACGCTGGTAAATCGTTTCCAGTCGCTGGATTCCCGTTTGGGAGAGCTTGCAGACGAAGTTAACGGAAAAATTCAGGACGCAGTCACTAGTATCAATGCTTATTCCAGCCAGATTGCTGATCTTAACCAGCGAATCATCATTTCCGAATCGTCTTACGGACAGCCGGCAAATGACTTGCTGGATCAGCGTGATACCTTGATTAATGAGTTGAACAAGCTCGTCAAGGTGTCGACCAGCACCAATAGCAATGGCTCTTTTAATGTCTTTATCGGCACCGGGCAGCAACTGGTGGTCGGTGAACAGGCGATGACGCTTTCGGCCATGGCTGCCAGCGCGGATCCCTCGCGCATTGCCGTTGGGTTGCAGACAATGACCGGTAGTTCAATGGAGTTGCCGGAGCAACTCATTTCCGGGGGGCAACTTGGCGGGCTGGTGTCCTTCAGGAACGAAACACTGGATAAGGCGATGAACGAACTGGGGCGGGTTGCAGCCTCGGTTGCCCTCACATTCAATGCGCAGCATGCGCTGGGAATGGATTTGTCAGGTAATGCCAGCGGTGACGGTGCAGCCTTCAATGCCAATTTTTTTAACGTTGCCAATCTGATACCAACGGTGAATGCGAATAGTCACAACACCGGTAATCTGGTTGTTACCGCTCAGTTGACTAATCCACCGCCTTACGGCCCAGAGGTGAGCGACGGTAATTTTTATACTAATTTGACCACAAGTGATTATCGGCTCACATATGCAGGAAAAAATGCCGCCAATGTCGATCTCTTCTCGTTGAGCCGATTGTCAGATAACAAGCAGTGGTCAGCGGATACGCTCACAAATTTGACGGCGACAGTTCAGAGTACCGAAGGATTTGGCATTTCTGTTCAGAGTGGCGGAGCGAATATAGGAGATAGTTTTCTTATTCAGCCAACGCGCAATGCTGCGAAGAATGTATTGGTGGACCCCGTAATTGCAGCAGATGCCAGAACAGTGGCAGTGGCGGTTCCATTTCGTACGAGCGCTACCGATACGAACAAGGGAAATGGTGAAATTTCGCCTGGAAAGACCGTTCCTGGGTTCGATGTAAACCTGCTGCGCGCCGGCGATATTACGGTGACTTACAATGCCGCGTCACCAACCCAACTGAGTTTCACTGGCTTGGGGCTGGGTGATACGGTCATCGTTAAACTGCCTGGCAGCGCCGAAAGTGCCCCGGCTTTGCCGCCTGTTGCTTATACCCAGAGTATGACCATATCGGTTGACGGCATGAGTTTTCAGCTAACTGGTCAGCCTAGTGATGGTGATACTTTCAAACTTTCGTTGAATGCTGCGGGCACGAGTGACGGTCGGAATGCACTCGCATTGGGACAGTTGCAGACAAAAAATACGATGGCTGGGGCCAAGGCTACATTTCAGGGGGCATACGCCCAATTGGTTGCCAACAATGGCATCAAGACCCGGGAGCTGAAGGTGACCGGAGATGCTCAGCAAGCGGTTCTGGATCAGGCGCAAGCCACACGTGATTCCTTGTCCGGCGTCAATCTGGATGAAGAGGCTGCCAACATGATTCGCTTTCAGCAGGCTTATCAAGCGTCTGCCAAGTTACTTGAAATTGGCAAAACACTGTTTGATACCGTGCTGCAAATTCGTTAACGGAGTACGACATGCGAATTAGTACATCTCAGATCTTCAACTCGGGTGCGAACGGAATTGGTCGGAATCAAAGCGACTTGTTCAAGTTGCAAAATCAGATGTCCACCGGCCGCAGGGTGTTGACGCCGGAAGATGATCCGATTGGTTCCGCGCAAGCATTGGTGTTGACGCAATCGGCAGCGGTCTCGACTCAATTCTTGAAAAACCAGAGCGATGCGCAGGGCAAGCTGAATCTCGTAGAGTCGCAAGTGGCATCAGTCGGGGACCTGCTGCAAAATGTACGGGACAGGCTGGTTCAGGCGGGAAGCACCACGCTGACGAATAGTGATCGTGCCTACATAAAGACAGAATTGGAGGCACGTTATTCGGAGCTAATGGGGCTAGCCAATACTCAGGATGGTGATGGTAACTATCTGTTTTCAGGGTATCAAGGCGCGGTCAAACCCTTTAGTGCAACGATATCTGGTGCTGCCTATCAGGGAGATGATGGCAAGCGATTGTTGCAGGTTGGCGCGTCCCGCCAAATGGCAACCAATGTCAGCGGTAAGGAATTGTTTGAGGCTGTAAGAAATGGTAATGGTAGTTTCGTTACAGCCGCCGCAACGACAGGTGCCGGTGTTCCTGTAAATACAGGCACTGGAATCATTGACCAAGGTTCGGTGACTGATCAAGGCAAATGGTCGGCAGCGTTGGCAAACTATGCTGGTATACAAATAAAATTCTCCGTTGCAGGTTCAGTGACCACCTATCAATTATTTGATTTAACTGGTACAACTGCCTATACGGCATCAATGCCATACACACCCGGCCAGGCAATTAAACTCGAAGACACGCAGGCTGCTACGCCTGCAGATTTTGGCGCATCGGTTGTGATGGAGGGAATACCTGCCAGCGGTGATTCTTTTACCATTACGCCCAGCACGAACCAAAGTATCTTTACGACCTTGCGTCGTGCCATCGACACCCTGACTACAGGTATTGGCGGGGTCTACACCTCAACTGAATATTCCAATCGACTTGCCGGAAGTTTGGCGGGGATCGATCAAGCACTTGAAAACGTCAATAAAGTCCGTTCGAGTGTTGGATCCAGTCTCAAGGAGCTGGACTCACTGACTAATACAGGGGAGGACCTGCAACTTCAATATTCAGCCTCGCTATCGACATTGCAGGATCTGGATTACACGCAGGCGATTACTGACATCTCTCAAAAAAAGATGCAGCTTGAAGCGGCGCAACTGTCGTTCAAGCAGATCAGCCAGCTCAGCTTGTTCAGCATCCTATGAAGATCAAAGTACTTCTGATAGCTTGCGCTGTGTTGGCCTCAGGGTGCAGTTCAACCGGGTCAACAGGCTCTGCGATTATTCCAAACAAGGCCATCCAATTAACAGCCAAAACGTCAATTTCTCTGGCTAACTTGGCAACAACCGCAGTGGTTGCTGCTGCGATCTATATTGTCTATGATCCTCTGGCGCCTAATTGGGAAATCGAAGAGGCTCGCTTGAACGACGATACCTATCGTTTTTCATTGAAGATGAAGCGCTACCACACGGGTGGCGCTGGAGAGTCTATTCAAATTCTCAAGCGGCGGGCAAGCCAACTGCAGTATGAGCAGGGCTTTGGCAGCTATCAAATTGTCGAATACACGGAAGGTATCGACTCGCAAACGATTGGCGCGCGCCGCGTGGCGGAAGGTGTTATTCGCCTGGTTCAGCGTCAGCAAGCAGACTCATTTCTACAAAACTGACGGGACTATTTGCTTGGCATGGCATATCCAAGCATTACACTCATGCCAAATTCAAAAATGCTTTGTAGAGGCGTTGCCAGATAATTCAAGCTGACGGCCAGCCCAAAGAATCCACCTAATAGCGTCAGGGGAAAACCTAGCGCAAATATATTTAGTTGAGGCGCAGCCCGGGTAAGTACCGCGAGAGCGACGTTGGTAATCATCAGTGCGACGACAATCGGTAGTGCCAGCAATAAGCCAGCTGAGAATATTTTTCCGCCCAGTTCCGCTAGGTTCAACCACGAACCTGCACCTAGGGGCAAGGCACTAATCGGAATAGTCGAAAAACTCTGAACTAGCGTCGCCAAATAGAGCAAGTGCCCGTTCATTGAGAGAAACAGCAGCAGCACAATCAGGTTGAAGAATTCAGAAATAACGGGCGTTTGCGACGAGCTCAATGGGTCATAAAACGTTGCAAAGCCAAGTCCCATTTGCGCGCCGATAAACTCTCCCGCCAACTCGAAACCGGTGAACACTATTTTCGCTGCAAATCCCATTCCGATACCTATCAGCATTTGTTGCGATAGGATCCAAAGTCCCGCGAGCGAAGCCGGTTGAACGACGGGAATGTGGGGGAGCGTTGGGGTGATGGCAACCGTGATGGCAATGGCCAAAATCAGGCGGGTACGGCCAGGAACGCCGGCGCTGCTCCACAGGGGGGCCGTTGCGATAAACGCGAGAATGCGTGTCAGTGGATATATGAAGGCAACAATCCAGGCATCGATCTGCGCGGAGTCGATGCTGAACATGATTAGCCAATCAATTGAGGAATACTGCCGAACAGGCGCTGGATGTAGTCGATCAGATATTGAAGCATCCAGGGGCCTGCCAAAAGCAATACGAGGAACATTGCGACCAGTTTGGGTACAAACTGCAGTGTGGACTCGTTCAGTTGGGTGGCTGCCTGAAAAATGCTGACAATCAGCCCGACAATCAGTGCCGTAAGCAGCATGGGAGCAGCGATTAGCAAAGTAACCTCAATCGCTTGCCGGCCAATTTCCATGACCATTCCCGGTGTCATGAACTGAAACTCTGAATCAGCGAACCAATAACAAGATGCCAGCCATCAACCAGGACGAACAGCATCAGTTTGAAAGGCAGGGCTATCATTACCGGGGACATCATCATCATGCCCATCGACATCAACATGCTTGCGACTACCATGTCGATGACAAGAAATGGTATGAAGATGATAAACCCAATCTGGAACGCGGTTTTTAACTCGCTGATTACAAAAGCCGGGACCAAAATGCGCAGCGGAGTGTCTTCAGGCTTTTCTATCCTGTCGATTTTTGCAATCCCGGCAAATAGCGCGAGATCTGACTCTCGTGTCTGTTTGAGCATAAATCCACGCATAGGAATCGCCGCACGATCAGCTGCCTGCATGATGTTGATGCGGTTTTCCGACAATGGAACATAGGCGTCCGTATACACTTTTTCGAGAACTGGACTCATCACGAAAAAGGTGAGAAACAGAGACAACCCGACGATGACCTGATTTGGTGGTGCAGTCTGCATGCCCATGGCATGGCGTAGCAAAGACAGCACAATGACGATACGAGTAAACCCTGTCATCATCAGCACGATTGCTGGAATGAAGGACAACGCCGTCATCAACAGCAGTGTCTGTATAGTCAGTGAATAAGTCGTTCCGCCACCAGCGGCAGGAGTGCTGGTAATTGCCGGCAGGCCTCCCCCACTGGTTTGCGCAAGAGCGAGGGATAAGTGGAATAGCAGTGCGATCCCGATGGCGAAGCGCCTATTCATGATTGCGACGCTCAGAAATTCCATGCAACCATTGTGCAAATGGCTTATCAGCGGTGGCAGGTTCGTTGCCGGTGTGCATCGCACCTTTCCCCAAGCGATGCAAAGTACGAATTTGGCCAGGCACGATGCCTACTACTAACCACTCGTCTCCGATTTCCAACAGAACAATACGCTCACGTGGTCCCAGCGCGACTCCGCCGACGATCTTCATTCCTCCTTGGCCAAAACCTCTTCCACCTGAAACTCTTCGTGCCAGCCATGCCGTTCCGGCCAGAACGCAAACAATCAGCGCCAAGGCTAGCGCAGCCTGCAAATATGTTCCTGACGAGACTCCAACTGGCGCCAATTCAGCAGCATATGCAGCGGTAGGTATGAGCAGTGAGATGAAGCGTAACAAGGCAGGCCTAGGGAATGTAAAACCAGTCACCAATCTTAATGCAAACTTCTTGAGATGATCAGCGATTCAGTTTTCTCATCCGCTCGGAAGGCGTAATGATGTCTGTCAAACGAATACCAAATTTGTCGTTGACCACGACTACTTCCCCTTGGGCAATCAACGTGCCATTGACCATGACATCCATGGGTTCACCTGCCATCGCTTCCAACTCGACGACCGAACCGTGGGCTAATTGCAACAGGTTCTTGATGGTGATTTTTGTGCGTCCGAGCTCGACTGTAATCTGAACTGGAATATCCAGAATCATGTCAAGTTCGTTCATCATGCCTGCGCTACCTGCATTGCCGCCAAATGATGGGAAGATATCTGCTGGTTGCGCTGCTTGGCCTGAAGTTGGTTCGGTGACTGCTTGCTCTGCCATTGCAGCCGCCCAGTCGTCCTCACTGATCTGATCTTCGTCTGCTGCGACATCGTTTGCCATGTTTTCCATTTCATCAGCCATTTTTTTCTCCGGGTGCAGCATCGGTATGCGGTGTTTCAGGGGGCGCTGCGATAAATCGCTCAACTTTCAGTGCATATTGGCCGCTTTGCTGGCCAAAGGTGCATTCGATTAATGGCACACCGTCGACCATTGCTTCAATTTTTTCCGGAATGTGCAGAGGAACCACATCTCCAACTTTCAGCTTCAATATCTGGCCCAACGTGATTTTTCCGGAGCCAAGCTGGGCCACGATTTCGACTTCTGCACCTTGCAATTGCTTGCGCAATGTTCCGATCCAGCGTTTATCGGACGATAACTGGTCGCTTTGCATGGTGCTGTAGAGAAGGTCGCGGATTGGCTCAAGCATTGAGTACGGAAAGCAGATATGCATATCAGCAGTTGCCCCACCAAATTCCAACGTAAAGGTGGTCGACACTACGATTTCCGAAGGTGTGGCGATATTGGCAAATTGCGAGTTCATCTCCGAGCGGATGTACTCAAAGTTGATGTCGTAAACTGGCTTCCATGATTTGCTGTATTCCGTAAATACAACGTTGAGCAATCCTTGAATGATTCGTTGTTCTGTTGGGGTGAAATCACGCCCTTCAACACGGGTATGGAATCGTCCATCACCCCCAAACATATTGTCGACCACCAGAAAGACAAGGTTGGGGTCAAATACAAAAAGGGCAGTACCCCGCAAGGGCTTTGCAATGACCAGATTCAGATTGGTCGGAACGACAAGGTTGCGAATGAACTCGCTGTATTTTTGAACGCGAATCGGTCCGACCGAAATCTCCGCATTCCGATGCATGTAGTTGAAAAGACCAATTCGCAGATAGCGCGCAAAGCGCTCGTTAACCAACTCCAGCGTTGGCATACGTCCTCGGACGATGCGCTCCTGCGTGCCAATGTTATAGGCGCGAACGCCTCCGCCATCGCCCTCAGTTTCTTCGGGTTCGTCGGCTTCGCCGGTGACACCCTTGAGAAGTGCGTCAACCTCATCCTGAGAGAGAAAGTCGCCTGCCATGGCTCCTTACTGAATTATGAAGGAAGTGAAGAGTACAGACTTGACGGGGCCATCTGGCATGACCATTTCGCCCTTCCTGTTTTTCTTGGGTGGCGTGATCACAGCATTGATCTCGTCTTTCAAGGTGTCCGCCAATTGCTCCTTGCCCTCCTTCGTCAACAACTCTGAGGCCTTTTTGGAAGAGAGCAGTAAAGTGAGATTGTTTCGAATTTTTGGCATCTGCATTTTTAGTGCAGGTTCTTCGGCCGGATCTTCAACTTCAAGTGAGATGACAACTTGAAGGTACTGATCGCCTGTTTCGGGTACAAGATTTACCGTAAATGCATCAAGATTCACGAAAACAGGGGCCACGTGAGCCTCTTTTTTCTTGTCTTTTTTCTTGGATTTTGTGGTTTCTTCCGGGACTTCTTCGTCACCGTCGTCCGAGTGATCGCCTTTTTTGAGCAGCATGTATGCAGCTCCGCCGCCACCAAGTACCAAAAGCAGGACGACAGCAAGGATGATGATCAACAATTTTTTACTTTTTTTGGGGGGCTCTGCAGCCCCATCCTCTGCTGGTTTGGCATCCTTGGCCATGAATCTCTTCCTCTCTTATGTCCCTTGTCGTCAGGCGAACAAATCTACCAGTCCGCTGCCTCTTTGCAGAAACTGTGCGCTTCCGATAGTTGTCGCTTTCTCGTTTGCCGGGAGTATAGCGTTTTCATCCATTGATTGGTTTCTGTTTCCCGACAGGAAGGCTTGAGGCTGGTTTTGCTGGGGCAGATTGGCGCCGACGTTTGCATCCCCGAGGCTGATGCCAACGGAGGCCAGCATTTCTCTCAATTGCGGCAGACTGGCCTCAATTGTTTGTCGAACTTCAGAATGAGGAGAGGTAAATATGGCGCTTGCCTGGTCGCCATTTAGGCTAAGCGTGATCTGTACAGGGCCCAGCTGCGGAGGGTTTATATTGATCTGGGCTGATTGCTGATTACTTTTGGCTAGCCAGACAATTTGTTCGCCTAATTTTTCTGGCCATATGGCGCTAGTTAGTGGCGCGCTTATCGCCACCTGCTTAATGTCTGCTTTTTCTCGCGAAGTGGTTACATTGTTCATCGCAAGTTCAAAGCCTGTGGCGCCACCACTATCTTTACGCGAGTCGGCGGCAATATTTGCCGCGTCGTTTGCCTGTGATGCCAGCAAGTTGCCTTTGTCTTGGACAGGGATGGTCAGACTGGCATTGTCCTTGTTTGTCGATTTTGGGTCTGCATTAATGTCATCAAGTGCATTTCGCGCTGTTAAGTCCGAAGTTGTTTCAAGCAACGGCTTGTTCTCTTGGTTACGAGTGCCAACGTCCGCTGAATTCTGGGGTTGAGGGCTTACGACAGTTGGCTGCAGGAAGCCGAGCATTGCTGCAAGTATTGATTGATCGAGCGGAGCATCACCGGGTCTTGCTTCATTGTCTGACGGTGTTTCGGAGTTTTTCAATCGAGTCGACAAACTGTGGGTCGAGTCAGTTAGCAGTGATGGAGTCACTCTCAGTGTTTGACCGGAAAGAAGTGCCGTAAAACACTCAGACAGTGTTTCCGGTTGTGGCAGTGACGCTGCGGAAGCAGTGATGCTAACGTTGGCCGCTGCGTTGGAAATAATACTGATGCTCATGTAACTTCCCCCAAGATAGATTCGCTATTGCAATGGTTTCAGCAATATGTGTGCCTATCTTGACTCTAGTGGTCGCCCCCCTCAGCGTCGTCGTTAGTGCTGAATTTTCGGGTGGAGAATTCGTCTTGAAGTTTTTGGTCTTGCCGATTCTCTTGGTAGCGCATCCGAGCATCGTGGCGCAGGGAAAGTGTATCGATTGCTTTGAGTTTCTTGTTCTGTTCTTGCCAGTGATCCTTGCCGGCTTTGGTGTTCAGCTCAGAACTTTCAACGGCAATTCGCTGTTGAGCAATGGCTTCATCTATGCGTGCCAGAAAAGCTTGATAGTTTAGCAAAACGAAGCGGGTTACCCCTTGCATGGTGGCGTCACGCAAACGTTGCGCGTACTCGTCACGATACTGCTCGAGCATTTCCAACCGACTACGCTGACTTTGCTCGGCTGCGATCAGTTTGCCTAGCTTGCGCGTGGCTTCATCCGTACGTGTCTGCATGACCTCCAGCAAGGGTTGCAGTGAGAAAGGTTGTGTCATGATCGTTTAGAAGAGGTTTCTCAAGGCCTCAATGCTGGCGGGGAAATCCGATTGCTCAGTGAGTTGTTGCTGAAGGAAGTGCTCCATCTTTGGATATGCGCCAATCGCCTGATCGAGCACAGGGTCGGAGCCTGGAGAATACGCACCCACAGAAATCAGGTCGCGTGAGCGCTGATATCTTGAAAAAAGCACTTTAAATTTTCGGATGTTTTCAAGCTGGTCGCTGTCGATCAGGCTTACCATCGCGCGGCTGATCGACTGTTCAATATCAATTGCAGGGTAATGCCCGGCATCGGCAAGTGTTCGCGACAGCACAATGTGTCCATCTAGGATCGCGCGAGCCGAATCGGCGATGGGATCTTGTTGGTCGTCACCTTCCGCAAGCACTGTATAGAATGCAGTAATCGAGCCGCCACCAACCCGCCCATTTCCGGCGCGTTCGACAAGTTGTGGCAGGCGTGCGAAGACTGAAGGTGGGTACCCTCGAGTTGCGGGTGGTTCGCCAATTGCAAGCGCGATTTCACGTTGGGCCATCGCATAGCGGGTCAGGGAGTCCATGATCAGCAGAACCTGCTTTCCTTGGTCACGGAAATACTCGGCAATTGTCGTGGCGTAGGCTGCGCCCTGAAGGCGCATAAGCGGGCCAGTATCAGCCGGGGCTGCAACCACGACGGCGCGCCGCATGCCCTCTTCTCCAAGTATTTGCTCAATGAATTCTTTGACTTCGCGCCCACGTTCCCCAATCAGTCCGACAACAATGACTTCAGCTTCTGTGTAGCGTGCCATCATGCCAAGTAGTACAGACTTGCCGACGCCGGAGCCGGCAAACAATCCCATGCGTTGGCCGCGCCCGACTGTCAAAAGTGAATTGATCGCGCGAATGCCAACATCCAGCGGCTTTTCGATTGAGGCGCGCATCATCGGATTGAATGGCCGACTCTGCAGCGAACGTGACGACTCTGTTGTAATTGGACCCCTGTTGTCGAGAGGGCGACCAACGCCATCAAGGACTCGGCCAAGTAGTTCATTACCTACCGGTACCTGCTTGGCGCGGTCAATGGCGCGCCGCCTCTTCAGCGCCGGGAAATCGATGCACGGCGGGGGGGCTGGTGGGTCACAGGCTTCGACCTTGGCTCCCGGAGCGAGCCCAAAAACATCGTCCGAGGGCATCAGATAGAGCTTCTCGTTGGCAAAGCCGACAACTTCTGCTTCGACGGGTGCTCCGCCACTTGGAACAATTCGGCAGGTGCTTCCAAGTGGTAGTTTTAGCCCCGTGGCTTCCATGACCAAACCATTAATTCTGGTCAAGCGACCACTGGGCCAGAGTGGCTGCGCTTGGGCCGCCGAATTTTGGCAGTAGGCGAGAAACCGCTGCCAGCGCCCGATATGATCGGGAAGGGGAAGCGTTAAGTCTCGTTCAGCCATTCGTTCGGATTAGCGCCGATTGCATCAATGACACGCTTCCAGCGTGTTTCGATGGTCGCATCAATCCCGCAATTCCCTGCGGTAATTTGGCAACCACCTGGCGATATGTTGCTGTCTGGTACGATATGGGCGCCAGTATGGGCCAGTTGTTCTGTAAGCGCTGCGCGCAGGACATTTGCATCTTCCGGATTCAGGTGCAGTGAGATTGCACCATGATGGAAGGGGAGGTCAGCAATGGCTTCACGGATGGTTGGTAAGATCAATTCGCGCTTGACTGCCAGGCTGCCACGCAAGACTTGGGCGGCAATTTCAAGTCCAAGGTCGAGCAGTTGGTCGGCGATGTTTTGGTCCAGATGGGCCATTGAAACATGTAAATTTCCAACGATGGCGCACAGCTGCTGGGTCTGTTTCTCAGTGTTTTTCGCCAGTTCGGATTCGATGGCTGCACGGCCTTCTTCGTAGCCAACCCGATATCCTTCATTACGGGCCTCTTCATTGATCTGTTGAAGTGCCTCGGCTGTGGGGAAGGGCATTTCGACGATCGTCTCGCCGACATTCGAAACGCTTGGTGGCTTTTCACTGGGCAGTGAAGGCTCGATTTGCTCCGCTCTGGGGGGCGTAGTTTTGTCAAAGGAGGCGACTTGCCACCGTTGATAGCCGGCCAAACGCTCCTTTGGAATAAATCCGGACATGGTTAGAGCATTTGCTCACCACCGGCGCCACCGAGGACAATTTGTCCTTCGTCAGCAAGGCGGCGAACAACCTTGAGAATTTCCTTCTGTTCGGCTTCGACCTCGGATAGTCGGACTGGCCCCTTGGACTCCAGGTCTTCACGTAACATTTCAGCCGCACGTTGCGACATGTTTTTGAATATTTTTTCGCGCAATTCGGGGGAAGCGCCTTTGAGTGCGAGGATGAGCGAGTCGGACTGAACTTCGCGAAGGATAAGCTGGATGGAACGATCGTCGATTTCCAGCAGATTTTCGAAAACGAACATCTCGTCGAGAATTTTCTGGGCGAGGTCTGGGTCGTATTCGCGAATGGCATCGACGACCGACGTTTCATTGTTGGTGCCAATAAAGTTGAGGATTTCTGCAACAGTACGTACCCCACCCATGGCCGTACGCTTGACGCTGGAAGACCCTGCAAGGATACGCATCATGGCTTCATTCAGTTCCTTCAGTGCAGCCGGCTGGATGCCTTCAAGCGTGGCAATGCGCAGTACGACATCGTTGCGCAGTCGTTCGGTGAAGTGATTGAGAATTTCGCTGGCGTGGTCGTGTTCCAGATGAACGAGAATGGTTGCAATGATTTGCGGATGTTCATTTTTAATCAGATCAGCGACCGTGGTTGCATCCATCCACTTCAAGCCTTCAATGCCGGAAGTTTCTCCGGTTTGCAGAATGCGCGAAATCAGGTTGGAGGCCTTGTCATCGCCCAGCGCCTTGTTGAGTACATTGCGGATATACGCATCCGTATCAACGTGAACAGCTGAATGCTCCTCAGCGATCTGGTGGAATTCACTGAGAATTCCTTCCACTTTGGTGCGCGGAACCGATTTAAGTAAAGCCATTGCGTGGCCGAGCTTTTGTACCTCTCTGGGGCCAAGATGCTTCAGTACTTCGGCTGCATGGTCTTCACCGAGTGCAATCAGTAGGGTGGCGCTCTTTTCGAGGCCTTCTTCAGGGCTAGTTGCCATTGACGCCCATCCAGTCCTTGATGATGTTGGCTACAGCTTTCGGATCCTTTTCGGCAAGCTCTCGTGCCATCTGGATCATGACTGCATAATGGTCGATGTGTACCTGGGTGGCCCCGTCTTCTCCCGATGCCGTGATGCCACTACTTTCGCCTTCTCCGTACGCCGAAATTCCGCCCTCGGCCGACCCATGCGCGCCATCTGCATCCTTGGGGGGGGGGAACATGGTCTTCATTGATGGCTGGATGACCTTCAGGTAAAGGAAGGCCACAATGCCGGCAATCAGGAGGTATTTAACCAGATCCTTCACATAGGAAATGTTTTCAGGATCCTTCCAGACTGGCAATTCTGCTTCGCTCTTGTCCACCGCGGTGAAGGGGGCGTTAGCCACCGAAATGGTGTCGCCACGTTCCTTGTTGTAGCCCATGGCCTCTCGGACCAACTCATTGATTTGCTTCATTTCAGCTTCGGGAATCGGTTTGCTGACCGGCTGGCCATTTTTGTCGATGTCCTTGCGGTGATTGACCACGATTGCTGCTGAAAGGCGCCGTATATCTCCCATGCCCTGCTTTGTGTGGCGGATAGTCTTGTCGACTTCATAGTTGATCGTTGCGTTCTTGCTGGTACTGATCGGCTGACCAGCGGCATTCAGTGGCGCGGTAATGCCGGCAGCGTCGACTTTTCCTTGAATTTCGCTTGGTTTTCCCGGTTGACCGGGGGAATTGCCGGTCGCTGGCTGCGTCAAGGGGGCGGTTGCCGGTACCGGTGGCTGGTTGGTCAGCGCACCTGGTACGCCGCCAGCGGCTTGATTGACACTGGCGCTTTCATTGTTTTGCCGACTACGGATACTGGTACTTTCCGGGGCGTTATTCGGGCGATAGGTTTCTGCAGTCTGTTCGCTTTGTGAAAAATCGATATCGGCAGCAACCTGAACCTTGAAGTTATCCTGCCCCAGCATTGGGCTGAGTATTTCTGAAATTCGCTTGATGATGCTGCCTTCGACGTCCCGAACGTACTTGATCTGTGCCGGGTCCAGTCCTGCTTCCGTCAGGGAGTTCTTGAGTTGCGAGAGCAGGGCGCCACTCTGGTCAATAACGGCTACATTGCTGGCCGGCAGTTGCGGCACGCTGGAGGAAACCAGGTGGGTGATGCCTGCGATCTGTGCGCTGTCGAGGCTGCGCCCTGGGTATAGATTCAGCATGACTGACGCGGTGGGCTTCTGCTCTTCTCGTACGAATACGGATGGCTTCGGTATTGCCAGATGCACGCGAGCCGACTGGATGGCACCGATCGACTGGATGGTGCGTGCCAGCTCGCCCTCGAGGCCACGCTGGTAGTTGACCTGTTCGGCAAACTGGCTGACCCCGAATTTCTGGTTTTCCATCAGTTCGAAGCCGACCATGCCGCCGCGGGGCAGTCCTTGCGAAGCAAGCTTGAGCCTCACTTCGTGCACACGGTCAGCGGGAACCTGCAACGCGCCACTGTCAGTGTAACGATGTGCGATGTTTTGCTGTTCGAGGATGGTGACGATGGCGCCACCATCCTTTTCGGTCAGGTTCGAGAACAGCGTCTTCCAATCAGGCTGTCGACTCCAGAGTATCGTGCCAACGATGATGGCAAAAACTGCAGCCACCGCGATCATGAAGACAAGTTTCTGCTGGCTGTTGAGCCGGTTGAAGGCGTCGCGCAGACGCTCCACCGGGTTTCCGGCCGGTGCTGTTCCTGCTGTCGTCTCAGTGGTTGCTGCCATCAATAGCCGGTCAAAATTCGGTGAAACAGAAGAAGAATCAATCGAGAAGCCAAATTATCCTAGAAATATTCTACTATTACCCGCACTGAATTCACCCTATCTTTTTTCGATCGAAGCCGTGCATACCAATCCCGTATTGCCTGATTCCGAGGCCAAGACTGCTGAATTGCAACGTGCATTTGCGATGTTCAATCAGGTTTCGGCCGAGTTGACTCAGGCATATGAAGCGCTACAGGTGCGTGCGACGTCGCTGACTGAAGAGTTGGGCATCGCCAATGGTGAATTGCGTCGGCAATACCGCGAAAAAGAGGCGCTTTCGGAGCGTCTGTCCTCTTTGTTGGATGCCTTGCCAGCTGGCGTGGTCTTGCTGGATTCGTCCGCTGTCGTGATTGCTGTGAATCCGGCGGCAATGACCCTGTTCGGAGAAGAGATGCTGGGACGGCACTGGGGGGATGTGGCGCGCTCCAGTCTTGAGCCAACCTTGACTGTCGGCGAATGGTTGCTGGGGGACGGTCGAGTATCTATAGCGGAAAGTACGCTGCCATCCGGCGACGGGAAAATACTGCTGATTCATGACGTGACGGCAGCCCACCGAATGCAAGCCGAACTTGAGCGCAATCAGCGTCTGGCGGCCATGGGCGAAATGGCCGCCTCATTGGCGCATCAATTGCGCACACCTTTGGCGGCGGCGCTGCTTCATACCTCCAATCTTGGTCAGGCCGGACTGTCCGATGAAATGCGGGTACGCTTTTCCGAGAAGGCAACGGGTCAATTGCGCAGGCTGGAGCGCTTGATTCAGGATGTGTTGCTTTTCGCACGGGGCGAAAGTATCGGGCGGGACGTCATCGAGGCGGGCGATTTGCTCGCCGAAGCGGCGCAAACCGTTGAACCGCTGATGCGTGAGCGAGGGTTGGATTTTTCAGTGACAGACGGTTGCGAGGGGGCGGTTATCGTGGGCAGTCGTAAATCGCTTTTTGGTGCGCTGGTCAATTTGCTCGAAAATGCCCTGCAAGCGACGCCGGCAGGCGGCAAAATTTGCCTGTCCGGCAATCGTCATGGCGATAGTCTGTCGATCGGTGTGCGCGACAGCGGTTCAGGCATTGCGCGCGAAGCGCAGGCCAGGATATTCGAGCCATTTTTTACAACCAAAGGACAGGGAACTGGCCTGGGCCTGGCCATTGCCCTGGGGGTTGCACGAGCGCACGGTGGGGCGATCGTACTGAATTCTGAGCCTGGAGACGGGGCTGATTTTGTCATAACGCTACCTGTCGGCCAGGTAGAGAGTGGGGCGGAATAAAATGGCAGAACACAGTTTGCCGGTATTGGTTGTTGAAGACGATCCCAGTTTGCGCGAGGCAATTGGCGATACGCTTGAATTGGCGGGGCGCGCGTATGTGTCTGTCGATGGCGGTGAAGCTGCCCTCAAAGCGCTCGGGGAGCAGGCATTTTCGATCGTGGTCAGCGATGTCCGCATGATGCCGATGGACGGCATTGCATTGCTCAAGGAAATCCGGGTGCGGTTGCCCCATCTGCCGGTGGTGTTGATGACCGCCTATGCTGAGGTAGAGAAGGCCGTTGATGCCATGCGTTCAGGCGCCTGCGACTTCTTGCTCAAGCCTTTTGAGCCCAAAGCACTGCTCGCACACATCAACAAATATGAATTGCCGGAGAGCGACGGGGGTGACGGGGTGGTTTCGATTGACCCGGCTAGCCGAGAGCTGTTTGCAATTGCCCAACGCGTGGCGCAGACCGATGCCACGGTTCTGCTCACCGGGGAGTCGGGGGTAGGCAAAGAAGTCGTTGCCCGATTTATTCATCGCCAGTCTGCCCGCAAAAACGGACCATTTGTGGCCATCAACTGTGCGGCAATTCCCGACAGTCTGCTTGAAGCAACACTGTTCGGTTACGAGAAGGGGGCATTTACCGGGGCGCAGCAGGCGCAGGCGGGCAAGTTTGAGCAGGCCCAGGATGGCACATTGTTGCTTGATGAAGTCACTGAAATGCCAATGAGCCTGCAGGCGAAGCTATTGCGTGTGCTGCAGGAGCGGGAAGTGGAGCGGGTTGGCGGCAAAAAACCCGTGGCGCTGAATATCCGAATCATCGCTACGTCCAACCGCGACATGCTCGATGCCGTTGCCAAAGGCGCATTTCGCGAGGATCTCTACTATCGGCTCAATGTTTTTCCCGTGGCGATTCCTGCTTTGCGACAGCGTCGGGAGGATATTGTGGCCATTGCCCGGCATTTTGTCGTCGAGCATGGTGGTCGCTTCGGCCGTACCGGCATGTCACTGACGCCGGTTGCCGAAGCAGCGCTGATGGCGCATTCATGGCCTGGCAACGTGCGCGAGTTGGAGAATGTCATTCAGCGGGCCTTGATCATGGCGTCAGGAACGCAAATTGACGCAGAAACGTTGAATATTGTGTCGCGCCCTCATGTTGAAGCCCAGTCCTCGGGATGCCGTGCTCAGGAGACTCTGCCAGCATCGGGGTTGGCCGAGCCACAGAAAAAGGCCGATAATATGAAGGACTTGGAGCGAGAACACATCCTGAGCACCTTGGCCGAGGTGGGGGGGTCGCGGAAGAGGGCCATTGAACGTCTGGGTATTTCAGAGCGGACATTGCGCTACAAGTTGCAGCAGTATCGGGATGAAGGGCATTTTCAGGATTGATTCTGGCTTGAGAATTGCTTGTTAATCCTCGTGGATTTAGGAGCTGAAAATGGATACGTTGGGAATCGAACAAATGTTAAGCGCGCTGCGGACAACTGCGGCGCAAGCTTCCGGGAAAGCGGCAGAAAGTAAGCCGACTGCCGGTGGGGCTGATTTTGCCCAGATTTTGCAAGGCTCCATTGACAAGGTCAATCAGACTCAGCAGCAGTCGGACGAGATGGCGCAAAAACTTGCTGCCGGCGATACCACCCAGAATCTTCACGAAGTCATGATCGCCTTGCAGACCGCCAGCGTTTCTTTCCAGGAAATGGTTCAGGTGCGCAACAAAATCGTCTCGGCCTATCAGGACGTGATGAACATGCAGGTCTAGTCGGCCAGCCCGGAGTCGCGAGCCTTGCGTTCGCGCTCAATGCGGGTGATGTAGCGCTCGATCCTTGCCAGCCGGGTTCCCGGCAGGTCGATGAATTCGCAGCCGATCCGCAGATTGTGAATGCCGGTGTTGGCCGAAATCTCCACCATTTTCCTGACGCGCAGATTGACCAGCAGGACCCCTTCTCCCGGAAGTTCAAGGCGACAATCCGTGAATACGGTGTCGGGCTGACAGGCATCGGCCAGGTGGGTCGGTCCAATCAGGCTGATGCCACCGCCGCTGATGTCCGCAACCTTGGGTTCGAAGGTCTTTGCATGTTGTCCGGGAGCGCCCAGCGCAATTTGACAGCCGATCGGGCTGGCCAACGGCGGCTCCAGACGGAAAAATTCCCGACGCTGAAGGCGCAACATAGCGGCGGGAATATCGGCAGAAAGCGCGCGCCGACCGTCGAACTGTGATTCGCGCAGTGCAGCGAGACGGATTTGCACCTTGACACGATCCAGGTTGGCGGCAAGGGTGATTTGTTGTGCCAGTCGGGCCGCCGTGTTGAGCGTCTCGACTTGAGCAGGGTCTATCAAAATTTCGTTTTTTTCCTGGTCGACCGCAACGATTGCCGTGAGAAAAAATAATCGGCCATCATTGATGTGGGCGGTGACCAAACTGCCTCGCTTGACGAGCAGATTGAGATAAAAGGATATTTCGCGAGGGTTGCTCAGAAAATACTGGGCATACTTTTTCGGATGATCAATTTCAAAATCCGGAACGGGCAGTTCTTCAATGGTTGTAGACATGCTGGGCAATTATCAAGGCGATCCCGTCATGGTAAACCATCAAGCTGGTGGTCGTTACAGCACCCGCTCAAATAGGCGCGTCCGTCGGCATTCCACCGTGTTCTATCCGGTAGAGCCAGGCCAGCAATTCGGCAATCGCCATATAAAGTTGCGGTGGAATATGTTCGTCGATATCTACCTGGGTCAGAAGCGCTACCAGTTCAGGGGACTCATGGACGTAGACGCCATGTTCCTTGGCGCGGGCGATGATTTGTTCGGCAACGAGGCCTTTTCCTCGGGCAACCACTCTCGGTGCGGCATCGGTTTGACTGTAGGCGAGGGCGATAGCCTCGCGGGTGGGGTCAATTGTTGGCTTCGTCATGCTGAACGGAGACTTCCGTGAGATTCAGGCCTGCTGCCTCGAATTGCTGACGTAGTTGCTGGGCCTCGTTGCGCAGGCGCGCTTCGCTTGATTCCGACCCCGCCGTAACAGCAATTCGGACCTCGCCACCCGCTTTGAGGTTGAGTGTGACGTCAATATCCCCAAGCTGCGGCAAGGACAGTTTCAGCCGGGTTTGCCAGCGCTGAATGTCGTCGCTATTTGATGAACGTGAGTCGTCCATGTTTTCGCCAATTTCCCATCGCATCTGTTGCCCTGGCCAGACCTGGCCTTGCCATGCGAAGTTCTGGTTTGCCAGGCCATCCAATTGCTGCTGAACAATCGGCATCAAGTCGCGAGGAATGCCTGTTCCTGTGCTGGGCTCGGTTCGGGAGGTAGTTGCCACGGCAGCGTTGGCCGGCGTGTCGACATTCGGTGAATTATTGGTTTTTGGCGAATTTTCCGGGTTGACCGTGGTATTCGTCTGAGCCACAGAAAACTTGCCCTGTGGTTCTTGTTTCAGGCTTTCCGTTGACAACTCCCCTGCCACCCAGCGTGCCTGATGCGCCTCGTAAAACATGCCGCTTTCAGTGAGCGCCTGTTTGAGTACCGGTACTAATTCGGCGGCGGTCTTTGGCATGGCCTGGACCAGTGGTTGCGCATTGTTTAACGGCGCGGCTGGGGCGCGCTTGCCATCGGTCTGAATATCGCCCATCAGATCGCCGATCAATTTGCCCGTAGGGCTGAGTGAGGTTGCCGATGATTCAGGCTGCGCTCTGGCCGCTGCATTGTCCGAACGGTTGGTGACAAACGCGAGTGTCAGTTTGCCATCGCTTTCGGTAACCTCCAGTTCGAGCGTATCCCCCGGTTTTGCCGAAAACGGGAGCGCAAGCGTGATATCCCGCTGTGCTACCACCGCCCGATAACTGCCATTGGGCAGTAGCGCCTGAATTTCGGCAAGGATGCGCTGTCCGGGCACCAGATTGCTTAACGCATCGGTGATCTGTTGGACAGCAGCGATTGGCTGATTTGACGGTTGTTGTGCCGCCACCTTTGCCTGGTCGGGTATTTGAAGCCGCAGTGCGTTGGCGACGTCCGGCGGGATCATCGGTAGTGAGCGCTATGGCTAGGATTCAAGGCGGGAGAGCAACTTTTCAGCATGCTCACGCCAAGGAGTGACATAGTCCAGAATCGCTCTGTCACAGTCTTGTATTTGCCGAATGCAGGCACCGATGGCAGAAATTTCAGTGGCCGCCAGCGCGGTATACGTTGAAGGTATCGTAGATAGAAGAACGGCGCGTTCTGATTCCATCGTTGCCAGGCTTTCCCACTGCTGCTGTTTTGCCAATTCAAGCATCTGCTTGGAGAGCATCAGCAGCTTTGTGTAGCTCGCCAGTTGAGTCATGCTTTACGCGGCAGCTTGATCGTTGGGT
>DAOLIO010000023.1:0-22831 GCA_035328505.1 Azonexus sp.
AATCGTCAGCCTTCCACCTCACTCCATCCAGCCGAATCGGATCAATCTGCCAATCAGCGTAAAATTCGTTTCGCGCCGATAACGCGCCAGCACCTTTCACAATATGACCAGTGGATCGCCGATGTGCCTAACACCCACTATTTCATACAACTGCTCGCCACCGACGCAGCCAATACCGGTGAGATCGAAGGATTTCTTTCACGGATAACCGAAACGCTCGACCCATCGCAGATTCGCGCCTACCGTTCATCACTGTCCGGCCGTGATCGGGTTGGTGTAATTTTTGGCGATTTCGCACATCGAGAAGACGCGGTTGCCGCGATGCGAGCCTTACCCGAATCAATCAAGGCAGTGCAACCATTCCCAAGGCAGGTCAGCAAGTTACGCTAGCGCCCTGCGCCCAGCCAAACCATGCAATCCAGTCAAATTACGTGCTAGCATCATAGCGAATTCGCCACCACTCCCTGCTCAGACAAGGTAAAACCCGATGAAAATCGGTTTCATCATTGCAACGCTATTGCCTCTATTGCTGAACGCCTGTGCAGCGCCCACCCCGCGCGAACCCCTGAAGGGCCATTTGACGACGGAGAACTCCGAGCCTGGTGCTGTCAGCAATATTCCTGCCCCCGTTCAGCAGACCCTCGCACTGCCTAAACCACGCGCCTCCCGAAAAGCAGAAACCTACAGCGTCGTGGTCAATAACGTTCCCGTGCGTGACCTGCTTTTTGCATTGGCCCGAGACGCCAAGGTCAACGTCGACGTTCACGCCGGCATCGTTGGCAACGTTACGCTAAACGCAATCGATCAAACCTTGCCGCAATTGCTGACGCGAATTTCCAAGCAAGTCGACATGCGATTTGAACTGGATGGACCCAACCTGGCCATCATGCCGGACTCCCCCTTCCTAAAGCACTACAAGGTCGATTATGTAAATATGGCACGCAATGTCACCGGCACGGTATCGACGAACACCCAGATTTCTACCGGAACGCCCAGTAGCGCAGGCAGTAGTGCGACACCGTCCACCAGCGGTGGCGCCGGCAATATTTCCAACACCCGCATTGAGAACACTTCGCGCAATCAATTCTGGGAGTCCCTGGAAAAAAACATCAAAGACATCCTGCGCGAAACCGACAAGATTTTGCCTGAAGGATCCAGCGAAACGGTCGTTGAGCAAACCAGCGCCGAAAGTGCAACAGGAACCGCTGCGCTACCGCAAGCCACCGGCCGACGCGCAGCCCAAGCCGTTGCCAACGTCCTGCAAGCCAATCCCAACCCTAACTCTTCCAGTCAGGCTGCCGGCACGTCAGTTGTCCGTCGCAATACCTTTCGGGAGGCAGCCTCGGTCATCATGAATGCCGAAACCGGGGTCATCACGGTGCGTGCCACACAACGCCAGCATGACCGGATTCAGGAGTTTATCGACCGCGTCACCAATTCAGCCCGCAAGCAGGTTCTGATTGAAGCAACCATCGTTGAGGTGACGCTGAATGATGGCTATCAGCAAGGCATCAACTGGACTCAGTTAGCAGGTGGTGGTGCGCTCAGCTTTGTGGGCAACGCGCTATCCAAAAACGCCGCCAACCTGACTTATACGAAGGGCGGCAATCCCGACGCCCTGGTCACCATGCTGGATACATTCGGAACGACCAAGGTGCTGTCCAGCCCCCGGCTTTCGGTCATGAACAACCAGACTGCCTTGCTGAAAGTAGTTGAAAATTACGTCTATTTCAGCGTCAAGGCTGATACCACCACCACCGCCAATGTCGGCACGACCACTGCTTACACCACGACACCACAATCGGTTTCGGTTGGCCTGGTTGTGAGCGTCACGCCACAAATCAGTGACGGTGATGCGGTGACCCTGAACGTACGCCCGACGATCACCAGTGTCGCCCGGGAGGTTCAAGACCCCAATCCAGATCTCAAGAAAAATGACATCAGCAATCTTGTTCCGGTGATCCGGACACGTGAGATCGAATCGGTCATGCGAATCGCCAGCGGCAACATCGCCATTCTCGGCGGACTGATGGAAGACAAGATCGACTACCAGACCCAGCGCGTTCCCCTGCTCGGGCAAATTCCGCTCGCAGGAGAACTGGTTAACAACCGAAACAACGCAGCCAAAAAGACGGAACTGGTCATTTTCCTCCGCCCAATCGTCATCAAGGACGCGAGTCTGGAGGGCGATTACGCACCAATGCGCGACCACCTTCCTGGCCAGGACTTTTTTGCCCAGCCCAATGAAGCCCAGCCGTTCAATGTTATGCCGAGCCGCTGAGAGTAGCGCATGAGCCTGTTGATGGATGCCCTCAAGCGGGCGGAAACAAGCAAACAGGAAGCCTCTCGCAACCTGTCGGGCAAGCCCTTGTCGCCCAGTGAGTTACTGAGTCTGGAGCCACTCCCGGACGAGCCGGAAAAAAAAGCAGCCGCCACGCTACCTAACCTTGCGGCAAACATTGGTGCGGTGAATGCCGACCTGGCCAGTGGCACAGTACCTGACGTTCGCCCCGCCCCTCCGCCGATCAAAGCCAGTGCGTCACCCAAGCCAGCTGAATCGCGTGAAGCGGTCCGTAACGCATTCGCCTCCAAGCAAGCACCCGAACAATCACCGTCCAGACTACCGCTCTGGCTGACCTTGGGTATCCTGGGCCTCGGCGGCATCGGAATCGGCGGCTACGTCTGGTATCAGATGAACACCTTGACCCGCGGGAGTCTGGTCGCCACCACCAATACCGGCGCACGGATCGAAACGCCACCCGCGCAGGCAGCGTCAAGCAGCCCCGTTCCCGCAGTACCATTAAATCCCCCTTCCAATTTCGGGCCAGAATCCCGGTTGACCGCAGCAATCGCTTCCCAGCCAACCGCAACACCACTTTTTCCTCGCAAGCAAGCACGTCAACCCAGCCCGGCGCCAACCGATACTGAAATGCAAGGTAACCCGCCGATCCGCCTGATCCGGACCCGCCCGGAGCCTGACACCAACCTGGTTCGTGGCTATGCCAGCCTGCAACGGGGGGAAATCGAGTTATCGCGCAAAGAGTTGGAACAAGCCCTGCGTCGTGATCCGAACAATACGGACACCTTGCTCGCCCTGGCCGCAATCGCCCACCGTCAAGGACGCCTGGCCGATGCTGAATCGCTTCGCCAACGCGCGCTCGTTGCCAATCCAGGCGACCCGGCAGTTCAGGCAGCCAGCTTGAATACTGCAACGACAGATGCCGATCCGAATACAGCAGAAAGTCGCCTCAAAACGCTGCTGTCCACTCAGCCGGAATCACCACCGCTCAATTTTGCACTCGGTAACCTCTACGCGCGCCAGGGCCGCTGGTCGGAAGCACAACAAGCCTATTTCAATGCAGTCGCCGCCGATGGTGACAATCCGGATTACCTCTTCAATCTGGCTGTCAGCCTCGATCACCTGCGCCAGCCACGCCTCGCCGCCCAACACTACCGACTTGCGCTGGAAGCGGCAGCAAAACGTCCAGCCGGTTTCGACCGCGACAAAATCCAGACACGCCTGGACGAGCTGCAACCCGAGCGCCAGCATTAGTCACGCATGAGCATCGCGACCCTCCAGCGCCGCCCACTCGGCCAGATATTGATTTCCGAAGGTATTCTGTCGGAAGATCAGTTGCGCATTGCGTTGCTGGAACAGATGAAGCAAAACCAGCCGATTGGCAAACTGCTGGTCTCGCTGGGTTTTGTTACCGAAGCCACCTTGCGCCAGGCACTGTCGGAAAATCTTGGCAAGCAGAGCATCGATCTTTCACACGCCGTTGTTGATCCGCAAGCGGTCAAACTGGTGCCCCGCGACCTTGCCAAGCGCCATCACCTGCTGCCGCTCGACTTTGACCGCCAGAGCCGGCGCCTCACCCTGGCCATTGCTGACATCAACGATATCGTTGGCCTGGATCGCGTCCGCAGTGAGTTGGAAGAAGGCATCGAAATCGAAACGCTGCTCGCCGGCGAATCCGAAATTGACCATGCAATAGACCAATATTACGGTCACGAATTATCCATCGATGGCATCCTGCACGAGATCGAAACCGGCGAAATTGACTGGCGCAGCCTTTCATCAAGTGACGATGAATACAGTCAGCCAGTCGTCCGGCTGATTGACTCGATCCTGACCGACGCCGTCAAGCGTGAAGCCTCGGACATCCACTTCGAGCCGGAAGCCAACTTTCTGCGCATCCGTTACCGTATCGATGGCATGCTTCGCCAGATCCGTGCCCTGCACAAATCCTACTGGCCAGCCATGACGGTACGCATCAAGGTGCTTTCCGGCATGAATATCGCCGAAACCCGTGCCCCACAGGATGGCCGAATCAGCCTGACCGTATCGGGTCGTCCGATCGACTTCCGCGTCGCCAGTCAGCCGACCATCCACGGTGAGAACGTCGTCCTCCGCATCCTTGATCGGCAAAAAGGGATCGTCCCGCTGGAAAATCTGGGTTTGGCCGAGGAGCACCTGCACCAGCTCAAACTGATGATTTCCCGGCCCGAAGGCATCATCCTGGTCACCGGTCCGACCGGCAGCGGCAAGACGACAACCCTCTACTCGGTACTCAACCATATCAACGCCGAGGGAATTCATATCATGACCCTCGAAGACCCGGTCGAATACCCGATGGCGATGGTTCGCCAGACTTCGGTGTCAGAAACCGCCAAGCTGGACTTTGCAAACGGCATTCGCTCGATGATGCGACAAGACCCGGATGTCATTCTGGTCGGTGAAGTCCGCGATGCCGAAACCGCCGAAATGGCCTTTCGCGCCGCCATGACCGGCCATCAGGTGTACACCACCCTGCACACCAATTCAGCCATTGGTGCCGTGCCCCGCTTACTTGATATCGGAGTACTGCCCGACGTCATGGCCGGCAATATCATCGGCATCATTGCCCAGCGCCTGATTCGCCGCCTCTGCGATCACTGCAAGACGCCTTACCATGCAGAACCGCACGAAATCCGACTGCTCGGCCCACTCGGCGAAGGGCCACGCCCGGTGTTGTTCCGCCCGACCGGTTGCGAGTTGTGTGACTTCCAGGGCTATCGGGGACGCATTGCGATCATGGAGTTGCTGCGCATAGATGCCGGCATCGACGAACTCATTGCACGCCGCGCCACCACGCACGACATTCGTACCCGAGCCTTGCTGCAAGGCTTTACCACCCTGGCCGACGACGGCATGCAACGCGTGCTGAATGGCACGACCTCGCTCGAGGAACTGGCCCGCGTCGTCGACCTGACCGACCGGATGTAGCCGTGCTTTTCGACTACAAGGCGGTCAGCGCAGACGGTCGAATGACCTACGGACGGCTCGACGCCATCAACCTGGTCGACCTCGAAATGCGCCTGAAGCGCATGCACCTCGATCTGGTTACCGGCGCGCCAATCAAACAGCGCGCCCTGTTTGGCGGTCACAAGGTACCGCGTCCTGAGTTGATCAATTTCTGCTTTCATCTGGAACACCTGACCCGTGCCGGCGTGCCCATCCTCGACGGCCTGACCGACCTGCGCGATTCCGTCGATCATCCGCGCTTTCGCGAAGTGATGGCCGGGCTGATCGAAGGCATCGAGGGTGGCCAAACCTTGTCACAGGCCATGAGCGCCCATCCGGATGTATTCAATCAGGTGTTCATTAACCTGATCCGTGCCGGCGAGACCAGCGGCCAGCTACCCGATGTACTGGCCAGCCTGACCGAATCGCTCAAATGGGAAGATGAACTGGTTTCCCATACCAAAAAGCTGCTGATGTACCCGGCCTTTGTCGCCAGCATCGTGCTTTCCGCGACCTTTTTCCTGATGATCTACATGGTCCCGCAGCTCAAGCTGTTCGTTAAAAACATGGGCCAGGTGCTGCCGCCACACACCAAGCTGCTGTTTTTCGTGTCCGACCTGCTGGTCGCCTACTGGTATGTCTTCTTGCTGCTCCCCATCGTCGGACTGGTCGTCGGTCAGGCGATTCTGCGCAGCAATCCGCTGGCAAGATTTCGCCTGGACAGCCTCAAGCTGCGTCTGCCGCTCGTCGGCCCCATCCTGAAAAAAATCATTCTTTCCCGCTTTGCCAATACCTTCGCCATGCTCTACGCTGCCGGCATCCCGGTACTTGAATCAATCCGCACGACCCAGAACATCGTCGGCAATCGGGTGGTACGCAAAGCGCTTGAACGCGTCGAGCTGTCGATTCGCGAAGGCCAGAACGTTGCCGGGGCCTTCAAGGATGTCGGCCTGTTCCCGCCACTCGTCGTCCGCATGTTGCGTATCGGTGAAAGCACGGGTGGGCTCGACAAGGCATTACTCAACGTCAGCTATTTTTACAATCGAGACGTCAAGGAGTCGGTCGGCAAGGCGCAGGCGCTGATTGAACCGCTGCTCACACTATTTATGGGTGCCCTGCTGGGCTGGATTATGCTATCGGTCATTGGCCCCATTTACGACGTCATCAGCAAGATCAAAACGTGAGCAGAAACCGCCTCCTCTACCTCAACACCCATCGTCTGTCGGCCTACGCCTGGCAGGAAGGCGCGCTGACGCTGGAAGGGGTGTTCGACAATGACGAGCTGGGCCTCCAGCAGTTTTCGGAATACCTGGGCAAACATCGCAGCGGCTATTTTTCGCTACTGACCAATGTCGCCGAGGAAGGCCATGCGCTGGAAACCATTCCCTTCCTGCAGGGTAGCGACCGCCAGACGCTGATCACACGCAAAATCGGCCAGCACTTCCTGGGCACCTCTCTGGCTGCAGCAATGTCGCTGGGCTTCGAAAAGACCCAGCGTAAAAACGAGAGGCTGCTGCTCTCCGCGTTGACCAACCCGGCGCACTTCGAACCCTGGTTGCGCCGCATCGCCGACGCCGAAGCTGCGCTCGCCGGTATCTACACCGTAGCCCAGCTGGGTGGCGAGTTGTTGAAAAGACTGGGGCAGCCCAGCAAGCGGTGCTTGCTGCTAACCCTGCAGGATCACTCGATCCGGGAAAGTTATCTGGTTGACGGCCATGCCCACTTTTCACGCATGGCGCCACTGACCGACAGCAGCATAGCCGGCATTGCCAGCGCCTTCGCTGCCGAATCCGGCAAGCTTCGCCAGTACCTGATTGGCCAGCGCCTGATCGGGCGTGATGAACATCTGCCCGTTTTCATACTTGCGCATCCGCAGACCATTCCTTCAATAGAAAATGCTCGCCCGGAAAGCGGCCTGCCAGACTTCACCGTCATCGATAGCCACTCCGCGGCGAGCAAACTCAAGTTGCGCACGTTACCGGAAGACAATCGCTGCGAGCTGCTTTTCTTGCATCTGCTGACGACCAGTCCGCCCCGCCAGCAATTTGCCAGCGAAACACATCGACACCATTATCAGCTGTCGCAGATTCGCCGCGGACTCATCGCCGTTGGCCTCATTGCGCTGCTGGGTGGGCTCCTTTTTTCCGCCAAAAAAGCCTACGACGCCCATAGCTTTCGTCAGGAAGTCGCGACGCTGGTTGCCGAAGAAAGTGATCTCAACCGTCGCTATGCCGCGATTTCCGCCACGTTCCCGCAACTGGGCGTCGACAACGACACCCTGCGCCGCCTGACCAATCGCTACGACGAACTGCGTGCGCTCCAGCGCCAACCAGCGCCGAGCTTCACCATGCTGAGCCATGTGCTCGATCGCATGCCGGCCATCATCCTCGAAAGTCTGGATTGGAAAAACGGCACTTTTTTGCCGTCGACCGCAGCCATCAGCAAAGGGCCGGAAATCATCACGGTTCAAGGCGTCATTCGACTTGACCGAGCCACTACCCGGCAAACACTCAACACCTTTGATCAATTCGTTGAAGCCTTGCGTGCCGACCCGATCAATTCGGTCAAAGTATTGCAACGTCCGTATGACATCGAATCCGGCAGCACCCTGCGGGGCGGCGGCCAAGAAGATGAAGACGCCCGACCGCGACAGTTTTCTGTCGAAATAACCCGGAACGTCACGCCATGAAGGTGACGCAACGCGATCTTCAGAAACTCTGGCTGCCGCTGCTTGCCGCACTGGGCCTGATCAGCTTGGCGACGCTGCTGGCCTTTGCCACCCATCTCGATGCCGGCAAAGCTGAGCAAGAACGAAATTCTGCTGCAGCCCAAAAAAATCAGATCGAACAACGTTTGCGCCAGGTTCGCACCGAAGAACAGGAAATCCGGGAGCGGACAGAATTGCTTCTCCACTTGCGGGCGGCGGGCATCACCGGTGAAGAACGTCGCCTCGACTGGATGGAAACGTTGCGCAATGCCCATCACGAACTCGGCATCCCCGGCATGAACTACGAGTTTGGCGCCCAGACCAGCCTGGACAGCGCGCAGGACACAACGCAGGCCTGGTTCAGCAGCCCGCTGCACCTCCAGCTTCGACTGCTTCATGAGGACGACCTGCTGAGGTTCCTGGCCCGTATCCAGAAAGATGCCTCGGCATTGGTCATCATACGGAGCTGCAAGCTTTCGCCATTGCCCCGCCAACCCGACACCCGCGAAGCCATGGCCGGGTTCGGTGCAGAATGCGACATGCAATGGCTCACCTTGCGCCAAACGCCAGTCAGGAAATGAACACCACGCGCCCGATCGCCCTCCTGCTGCTGATCTCGTTCGCCGGCGTCGTTTCGGCTGATGAGACGACGCTCGGCCGCCTCTTTCTCGAACCGCAACAACGCGCGAGACTGGACCTTCAACGGCAGCGAAACCCGGGTTTCCTCCCGGATGCCGGCAACGGGGAGGCCAGCCAGACATTCAATGGCGAAGTACGCAGCAGCAACGGGCGACGTACCCGCTGGATTAACGGCGAAGCGGACTGGGAAGGCGTCGTCCTGCCTCCGCGCGTTCCCGTTGGCGACACGTTTACCCCCGCAACCGGGGAACGCGAAAGCCTGCTGCACGGCGGGCGTATCCAGATCAAACCGGGTCGCGCCAAAAAATGACGGGTTACGCCCCCCGAAAAGCGCAACGGGGCGTTGCCCTCGTCGCCCTGCTCTTGATGATCCTTCTGGCCGGCGGTTACGCGTTCTATCGTAGCGCCAACCTCGGGAGTGGCAAAAACCAGGAACGGGACACGGTCTTGCTGCGACTGGCGCAGGCCAAGGATGCGGTCATCGCCTATGCCGTCAATGACACCAACCGACCTGGGCGGCTGCTCTGTCCCGATCTCGTCGGCAATGGCGTTTCTCCCTTGCTGTCGCGTGATGACTGCGATAGCTATAGCGGCCTGCTCCCCTGGAAAACGCTTGATCTGGCAGAAAACAATGACGCCCAGGGCGGAATGTTTCGCTATTACATCTCGCCCTCATTCGGTGGACAAAGCGCCGCCGTAAAACTGAATAGCGACACACTGACAACGCTGCACCTGGATGTCCCTGCTGGCAGTGCCAGCAACGACATCGCGGCCCTCATCATCGCCACACGTGGCGCACCGGACACGCTCAATGACGATGGCGACGCATATTTTTACAATGGCAAGACCAACGCGCCTCAGGACAACGATATCGTCATCGCCATTACTCGCCAGGAATTGATGGCCGCCGTTGAACAACGCGTCGCCAACGAGCTTCGCACCTGCCTGGAACAACACGCCAGCAGCGCTGACAACCTGCAGCACACCTATCCGTGGCCCGCGCCCTTATCGAACTCGATTTTCAAAGGCGCCACCAAAAGCCTCTTTGGCATGGTCCCCGACACCCAGGCGGGCAACCCGGAGCAGGCACTCAAGGACGTCATTACCCGGCTGACCGATTTGCAAAACAGCCTGAATTCGGCGTCGACCGCGGCAGACCAGCTAAAAGTCGCTTATCAGATCCAGACAGAAGCCGCTTCCGCGCGAGCACTCTTTGATCGTATTTATCTGCTGGCGGTCGATCTCTCAGACAAAGCCAATCAGGCGAAAAGTGCGTTCCAGTCGCTGGATAACACGTTTGTTTCAGCCACCGTCAGCAAAGGCACCTTCACGGCCCAGGCTGGCTCGCTACCGGCCGCCATGAGCAGCGCCTACCCGGCACTGACAGGCTTTATCGCGTCGCTGAAAAATAGCGGATTCGATCTCTTCCTGATGGAAATGGATTCGCAAAATCCAGCACTAAGGCTAGCCATAGATACGGCCAATGCTGTCCCAAGCACGGCCAATTTCAAGGCACTGACCGCGTTGATCAACCCATTGGACAATCTGGTACTGGAAAACAGCTGGACACCCAATCAGTTTATCGAGAGCCAAATCATCATCGCCAGCAACACCGCCAAGGCAGCCGTCAGTGCCGCCAAGGCAAATCCGGTCATCGTGCCTCAAGCAATCGCCCTCGCCAACGAGTTGTACAACACCAACCTGGCCATTGAAGCCACCATCCTGGCGAGCCGTTTCAACGTAGATAGCAGCGAAATCAGTTTTCGCGCCGAACGCATCAACGCGGCCTCCGCCAATGCCATTGCATCCTCGTTCAGCACCGAGTCGCTGAACGCACTGGGATCAACACTAACGTCGACGCAAATACTGATTACATCATTGTCGAGCGCGTCGCCCGCCCTCAACGCGGCCCGAGCCACCACCCTGAGCGCTCTGGACAACGCCATAGCCGCCGCAAATGCAGGAAGCGATCAGGCATTGGTTGGCAGCACTTCGGATAGCGCGGCAGCACAACTCACGGCGCTGGCTGGCGCCATGGCCAATAATGGTGACAATGTCACTCTGGAAACGCTGAAATCAGTGGCAGCCACCTTGAGTCCATTTCAGCAAACTGCTCCCCCAAACGTTACCGCGGGGCGTGCCCTGCGCACCACCATCGGCACCATCCTCGATTGGTCCGACAATGCAATCAGCAGAGCCGCAGATCTGGCACGCCTGGCCAGAAAAGGCATCTCCTCACAAGGAGACAGCGATACCTCTGGCTACACCGCCTCCCGAAAGCTGCTTGATAGCCTGGATGGCGATACCGGCAGCATCGCACGGCTGGAGAACTACAGCAAAAACGGCAGCGATGCCGCAGCCCGCCAGGCTCAAGAAGCGCTTAACAACACCCAATCGCTGTTATCCAACCTGCTTTTTGTAGCCGCCAAGCTCGATAGTTCGCTAGAAACCAGCCTGGGAGAAGCTGCCATTCCCACAGTTTGGTATGGAAGCGCCTGCCTGTTTCTGCAACCCCCCACCGGCAGTAGCACGTGGTGGACCGCAAACGACTGGAAGAACCTTGTCTTTTATCAAATCAGCGACCGTATTCGGCCTGCTAGCGGACAACTCACCGTCAATGGCAGCGGCAACTATCGCGCCGTTGCAATCGCAACAGGTAAAGCGCTGCCCACACAAGACAGAGCCGTTCGTGAAAGCAAGAGCTATCTGGAAGGTCTAAACACCGACAACTCCCGGAATGGCGATGCACAAAGCCCCTCACCTCGATTTTCAGTTGAGGCTGTTTCGCCCAACTTCAATGATCGCCTCGCCTACTAAAATTCCTATGAATCAGAAGCCATCATTCCCGGAGCAGGCTGGGTTTACGCTCGTCGAACTGACGATCGTACTGGTCATCGTCGCCCTCCTATCCAGCGGGTTGATGCTTGGCCTTGCAGGTCAACGCGAACAGGCAATGAACAAGGAAGCTCGGCTGCAACTCGACACCATCCGTGAAGCATTAATCGGCTACGCCATGGCGAATGGACGACTTCCCTGCCCAGCCCCCGCCAATCTGCCCACCACCGATCCCAAAGCGGGCCAGGCACTTGTCCCACCGTGTACCAATGACTTGAGGTTTGGCGTAATTCCCTGGGTAACGCTGGGGGTACCGGAAACTGACCCCTGGGGCAATCGCTTTACATACTTCGTCAGCAGCAAATTTACGGGCGCATTATCGGGCGGCGCCCAAGCAAGCTTCTCGCTGTCGACCGGAAGCGCCAGCGCTACGCCGCCTGATAATGCAGGTACCGCCAATATCAAGGACAACGGATTGGATATCGCGTCGGACATCCCCGCCGTCATTATCAGCCACGGCAACCACAGTGCGGGCGCCTACCAGCCCTCCGGAGCTCAACTTCCGGGTGCCACCGGGGACGAAGCCGAAAACGCCAACGGTACGCAGACTTTCATATCCCACGCCCCCACAGACAGCTTCGACGACCTGGTCATATGGATCATCCCGACTGTCCTCAAGTCGCGCATGGTTTCCGTGGGCAAACTTCCCTAGGCAGTCATCAACTCAGCGCCTTGGCATATTGACCGCCGGCACAGCGACTGCCAAACTGAACGATCAGGCACTCCAGTCGCTACTACAGGCAACACGTGAACCGGCAATCTTTTCTGCTTTCCCTGCGTAACGGCGGCATCCGCCCAGAAGACGATGCAGAATTACGCCTGAAAAAATCCCTGCTGGTATTTGCAACCGGACTCGTATGCGCGGGATCGATGCTCTGGCTTTTCCTATATGGCCAGATGGGGCCGCAGTTTTCAGCAAACGCGCCGTTTGTATTTCAGCTGCTGCTGGTCGGCAATCTGCTGTACTACCTGCGCAGCGGAAATTTTGATCTTTTCCGCTACTCGCAACTTGCCCTTTTTCTGTTCGCCCCATTTGCCGTGCAATGGAGCATCGGCAATTTCATTACGGCCAGCGGCACCAGTCTGTGGGGCTTGCTCGCGCCCATCGGGGCGGTTCTTTTCTTCGGTGTACGCGAATCGCTGGCGTGGTTCTTTGCTTATATTTTCCTGACCGCGCTGTCAGGATTTTTTGACTACGTACTCGTTGACAGCGTGGGAACCCATGGGCCGCGGATCTCCATTCAAACCAGCGTCTTTTTCTTCGCGCTTAATTTCGCCGCAATCTCGAGCATTGTTTACTTACTCTTGCGCTACGCTGTGCAGGAAAAAGCCAAGGCGCAAGCCAGCCTGGAAGCCACCCACCGTTTGCTTCAGGATGAACAGGAGCGGTCTGAACGCCTGTTGCTCAATATTTTGCCGGGCCCTATTGCTGAACGACTGAAACATGACAGCCAGGCGATCGCCGATGGTTTCGCTGACGTCACTGTAATGTTCGTCGATATTGTCAATTTCACCCGTATCGCAGAAGGCATGACCCCGCAGCAGGTATTCTCAATGCTCAACAGAATTTTCTCGTCCTTTGACGAACTTGCCGAGCAATATGGCATGGAGAAAATCAAGACCATTGGCGATGCCTACATGGTTGCCGGCGGACTCAACAATGAAATGACCAATTACACCCGATCAATTGCCGAATTGGCCATCGCGATGCGTGACTTGCTCCATCGCGATTTCACGGTCAACGACCTGCAACTTGACGTTCGTATCGGCATTGGTACTGGCCCGGTCGTCGCCGGGGTAGTCGGCAAGAAGAAGTTCATCTACGACCTCTGGGGCGACACGGTCAATTTGGCCAGCCGAATCACCAGCGAAGGCACCCCGGGAATGATTCACGTTGATGAGACCACCCATCAGCGCCTGCAGCATCACTTCTCCTTCGATGCACCACTGTCTATTCACCTCAAAGGAAAAGGAAACACCCTTGTCCATCGACTAACCGGGTTGCGAGCAACTACCCCAGGCGATCATCAGCCAGCTTGAAGGCCACGCGCCCGGCCCGATTTTCAACAAGCGTCAACGAATAGCCTGCGCTGCTCGCCTGCCGTGATGCATGATATAACCCAACACCAAGCCCATCTTCGGAGTTGACTGGCTCACGAAACAGGTTGGCGATCAAACCAGGGGGTATGGCAAGCCCATCGTCATCAACCGTCAAAGCGCCATCAGCGAAAGTCACGCCGATCTTCAAGTCCGGCTGACGCTGACGCTTGGAAAGCGCGTTTTGCAATAAATTCTCCGCCACGCTATCGAACAAGGTGCCAGGCAAGGTCGTTTCAGCCAAGGGTTCGCCAAACCACGCTAGCGATACGTGCGAATATCGATCCTTCAGCGCGGCCCACCAAGCGTCAGCTGCCACCTGATTCTGAATTTCAATCGTCGGTGACTGCAACTTATCAAGCGTTGCCTTTAGTCGGTCGGCAATCTGTGGCAGCTGCCTGCTCAGCAACGAGGCGACTTTTGCCGGGTCTCGCGGCTGGTTTGCCGCGTAGCAGAGCGCCTGCAGCGACTGAAGCAAATTTTTGACGTCATGTGTGACGCGCGCACCGGTTTCATAGATTGCCTGTACATAACCCATCCGTTGCAATTGATGCGTCTGCCGCTTGACCAGGTAAAACTCGGCGACCAGTCGTAGCAACCACTCAACATGCCAACGCATGGCAGGCGAAGGAGGTTGTCGGAAATGAACATTCAAGGCCAGTTCATTGGCATGGCAAGTATGTACGTATTCCGTCAATTCGCCGGACTGCCCTGCACTTTGGCCAGATTTCCAGGAAACACCTTTGACCCAGGGCATTTCGCGCATTCGGCCCATCTGGGCCTCTAGGAAACGCGTTGGATCAGCGTGCCGCTCGCTCTCTGCCGAAAGCTGCACTAACCACTGTTCAAGTGGCATGCCCATGGATAACAAATAGCGGGAAACCGCCGAACCTATACCGGAAAAGCCGGCCCGAGGATTCCAGGCCCAGGCGACAATCAACAACGCGCAGGCTACGGTCATGGAAGCGTTGAAAAGCGCTTCGAGGTAACCGGCATGACTGACCAGCATATATGCCAGCGCTCCCAGCACGAACACTGCCAGAACGAGAAATACCAACATTCCATAAAACAGGTCGAAGGTCTCGCCGGATTTGCGCTGGGGCGCGCGGGCAGGAAAAATCACCAGCACAGGCAGAAAAAGTGGCATGTAGCGGGCGAGCAGGCCACGCATGGCAGGGTCTAAAGCAACAACGGGAGAAATTTCCGGCACCACACCCAGCACCGCCACGGTGATCAAATATCCGAATGCCAATAGATAGCCAGTGCGCTCACTCCGGTGCTCAGTCCAAAGCACTCGCCCCCCAATCGCCGCGGCCAATGCACCACACCAAATCAAAAGAAGCCATGGCCCCAGCAACAAGGTTGATGCCAATACCGCACCGAAAAGTACGGCACCCTGACGCAAGGTAATCCGACGCTCGCCAGCCACAAAAGGCTGCCAGATCAGGAAGAGCCCCAGCGCAACAACCCAGAGCAAGCGAACGGGCGGTATTCGCCAGCCACCAAAGGCCAGCAGATGCAACATCAGCAGATGCCCGACCAGTAATAAATGGGGCCATTTTGCCAGCCGATGGGCAATCTGAATTGACAAGCGGTCGTTCATATTTCAGACACAGTGTTCATTTTTCGACACTTCCGGCAAATTTGCCGTGGCGATTGATAAATTCTTCACAATAACTGCGGGCACGAAAGTTGCTTTTACTAATACGAAAATATTAATCGGAGCATGCCATGAAAAGCCAACAAAAAGGCTTCACCCTCGTTGAAATCGCCATTGTCCTCGTCATTATCGGACTATTGCTGGGCGGCGTTTTGAAAGGGCAAGAGCTGATCAACAGCGCGAAAGTAAAAAATTTAGCCAATGATTTTCGGTCAATCCCTACGTTTGTATTTGCATACCAAGACAAGTTTCGCGCCCTGCCAGGTGATGACAGGGCTGCAGTCACACACATCGGCGCAATCGCAAATGGCGATGGCAGTGGACGCATTGACGGAAACTGGAATGATGAACCGGTAGGGAACGCTTGCGCTTCCGAATCTTGCAATTTCTGGGACCATGTTCGTCGGGCCAACCTAGCCACTGGCTCCCTGGTGATGAACGCAGAATTTTTCCCCAGAAACTCTGAGGGTGGGCTAATTGGAATTACCGGGGTGTCGCCGTTGGCTGGATGGACAGGTAACTTCTATGTGTGTTCTACCAACATTCAAGGGCGTTTTGTGCGCCAGCTGGACATCACCGCGGATGATGGCAATACAGCCACCGGCAATATTCGCGTGATCTGCCAAGGCGTTTGCGCAACATCGGCCAACCCGCCTGCTAACCTAACGGTAGCGGACGATAGCAACCTTTATACGGTGTGCTCATCCAATTAAGTCTTTCCGCCCTTCAAAGCCCGCTTCGGCGGGCTTTATTATTTCTGCAGCAAGCGCTGCTCGGCAGCCGTGACCACCTCGGGCGAACCCAGCAATATAACGGCGTCCCCTTCTTGCAAACACGTTTCCGGTGCAGGCTCCAAAGCACGAATACCCCGGCGCCGGATAGCGCTGACTTCGCAACCCAATGCATCGAGATCAAGATCGTTCAGGGTCTGCCCAATCGCAGCCGCCCCCGGCACGAGCAGCACAGAATGAAGACGCGGCTGCTGTTCATCTTCTTCGTCGCGGTCACGGTCGCTCATACCACGATAGAAGCCACGTAGCAGACTATAGCGCTGTGATCGTGTCTGACGAACGCGCTTGAGTACGCGGTTCAGGGGTACGCCGACCAAAACCATGGCGTGCGAGGCGAGCATCAGACTGCCCTCCAGCGCCTCCGGCACCACCTCGGTGGCGCCGGCACGGGTCAGCCGCTCCATATCGCGCTCATCAAGCGCGCGAACCACCACCGGCAGATCTGGCCGCAGCTCCTGAACATGATGCAGCACTTTCTCGGACAGCTGCGTATCACTCACCGTCACAATGATCACACTGGCCCGCATCAATCCCGCGGCCAGCAAGGATTCTTTCCTGCCGACATCGCCATATGCGACGTTCTCCCCCCCCGCAACTGCCTCGCGAATTCGATCCGGATCAAGATCGAGCGCCATATAGTGAATACCTTCCTGTGCCAGAAAGCGGGCAAGATATTGCCCATTACGGCCAAAACCGCAAATGATGGCATGCTTCTCCGAGCCCATTGATTGAGCGGCGATCCTGGTCAATTGCATTGAACGGATCATCCATTCGCTGGCCACGAAACGGACGACGATCCGCTCACTGTACTGGACGATGAATGGCGCGATCAGCATCGACAAAACCAGTACGGTCAACGCCACTTGCTGGATCTCTCTCGGCAAATGAACGATTTCACCCAGCAACACGAATCCGAATTCACCGCCAGCACATAACCATAGGCCAGCGCGAATGGCATTGCCTGGCGTCGCACCCAGCCGCCAGGACAATAATCCGACGATCAGCGACTTGATCAGCAGTAGGCCCAGCAACGCCAGCAGGACTTGCCACCACAAGCCAACGACGAGATGGACATTGAGCTTGACGCCAATCGTGACAAAGAAAAGTCCCATTAGAACATCGCGGAAGGGCTTGATATCCTCCTCCACCTGCAGCTTGTATTCGGTTTCCGATATCAGCATGCCGGCAACAAATGCACCAAGTGCCAGGGAAAGTCCTGCAAGTTCCGTGATGGTGGCCAAACTGAGCGTAATCAGCAAGACGTTGAGGACGAAGACTTCAGACGACTTGGCCCGGGCAACAAAATGAAACCACTTGCGCATCAGATGCTGACCAAACACCAGAATCAAGGCGAGCACCACGATGGCCTTGAGTAGCGCCACACCGAGCAAAACCGCCAGCCTCTCCGGTGGCTGAGTCAGCGAGGGGATGATGACCAGCAACGGGACCACTGCAAGATCCTGGAAAAGCAGAACCCCCATGATGTCCCGCCCGTGAGGCGAATCCAGCTGCATACGCTCGGCCAGCAACTTGGTCAGCACGGCGGTGGACGACATGGCGAAGACTCCGCCGAGGGCAACCCCCAGCTGCCAGCTCACACCAAAGAGCATGATCAGCCCGGCAATCAAGGTCATGCTGACGACCACCTGCAGCAAGCCGAGCCCGAACACGATGCGTTTCATCGCAAACAGTTTGGGCAGAGAGAACTCAAGCCCGATCGAGAACATCAGGAAAACCACGCCGAATTCAGCCAGGTATTCAGCCGTATTCATGTCAGCCATCAGATTCAGCGCATGCGGACCGATGACACTACCAACAAACAGGTAGCCGAGGACCGGCGGCAAATTGAAGCGCCGAAAGACAACCACGGCCAGAACCGAGGCGCCGAGCAGAAGGAGGACGAGTGAGAGTGCGCTCAAGGCCGTTGCTTGAAGTCAGGTATACTTGAGCCATCATAACCTCTGCCTGCCCATGAACCCAAGTCAATCTACCGCCCGCTTCTCGCCGGAACGCGCTCTGGAACTGGGTCGCCAGACCCTGAGCATAGAGGCTGCCGCGGTCGACGCCCTGAAATGCCGAATCAATGAAGACTTTGTGTGCGCCGTCGAGTTGATCCTGAACAGTCCGGGCCGCCTGATCGTGAGTGGCATGGGCAAATCGGGCCATATTGCCCGCAAAATAGCGGCCACCATGGCCAGCACCGGCACCCCTGCCTATTTTGTGCATCCGGCCGAAGCCAGCCATGGCGACCTTGGCATGATTACGCGCCACGACATACTGCTTGCGCTCTCCAATTCCGGCGAGTCCGAAGAACTGTTACGTATCGTTCCCGCGGTCAAACGGCAAGGCGCAAAGATCATCTCCATGACCGGCGTACCCAGTTCCACGCTGGCGCGCGAGGCGGACGTACATCTCGATGCCGGCGTGGCTCAGGAAGCCTGCCCACACAACCTGGCTCCCACCGCCAGCACGACGGCAGCACTGGCACTAGGCGACGCCCTTGCCGTTGCACTCCTCGACGCGCGCGGCTTCAGTCCCGATGATTTTGCCCGATCCCACCCCGGCGGTTCTCTGGGCCGACGCTTGCTGACGCATGTTCGAGATGTCATGCGCGCAGGCGACAAGGTGCCTGCTGTTGCGCCGACCACAGCCATCACCGACGCCATCGTCGCCATGTCGCGGGGCGGCCTGGGCCTGGTAGCAATCACCGATGCAGCCAACCAGGTACTCGGCATCTTCACCGACGGGGACCTGCGCCGTGCCTTTGAAAGACGTATCGATCTGCAGCAGGGCGACATTGCCTCGGTCATGCATCCTTCGCCGCGCACCATCGGCCCCGACCGTCTCGCCGTCGAAGCGGTTGAAGTCATGGAGCGCCTGCGCATCAATGCATTGCTCGTCGTCGATACCGACAACCACCTGATCGGCGCGCTCAACATGCACGATCTGTTCAACGCCAAGGTCATCTGATGGACAATAAAGCCCGCGCCGCCCGCATCAAGCTGGTCGCCTTCGACATCGACGGCGTCATGACTGACGGTGGCCTGCACTACACCGATGACGGCCACGAACTGAAAACCTTCAACGTCCAGGACGGCCTCGGCATCGTGTTGCTGAGACGTGCCGGCATCGAAGTGGCCATCATCACCGGCCGCACTTCCAACGTCGTTTCCTGCCGGGCGAAAGATCTGCGCATCGAACATGTTTTTCATGGCGTCGGCGACAAGGGCGCCGTATCCGCCCAGCTTCTGGAAAAGCTAGGTCTGGACTGGTCAGAACTCGCCTTCATGGGCGACGACCTGATCGACCTGCCGGCCATGGCCCGCTGCGGACTGGCCATTGCCCCGGCCAATGCACGCCCCATCGTCAAGGAACGCGCCCACGCCGTCACCGAAGCATCGGGTGGCAAGGGCGCCGTGCGCGAAGCCATCGAGTTCATCCTTGCCGCGCAGGGCAAGCTTGACGCCGCGTTCGCCCCTTACCTCACGCCACAATGAAACACTGGCCCAGCCAACTCTTTCCGGTCATCGTCCTGACCATATTGGCGGCCCTCAGCTTTTGGCTGCAAAGTACCGTTGACCGTGGTGAGACAAAAAATGACGGCAAACTTCGCCACGATCCTGATGCCATGGCGGACAATTTCGTCGTTCGGCGGTTTGACCAAACCGGCCACATCAAATATCGCCTCACAGGTCCTCACTTCGTGCATTTCCCGGATGACGACACATCAGAAGTCACCTCACCGACGCTGATCAGTTACCGCCCTGGCAACCCGCCGGTCACCGTCACCAGCGACCATGCCAAAGTCACCGCCAAGGGCGAAACCGTTTTTCTCTGGGATAATGTGGTCCTCACCCGAACAGGAACACCGCAACGCCCGGAATTGGTCGCCCGCATGCCGGAACTGACAGCCCAACCCGATGCGGGAACCGCCTTCACGAGCAGCGCGATTGAAGTCACCCAGGGGCAATCCAGGCTGACCGCAGTCGGCGCACAGATAGATAACAATAAATTGACTCTCCTGCTGCAATCGCAGGTCAGGGGGCAATACATTCGACCCATAGCCAAGCCATGACACGACTCGCCACGCTCACCCTCTGCCTGTTCATCTGCGTCAGCGCCCATGCAGAACGCGCCGACCGAGGCAAACCCATGTTGCTCGAGGCCAATCGTGCCTCACTCGACGACGCCAAGAAGATCCAGGTCCTCGAAGGAGACGTCCTGATCACCAAGGGAACAATGACCCTGAAAGCTGACCGCGTCGTGATTACCGAAGACCAGTACGGTTTTCAAAAAGGTAGCGCCTTCGGTGGCAAAGGGGGGCTGGCTCGTTTTCGTCAAAAGCGTGAAGGCAAGGAAGAATACGTCGAGGGCGAAGGCGAGCGCATCGACTACAACACCAACACTGAAGTGGTTGAACTCTTTCACCGTGCCTGGGTGAAGAGTGGCGAAGACCAGGTCAGGGGCGATTACATCTGGTATGACGCGGTCAGTGAAAAATACTTGGTGACGGCCGGTGAAACATCCGGCCAAAAGGGTCCGCCAGGACGCGTACGCGCCATCATCCAGCCAAAGGGCAAGGATGTTGATGCGACATCAACACCGCGCGGCGAACCGCTTGATCTCAAAGGCACCAGCACACTAGGTGGCCAAAACGCACGCTAGTAGTGCATCCCGGGACGCGCCCCACCCAAACGCCCCCCCACCAGAGCCTTGGCGATCGCCAACAAGCCCATGATTTACATGGGCTTAGTTATTTTTGTGCACTGCACAAAAATAATGTTGACAATGCAACAATCACCTCTATAATTAAGGCTATGGTGCAGTGCAACATCACCACGTGAAAATGCGCTGCCAAGCTTTCGACTGTTTTGCATGACCCTTTTTATTTTGGAGATTAACCATGTTCAAGACCCCTGAGCAATTCGCTGCCGCCAACAAGGCAACCGTTGATTCCCTCCTGTCCCTGGCCAATACCGCGCTTGCCTCAGCAGAGCGTATCGCCGCCCTGAACCTGAATACGGCTCGCTCCGTGATGGAAGATTCCGTTTCCGGCGCCAAGGCCCTGATGGGTGCCAAGGATGTCCAGGAAGCTCTGTCCATTCAGGCTTCGCTGGCCCAGCCGAATGTCGAGAAAGCTGTTGCCTACTCGCGTTCCGTGTATGAAATTTCTGCCCAGACTCAAGAAGAGCTGTCCAAGATGGTCGAGTCGCAGTTTGGCGAATTCCAGAAGACCGTTGCCGGCCTGCTGGACAAGGCTGCCAAGTCTGCCCCGGCTGGTTCCGATGTCGCTGTTGCTGCCGTCAAGAGCGCCATTGCTGCGGCCACGTCTGCTTTCGACAACATGAACAAGGCTGCCAAGCAGGTGGCCGAGATCACTGAAGCCAACGTTGCTGCCGCGACCAACGCTACTGTCAAGGCAGTCAGCGCCACAACAGCAGCTTCCAAGAAAAAGTAATCGCCAGTATCAAAGCCCCCGTCTCGATGGGGGCTTGTTTCATCCAAACCCGCAAACAAACTTGGAGAAGACGATGAGCAACCTGAACCTCGAACAACTGACCGCCGCCCAAAAAGCCAACGCCGAAGTCATGACGAACCTGATGCGTACTGCCTTCAATGGCGTCGAGCGCCTCACCGCGCTGAACATGGCCGCTTCCCGCGAATTCTTCAACAGCACCTTGGCCGGCACCGAGCAAATGATGAGTGCCAAGGACCCGGGTGCTCTTGCCAAGCTGAACGCCGAACTGGCTCAGCCCAACGCTGCGAAGTGGATGGACTATTCCCGTAGCGTTTACGAACTGGTCTCCGAGATGCAGAAGGAAGTCACGTCGGTGATGGAAGCCCAGTACGGCAGCCTCACCAAGAACCTTAACAGCGTCGTCGAGAAGGCCAAGACCTCTACGCCGGTGGGTGGTGATGTTTTCGCCGCCACCATGCAATCGATCATGACCGCCTCGACCAAGGCGTTCGAGAACATGACCGGTATGGCCAAGCAAATGTCCGACATGGCCGAAGCAAACATGGCAGCGGCTGGCAAGATTGCCGCCCCGGCCAAGAGCGCAACGGCGGCTGCCGCCAAGAAAGCCGCCAAGTAATTCGGCGCGTCTTGTAAAAAAGCCCGCGAACTTCGCGGGCTTTTTTACGTCCTCATGCCGAGGAATTTCAATTTTGGCGGTTATTCCCGGTTGACCGTAGCAACCCGACCACAGCCATCATGGTCGCCAGACCCAAGTAATTCCCCGTCGTTCGACCTCGATCCGGATGGCTTCCATCGCCTTGTCGACAAGCTCAGGCGCCCCCTCGACACCGAGTTCAAGATGCTTGCGCTCCTTGCCAACCAGTGACGGCAAGGAGAACAGGCGCAGCGTCGGATACTCGGCGACGATCCTCTCCATCAAGTCGAGCAACGCACTTTCGTATGCGGTGGGCCCGGTCAGCAGGAAAGCCTTTTCAATAATTCCACCAACGGCCTTGAACTGATCCTGGTAAAACGTATCGAGCGCCCATTCGATCATCGGATGCGCCATCTGCGGAAAGCCAGGCACGAAATAATGGTCGTTGGCCATGAAGCCGGGAATGCGGTTGAACGGGTTGGGGATGATCTGTACGCCGGCCGGAAAAGTGACCAGCAACTTGCGCTTGTCAGTGATTTCCTCGCCGGCAAAGCGCACCTTCAACTCCTCGAAGCCTGCCGGATGCAGGGCCAGATCAACACCGAGCGCCGCCGCGACGGCTTGCCGCGTGTGATCATCCGGCGT
>DAOLIO010000024.1:0-6965 GCA_035328505.1 Azonexus sp.
AGCGCATGCGTCGGGTTATCGATGCGGAGCAGGGTGCGGAAGGTATTGCTGGCCGGGTCGATGACCTTGTCGACCCGCGTAACCTGGGCGCGGACGCTGCTTGCGCCAGGCAGTTCAGGCTGGATCGTGGCGCTGTCGCCGGTGGATATCTGGCCATAAAGGCTGATGGGGACGACGACCTGAACGCGCAGGGGGTCAATTTGAGCGACGCGCAGGATTGCTTTTTCTTCAACGCGCTCACCCGGCGCCAGGTAGCGTTCGGTGACGACGCCGTCAAAGGGGCTGATGATGGAGCGCTGACTCAGCAGGGCGCGCGAGTACTCCACTTCATTGCTGGCGACGCGGCGGTTTTCACGCGCCTGCGCCAGCTTCTGGCGGGTCACTTCGGCATCGGCGCGACTTTGGTCGAGGGCATTATGTGAAATGAAGTTTCGCTTGAACAGGTCTTCGTTGCGGGCCAGTTGCTGGGCCGAAAATCGGGCGGCCGCTTCGGCGGCATGGACTTCGCCTTCCGCTTCCTGCCGGGCCTTGGCGAGGGCAACTGCGGCGCGTTCGGATTGCGCTTTGAGGATGGCCAGAACCTGCCCTTTTTTGACCATGTCGCCGCGCTCGACGGCAATGGATTCGATGATGCCCACGACTTGACTACCAATGTCGGCAGTCCGCTCTGCCTCGATCAGGCAACCCAGTGGCTGGGCTGCCTGAGCACTGCCGGCGACGACGGCGAGCAGGCTGAAAAGCGGCAGCGCTCGGCGAAGCAGGTGGTCCAGTGGCGAAATCATGGTGTAGCTTTCATTCTGCTTGACGTGACTTAGGCCATTTTCAACGAAGCAGGCGGTGAGGGTGGTCGAATATTTCCGAATTAAGACATATTTTACAGATTATGGACGCGCAAGCTGAGTCCTTTCCTGTCTACGGCAAAAGCCGGGCTTCCTTGAGTTTACCTGTCCATCAGTGGATCAATCATCGTCGTTCATTCTCGCGTGGCGGAAAAAGCCAGTTGTCGATTTTGCCGTTTTGTCTGCGCGAGCAGTCGTCGGCGCAACAGGGCATCGTGACGCTCGCGGGCGCGTTGTGGCCAGCCAAAGAGCACTGCCAGCAGGCGCGGTGACTTGATCGGGCAGCGTTTGGCTAGCCAATGTCGCCATCCCGCGGGCAGGGTGCTGCGCATTAGTCGGCTTTCGAGCGACAGCCAGGTTTCAACGCTGCCTGGATCGCCTTGCCGGGCGCATCGCCCGATCAACTGCCGGTCAATACGACGCGCATCGTTGAGTTGGCAATTGATGATGTGCAATCCGCCACGCTCGGCCACATCGGGCGCCAGCAGAATATCGGTGCCGCGTCCGGCCATGTTGGTGGCCACCGTGACGCGCCCGGCTTCGCCGGCGTGAGCGACGATGGCGGCCTCCTCGCGGTCGTTGCGCGCGTTGAGAAGCGCGTGGGCGATGCCGGCCGACTGCAAATGACGGGCGAGCGCTTCGGAATCGAGCACCGACTCGGTGCCGATCAGCACCGGTCTACCGGCTTCAATCATTTCCCGGATGCGCAAACAAACGGCTGGCCACAGGTTGGCGTGGTCGGCAAACAGGCGCGGCGGCAGTGTGATGCGAGCCGATGGTCGACGCAGCGGGACGCGGCAAACGGCCAGCCCGTAGGTGGCAAACAGCTCGCGCCGTGCTTCGTGCAGAGTGCCGCTTAATCCGCCGAGACGAACATAGCGCGGGAAGAAACGTTGAAAACTGGTGGCGGTCAGCGGCGCCGCCGGTAGCGTGGGGGTGCATCCTTCCTTCAGTTCAACCAGTTGGTGCAGTCCCTGTGACCAGGCGCGGCCAGGTGCCGTGCGCCCGGTGTTGGGGTCGATGATGTGCACCGCGTCGTCGGCGACCAGGTAATCCCGGTCGCGCTGCAGGGCGTGGAGCGCAACAAGGGCCGTGGTCACCATCGACTCGCGATGGGCGCGGTTGTGCCAGGGGCGGCTCAGCCAGCCGGTACCCTTTTCGATGCGTGTCTTGCCGTGAGTCGTGAGCAGGGCTTGCTCTGCCCGGGCATCCATCACGAAGTCTGCGCCGGGTTTGAGTCCGCGGGCCAGGGCCAGCGATTCTTTGAAAAAAGCGTCTTTTTCCGGGTTGACCGCAGCATCCGACAAAATTAGCGGAACACGGGCTTCGTCGATCAGGATGCTGTCAGCTTCGTCGATGATGCCCAGGCAAAAGCCGCGCAGGGCCGTCGGCCGATCTTTGCCGAGCAGGTGGTCGGTATGCCAGCGCAGACCGTCGGCGCCCGCTGCCAGGCGGTCTCGCAAACTGTCGAAAACCAGCTCCTTGGCCGTCGCATACACGATGTCGGCGGTGTAGGCGGCGCTGCGCTCGGCGGGGGGTGTGGCCGCGCTGATGGTGGCAACGGACAAGCCTAACCTGCGGTAGAACGGACCAAGCGCTTCGGCATCTCGGCCGACCAGATAATCGTTAACTGTCATCGCATGGACCGGCATGCCGGCGAGCGCACCGCAGGCCGCAGCCAGGGCGACAGTCAGCGTCTTGCCTTCGCCGGTGGCCATTTCAGCCAGGCCGCCAGCGAGCACGATGCGGGCACCGATCAGTTGCACGTCAAAAGGGCGGCGCCCCAGGGTACGCTGGCAGGCTTCACCGACGATCGCCAAGGCTTCGGCCAGCAGGGATTCCGGTAGTTCGGAGTTGCGCAGGCGCAGGCGGATCTGGCGTATCTGCGCGCTGAGCATTGCATCATCCAGCCCATGAAGCGGCGCTTCACATTGCCGAACCTTGGCCACAAATTGGGGAAAGGCCGCTTCGCGCCGACCCTGGCTCAAGGGTGCGGCCAGTTGTTGCAGCCAGCGTTCCAGACGCGGCAGCTCGGACCAGGGGCGGCGATTCTCCGGGTAAGGTCCCCAGACCGGTCCGGGGACTGGCAGGGGCGGATTTCTCGTCATCGGGCAGGTTGGGGAGTGATCGCTGGGGCGCCGCTGAACTGTTTGAGAAAAACCTGCGCGACCCGGCGATACAGCTGCGTCGCCAGTGGCGCATAGCCATGGTCGAAACGTACCCGGGCCCGCTCACCGACATGCGTCAGTTCGGTGTCGGTAAGCTTCAGGTCGACCAGAAAGACAGGCTCTTGCAAACGCCGGCCATTCTCGTCCCGGGGGTCGGTCAGATAAGGGCCGCCGCCACGGTCGCCGAGCGCCGCGCTGGGTAATTCCCGGCTGGCAGCTGGGGTGTCGGCCTGGACGTTGGCCGCCAGTGAACGGCCGGGCATGTCAGGCAGGCGCACCTCGGCCGAGCGGGTGTGCTGCTGGACGAGCGCAATGTCTTTCTCCGGCACGGCCGCCCGAATGACCGCGAGGCCATCGGCCAGCACATAGCCCATGGCCTCGCCGTTGCGAATGAAACGACCGGGCAGGTCAGCTTGCCGGGGCATCACCAGTCGCCCATCGACTTGGGCACGGATGTCCAGGTCGCCAAGCTTGGCTTGGGCGCGGGCCAGTTCGGCTTCGGTCTTCTCGATAACCTCGGCCTGATTCTGGGCGCCCTCGGGGTCCCTGAGAAGAAGGCGATAGCGTTCGGCCTGCAGGCCGATCAGGCGGCTTTCCAGTTTGTCCTGTTGGGCTCGCAGCTCGGGATTGTCGAGGCGTGCGATCAGGTCGCCACGGTGCACCTGGCTGCCATCTCTGATCGGCAGTTCACTGACGAATCCATCCACCTCGGGGCGAACCTGCGCCTTGTCCTGTAGCCAGACAATACCGGGGGCCACGGTGCTGTACGGCAGCGGCAGTGCACAGAGCAGCACGGCCGGAACCGCCAGCCAGGCGAGCAGCCGGCGGCGTGTTCGCGCCATTTCGTCACCCGGCGTAGCGCAGGCGAGTGATTGCGTGACCCCGCGCCACAGCGGCAGCACGATCATCGTCGCGGCAAAGTAGAGCGCGGCCAGTCCGGCGGCGAAGAGCCAGAGTCCGGCCAGCCAGAACAGAATGGTCAGCGTGATCAACAGCCGGTAGGCGAGGGACAGCGGCGCGTAGGCCACTAGCCATTTGCGTTCGCCGCGCCCCATCTGAGGCGTTTCGGATGGCAGGCGCAGCAGGTGGCGGTGCAACAAGTGGCGCCAGTAGGCGTGGCTGCGAGCGGCGAGATTGGGCAGGTCGAAGATATCGCTGAGGACGTAGTAGCCATCGAAGCGGAGCAGGGGGTTGCCGTTGAAAAGCAGGGTCGACAGGCTGCCGATAAAAAACAGGGCAAAGCCGATATCGCGCAGGGTTTCACCACTGAGCTGCGACCAGATCAGCAGGCCGACGGCCGCGATGAGCAGTTCGACCATGATGCCGGCGGCGCTGACCAGCGCACGCTGCTGGCGGCCGAGAAAGCCAGAGGCCGCCGAGGCGTCGATATAGGGTGCCGGCATCAGGACAAGCATCGCCACGCCTGCTTCGTGGACCTCTCCGCCCCAGCGGCGAACGGCCAGCCCATGCCCGATTTCGTGCAGCGCTTTGATGAAGGGAAACGTCAGCCAGAGCAGGCCCAGATAGGCGGGGGAGTGAAGGCGGGTCGAGCCGAAGGCGAAAAGTTCGCGCCACTCGCCGGCTGCGGCCAAAGTGGCGAACGTAATGGCCAGCAGCCAGAGCCAGAAGGTGATGGGCTGGAACAGCAGCTTCCCAAAACCGTCGAGTCGCGCCAGGAGCGCATTCGGGTCGCCCAGCGGTAGCCGGAAGGCAAGCGGGTTCACGAGGCTGCGCAGGCGTCGCTGCCGAGATGCGTCGCGGCGCTGGAACAGGCTGTCGATATCGGGTGTTCGGTCAAACTGGATGAGTTCGGCTTCGTTCAGGCTGACCAGCAGATCAACCACTTCATCCTGCGTCGAGGCGTCATCGGCATGCATCTGAAGCACGCCATCCCAGACCTGCTGCACGTTGCGCAGCCCGTTGCAGCGGCCGATGAAGTGGTAAGCGGCATCATTGATCCGGTGATGGCGGCCGGTGGCTTCATCGGTCAGCACGAACCAGCGCTGGTCGCGCCAGCGCTTGCGCTGGATGCGGACTTGCGGGCGCAGGCGTGGCTTGAGGTCGGCGACTCGATACCAGCGCGCGCTGAACAGCGTCGCGGTCACGACCTATAGTCCCCAGCCGAACAATTGCAGGCGCAACCAGTCGATGCCGCGATGACCGAAGCGCCAGAGCAATGAGCGCTTGTCGGCATCGACCCGGGCTACGCCGAGCATGCCCGGGCGCAGGCTGGGTAGGTCTTCAGTCAGTTTGGACTCGACTTCGAACAGGTTGTTGCCATCGCGACTGATGGCGACCGGGACGATACGCTCGACCGAGAAGCTCAGCGCCTCGCCGGGCAGCGCAGTCAGTGCGAGATTGCCTTGGCGGCCGGTAGCGATGTCGCCGATGTCGCGTTCATCGACGTCCAGCACCAGGCGATGGCGCCCCTGCGGAGCGAGCGTCAGCAGCGTGTCGCCCCGCCGCAAAGGAGAGCCCAGCGATTGGGTCAGATCGCCCTGGACGATGATGCCATCACTGGGCGCGACGATGCGCATCCGGGCCAGCTGGCTGCGCACCAGATCGAGCTGGGCCGACGCTTCGTTGGCCTTGGCGCGGCTGACGGAAAACGCGGCACGGTCTGCCCGGGCCATGGCGGCGATGTAGGCGTTTTCGTGTTGGGTAAATTCGGCCTGCCACTTGCTTTCTTCCAGACGTAAATCCTGGTCGGCCATCTGCGCCAGCGTCTGACCGGCCTTCACCACATCTCCTGGCCGTACGTTGGCTTCTTTCAGGAAACCATCGGTGGGGGCCACCAGAACATGTTGTTCTGCGCCTTCAATGCGGGCGCCGGCGGTTACCTGGTAAGGCAGAGGTATCAGCAACAAGGCAAGCAGGGCCAGCGCAATGCCGGTCAGGGTCATGCGGGACAGTCGGGATTCACCGGCGCGAAGGGTGTGTCGGAGCTGAGTCAGGTGTTCAGACAGGCGCTGTATCAGCGAACGCTCGGCCTGACGACGCAGCGCGATAATCGGCGCTGCCAGGGCCGCCAGATGTTCGCATTGTGTGACTTCATTGCGGCCGGGGGGCAGGGCGCCGAGGCGCTCCAGCGTCAGGATGCCGATCACGCGTCCCTCGTTCACCAACGGCAGCGAACACAGGCTGGTACCCGCGCGGGCCGCAAATTCGGCATGGGCGAGCAAAATGTAAGGGGGTTCATCGGGGCGTGGCGGCTGGGTCAGGGTGGCACCCTGGTCGGCGGCTTCTTCCATCGCCGCGGCCAAGCTGCGCAGCAATGCCTGCTTGTGTTCAAAGGTGGCATTGTGCGACATGGCACCAATCCGGATGTGGTCATCTTCAAGAAAGCCGAGGCTGACGCGGTCGAACCGGAAGGTGCCGGCCAACTCGTTGACGAACGCAAGCGCTGCGGATTCCAGGGTTTCCTTGCCGAGCAGCGCTGACTGCAGGCCGAGCAGGGTGGCCGCTGGTCCGCTACTGAGATTGTTTGGTGCGTGCAGCAGTTTGTCCAGCGTGCTTTTCAGGCTGCGCAAGTCGTTGAGGTAACCCAGGGCGACGTTGTCATTGCTGCTCTTGAGGCCGAGTGCCAGGACACTGGGGGTGCCGTCATCGCCCAGCAGTATCTGGACAATGCGCTGTGGTCCCTGGTCGCTGAGCATCACGGGGGGCACCACGATGTCTTCGAGTTTTCGTTTGAGGGCGATGGTGGATGCATCGATCAACGGTTGGTTGATATCGCTGCGCTCGGGCCATTCGGCCAGGATGCGGATATTTTCGCCATGCAGGGTGGCGGCGACGACGACGCTGCCGGTAATGACCGCAGACTGGTTACAGTAGTCGCGAAGCCAGCGCTGCAGGGTGGCGGTGTGGGTATCGTTCATGTGGACAGACTGCGGCGAATCTCTTGGCCGACGCAATATTTCACGCTGTATCTCTCGGTGCACATGGCGGTTTTAGGGTG
>DAOLIO010000024.1:7065-22798 GCA_035328505.1 Azonexus sp.
ATGCCGGTGAGAAATGAGCGATCAATTTTCAGTTCGTGCAGTGGCAGGCGCTTCAGGTAGGCGAGTGAGGAATAGCCAGTGCCAAAGTCATCCACGGCGAGTTCGATCCCCAGCGAGCGCAAGGTTTCCAGTGTGCTCAAATGGTTGTTGATGTTGTCCATGATCACGCTTTCGGTGATCTCGACGCAGATGCGCTGGCCATCAATGCCGTGGCGGGCCAGTGTGGCAGAGAGTTCGTCGACGAAATTCTTCTGGCTGAACTGCGGGGACGAGATATTGATGGCAATACGGGGTGGCTGGATGCCGGCATCCAGCCAGCGGCGGATCTGGCGGCTGGCGATCGTCAATACCCGGTCACCGATCCGGTTGATCAGGCCGGATTCTTCAGCCACCGGAATGAACTCGGCCGGGCTGACCAAGCCGCGCTCAGGATGTTGCCAGCGGAGCAGCGCTTCGGCACCGCAAATCTTGCCGGACGCGATATCGACCTTGGGCTGGTAGGCGAGGTGAAATTGATCGCCGTCCAAGGCATGGCGAAGATCGGCTTCAAGATTGAGCCGGTGTATGGCGCGCTCGTTGAATTTTTGCGAGAAGAAGCGGAAACCATCGCCACCGGCCCGCTTGACGTCGTGCATGGCGTTGTTGGCGGCGGAGATGATTTCGTTGCTGGTCTTGCCGTCGATCGGGAAAACGGAAATCCCGATCGAGCAGGTCGAGATCAGTTCGTGTCCGCCGGTGGTAAACGGGGTCTTCACCATGTCGAGGATGCGTTGGGCCACAATGGCGGCACTGTCCGGGCGGTCTATGCCACAGAGCAGAACGGTGAATTCGTTGCCGGCCAGGCGAGAGAGCATGATCGACTGTTCACGGACATCCTGGCGGGCGACAATGTCGGTGTCGCGTACGCAGGTGCCGAGATTTTTTGCGACAGCACGCAGCAGTCGGTCCCCGTTGGCCCAACCCAGGGCTTCGACGACTTTCTTGAAGCGGTCGAGGTCGATGTGGAGCACGGCGCCGAGGATGTTGTAACGCTGCGAATATCGGATTGCCCATTCAAGGCGGTCGGTATAGCGTTCGCGGTTGGGCAGGCCGGTCAGATCGTCGTGATAGACGACGAGGTCGCGGTAGGCTTTGGCGGCCAGCGTGTTTTGCAGGCGCAATTTCATTTCGCCTGCATCAACCGGCTTGTTCAGGATGTCATTGGCGCCCTGGCCTAGGACGCGCAGGCGAAGTGCGCGACTGTTGTCAGCGGTCAGGACGATGACCGGCAGATGCCGGTGGACGGCGTTGTTCCTGATCTGTTCAAGAATGTCCGTGCCGTCGATGTTGACCAGAACCTCGTTGTCGATGAGTACAAGGTCGATATCCAGTTCGTACAGCAGATCGAGGACAGAGCCGGAACCGACGATGGACAGGGCGTTCCGGTAGCCCGCCGAGCGCAGGAAGTGGAGCATGATTTCAGCGCTGGCATCATCGCGCTCGACGATCAGGATGCAGGCGTTCAGAAAGTCGGTCGGGCGATCTTGCCCGGTGGTCAGGCCATCAAGATTCATCGGCAAAGGCCAAGGTTGGACTGCGAAAAAATTGTGGGCAGCTTACCGCAGCGGTGCGCTCCCTTTCAATTTATGTTGCGGTCAACCGGGAAAAATCGGCAAATTCGAAATATGGATGGCAGCCGGTCGCTTCGCCTGAGCACGTGACCGATCATCCAGGCGTCAGGCATCTTCGGGGCCGCCTGGCGGCGTCAGGTGTTTCCTGCCTCATAGGCCGACAGCGTAATGCCGGCGTGGCTGAGCATCTCGCGAATCGCCTTGATATCGGTCTTGCTGCAGGTGCTGCTGTTGTGCGGATGGTGCAGGAAGGCTTCGACCTTGTTCAGGGTGATCTTGAAGCGGGCGCCATGCGACGGTTCGATGTCGGCGCCCAAATGCTTGAGCAGCGATTCGATTTCGCGCCAGTGGATATTGGCCGGTAGCGGGTCCTGGAAGATGCTGCGCATCAGGTGATCATGCTTGTGACTCATGATGAAGCTCCAAGCGTTAGGAACCCCAATATTCTATGCCTGTGCGGCTGCGTCGTCAGGCGAAAACGATCTTCAGCAGGGCGAGACAGAGCAAAGTGTACCCGGCCGCAACAAGGTCGTCGGCCATGACGCCGAAGCCATTTTTGACGTGCTCGTCAAAATAGCGCGCGGGTTGCGGCTTGGTGATGTCGAAATAGCGGAACAGCGCAAAGGCCGCAAGCTGCCACAAGAACGTTGTCGGCGTCATCAGCAGGATGAGCCAGAAGGGCACGATTTCATCCCAGACGATGCTGCCATGGTCGGGATCGCCCATGGCCCGGCCGGTCACGTCGATGAACCAGATGCCGCCGAGGTAGGCTGCGGTCAACAGGAATAAAAGGCCAAAATCGGAAAAATACGGGTGGAAGAGGGCAAAGGTCAGCCACGCGAACAGTGTGCCGAACGTGCCCGGTGCCTTCGGGGCCAGGCCGCTGCCGCAACCCAGCGCAAAAAAATGCGCCGGATGGGCGAGCAGGAAGCGGACGCTAGGCGGTTTGGCCAAAATGGTCGTAGCCTTTGCTGGCGAATTCGACTGGCTTGCCGTCCGGATCAAAGACGGTGACGTCACCGCTGCCGGCTACCATCTCGCCGATGTTCCACAGCGGCAGTTCCAGTGTCGCAGCGATGTGCGCGATGGCCAGGCTTTGCGTGCCGGGGGCGGTGAAGCACAGTTCGTAATCGTCGCCGCCGGTGAGCTGGCATTCGAGGGCGATGCGCCGCAGGTCGGCATCGTAACTGTCGCCCTTGGGCAGGTGCGGTAGCTGGACGAGCTTGACGGCGGCGGCACAGCCGGAACGTTGGGCAATGTGGCCGAGATCGGCCAATAAACCGTCAGAAACGTCGATGGCGGCAGAGGCAATGCCATTCAGCGCGAGGCCGAGGGCGATGCGCGGGCGTGGCTTTTCCAAAGCACCCACACACAGGCGCGGCCACGGTTCGGGCAGCTTGATCTTGCCTTGCAGGTAGGCGAGGCCGAGGCTGGCCAGGCCGGGGCGGCCGGATACCCAGATATGGTCGCCAACCTTGGCGCCGTCACGGCGCAGGGCATGGCCGGGTTCGACTTCGCCCATGGCGGTGATGCAGACGTTGAGCGGGCCTTTGGTCGTGTCGCCGCCGATGACATCGACGCCGTATTCGGCGGCGCAGGCAAAGAAACCTTCGGCGAAGGCGGCAATCCACGGCTCGTCGACCGCCGGCAGGGCACCGGCCAGCGTCACCCAGCGCGGCTGGGCGCCCATCGCGGCGAGATCGGAGAGATTGACGGCGAGCGCTTTCCAGCCGAGGTTTTTCGGATCGGTGTCGGGCAGGAAATGGGTGCCGGCGACCAGCATGTCTGTGGTCACCGCCAGTTGCTTGCCCGGACTTGGCTGAACCAGTGCGCAGTCGTCGCCGGGGCCGAGGATGGCCGAGGGCGTGGGCCGGGCGAAGTACTTGTTGATTAGATCGAACTCGCCGGGCATTCGCTTACTTGCCTTGCTTGCGGGCAGCAACCTCGTCGGCACGCACGATGCCGGCGACCTTGTCGAGCACGCCGTTGACGTACTTGTGGCCGTCGATGCCGCCGAAGGATTTGGTCAGCTCGATGGCTTCGTTGATGATCACGCGGTAGGGGGTTTCGACGTAGTTGATCAGCTCGAAGCTGCCGAGCATCAGGATGCAGGCTTCAACGGGCGACAGTTCGGCAAACGGGCGGTCGATATGGGCGCTGATATGTTCCACCAGCTTTTCGTGTTGGCCGATGACACCACGCAGCGTGCCGACGAAGAATTCGCGGTCAGCCTTGGCGAAGCCTTCCATTTCCGGAGCGTAGGCTTCGATGGAGGCTTCGTCGGCACCACCGACGCGCCATTGATAGAGGCCTTGCACGACAAATTCGCGGGAGCGGCGGCGGGCCGATTTGGGCGGCGCCTGGACGTCGTGCGGATGTTCGCTGTCGCTGAGGAAGGTGGTCATTGGGTAAGCGCTTTCTGGAGATTGGCCATTTCGACGGCGGCCTGGGCGCAGTCGCTGCCCTTGGGTTGGGTGCGGATTTCGGCCTGCTCGTCGGTATCGCAGGTCAGGATGCCGTTGGCGATCGGGATGCCGGTATCGAGCTGGACTTCCATGATGGCGCGGCAGGCGTCATTGGAGACGACTTCGAAGTGATAGGTGTCGCCGCGAATGACCGCGCCCAGGGCGACCAGCGCATCGAAGCAGCCGCTCTGCGCCATGGTTTGCAGCACCAGCGGAACTTCCAGCGCCCCGGGCACGTTGGCGATGGTCATGTCGGCATCGGCGACGCCGAGACGCTTGAGTTCGGCCACGCAGGACGAAAGCAGGGCTTCGCAGATCGGCAGGTTGAAGCGCGCCATCACGATGCCGACCTTGAGGCCGGCGCCGTTCAGGTTGTTGTCGTATTCAAAGATATTGTCGAAACGGGACATGACTCAGAGCTCCGCGGGTGAGGTGACGAAACCGGTGACTTCGAGGCCGAAGCCGGTCATGGAGGGCATCTTGCGTGGGCTGGCAAGCAGGCGCATTTTGCTGACACCGAGATCGCGCAGGATCTGGGCGCCGATGCCGTAGGTACGCGGATCCCATTTCGTCGGGGCGCTGGGGGCAGTGCCGGTGAGGCGGGCAAGCAGGGCCTCCCCGTCTTCCGGGCGGTGCATCAGCACGATGACGCCGTGGCCGAATTTGTCCATGGCGGCCTGGGCTTCTTCGATGGAGAAGGACTGGCGTTTGCTGGCCGGGTCGAGGAAGTCGAGCACCGACAGCGGTTCATGAACGCGGACCAGCGTTTCGCCACCGGCCGGGATGCTGCCCTTGACCAGGGCCAGATGGGTGGCGCCACTGGCCTGATCGACATAGGCATGCATGGCAAACTCGCCGTGGGCGGTGCTGATGACCTTGCTGGAGACGCGTTCGACCAGTGTTTCGGACGAGGCGCGATAGTGGATGAGGTCGGCGATGGTGCCGATCTTCAGGCCGTGCTCGGCAGCGAATTCCATCAGTTCCGGCAGGCGGGCCATGGTGCCATCGTCATTCATGATTTCGCAGATGACGGAGGATGGCTCCAGTCCAGCCATGCCGGCGAGGTCGCAGCCGGCTTCGGTGTGGCCGGCGCGGACCAGGACGCCGCCTTCGCGGGCGGTAATCGGGAAGACGTGCCCGGGCTGCACGATGTCGTCGGCGGTCGATGCCCGAGCGACGGCGACCTGGATGGTGCGCGCGCGGTCGGCGGCGGAAATGCCGGTGGTGACGCCTTCGGCCGCTTCGATCGAGACGGTGAAGGCGGTGCCGTACTGAGCCTTGTTGTTCTTGGCCATCTGGACGAGGCCGAGCTTCTTGCAGCGGGCTTCGGTCAACGTCAGACAAATCAGGCCGCGGCCATGCTTGGCCATGAAATTGATCGCTTCGGGGGTGATGTGCTCGGCGGCCATGACGAGGTCGCCTTCGTTTTCGCGGTCTTCTTCATCGACCAGAATGACCATGCGGCCGGCCTTGAGTTCGGTGACGATCTCGGCGGTGCTGGCAATGGTGGGATGGGGGGGCATGGGTGGAATCCGGGAACAGCAGAAGGGGGGTTATTTTCGCAGAAACAGGGCGCCGGCACATGACTTTAGTGAGGTGCCGGGCGCTTGGTGCAGCGCGTGGTCAGGGTAGATAGGCTTCGACCTGAATGCGCAGGCGGACTTCGTCACCGATGAAAGGCAGGCCATTGTTGAGGCCAAATTCTGAGCGGCGCAGTACACCGACGGCGTCAGCGCCACAGCCTTGCTTGCGTTTGGCGAGATTGAAGCCGCATTTGAAGCGGCTTATTTCCAGGCGCATCGGACGGGCTTCGCCGAGCATGGTCAGCGTGCCCTCGACCGCGCTCAGCTGGTTATCGGTGAAAACCAGGGACTGACTGCGAAAGAGGATTTTCGGGAAGTCCTTGGCGTTGAACCAGGTGTCGCTGCGCAAGATCTCGTCGCGCAGTGCGAAGCCGGTATCGAGCGAGGCGGTGTCGATGGTGATGTCAATGCGGCCGGTTTTGGCGTCCGGGTCAAATTCGACAGTGCCGCTGCTCTGGTTGAACTGGCCGCGCTGTGTCGAAAAGCCGAGGTGGTCGATTTCGAAGCTGGCGTAGGTGTGTGAGGGGTCAATGCTGTATTCGGTGGCCTGACTCGGCTGCGCAAAGGAGAGTGCGACAGCAAAAAGTAGGGCGGGGAGACGTGTGGCGGGATGTTCTGCGGTCAACACGAAATTTTGCCTGAAAATGAAATGTGGATACCGGTCTGACCGCGGCCATGCCGCACCGTTCCCGCAATTTCGAGTTAGCATCGTTGCCCATGCGCCATGCCCTCCTTTTTTCCGTCTTTGTCATCGCCTCGTGCGGGCTGGCCTACGAGCTGATCGCGGGTGCGTTGTCCTCATATTTGCTGGGTGATTCGGTGACGCAGTTTTCGACGGTGATCGGCACTTATCTATTCGCCATGGGGGCCGGTTCATGGCTGTCGAAGTACATCACGCGTGACTTGATCGGACGTTTCATCCAGATCGAGTTGATGGTCGGGTTGTTGGGTGGGTTTTCGGCCATCGGCCTGTTTCTCGTTTTTGCCTGGCTGTCGGGGCCATTCAAGCTGCTCCTTTATCTGGCCGTGTTCGGGGTCGGCGTGCTGGTCGGGCTGGAAATCCCGCTGGTCATGCGCATCCTGAAGCGCGAGCTGGCTTTCAAGGATCTGGTGTCGCAAGTGCTCACGTTCGATTATCTCGGTGCGCTGGTGGTGTCCATCCTTTTCCCGCTGGTGCTGGCGCCGCAGATTGGCATGGTGCGCACGGGTTTGTTGTTTGGCGTGCTCAATGTTGCTGTCGCGCTGTGGGCCTTGCATCTGTTTCGCGATCAACTGCCGTCCAGGCGCTGGCTGGCGGTGCAAAGCTGGACTGTTTTTTCTCTGCTGGCAGCCGGGTTTGCGGGGGCGGGGCAACTGACCGGCATGGCCGAAGCGCATCTCTACGCCGATGACATCATCTACGCCGAAACCACGCCCTATCAGCGTCTCGTGGTCACGCGCTGGCATGACGATCTGCGCTTGTTCATCAATAATAATCTGCAGTTTTCGTCGCATGACGAATACCGCTACCACGAAGCGCTGGTGCATCCCGGGCTGGCCAGTCTGCCCGGCGCCAAACGTGTGCTGGTGCTGGGGGGCGGCGACGGGCTGGCAGTCCGTGAAATTCTCAAGTACCCGAATGTCGAGTCGGTGACGCTGGTCGATCTCGATCCCGCGATGACGTCGCTGTTTTCAACAGCGCCCGCGTTGGTGGCACTGAACCAGGGATCGCTGAGCTCGCCCAGGGTCCGGGTGGTCAACGCGGATGCGCTGCAATGGCTGGAAGAAAACCGCGATTACTACGATTTCATCGTCATCGATTTTCCCGATCCGACCAATTTTTCGCTGGGCAAGTTGTACACCTCGGCCTTCTATCGCCTGCTGGAAAAACGCCTGTCAGCACGAGGCTTGCTCGTCGTGCAATCGACCTCGCCGCTGTATGCCCGGCAATCATACTGGTGCGTGGTGACAACCCTGGAAAGCGTCGGTTTCAAGACGGCGCCGTATCACGCGCTGGTGCCGTCGTTTGGTGAATGGGGTTACATCATTGCCGGTCGGCAGGATTTCTCGATGCCCACGGTCAACCCGGAAAAAACACGATTTTTGACATCTGAGACCCTGCCCGGGCTGTTCCGGTTTCCAGGCGACATGGCGCGCGTGCCGGCCGAGGTCAATCAGTTGAACAATCAGGTGCTGGTGCGCTACTTCGAAGCCGAATGGCGCAAGGTCATCCGCTAGTCAGCGCTCAGGTATGAGACGCCTGGTAAGCCTTCAGGTAGGCGATGGTTTCATCGAACGGCATCGGTTTGCTGTACAGGTAGCCCTGCAACATGTCGCAGCCGAGCCGTGCCAGAAAGTCCCGCTGTGCCTCGGTTTCCACGCCTTCAGCCACCAACTCCAGCCCCAGGCTGTGGCCCAGGGCGATCGTGGCCGCACAGATGGCGGCGTCGTTGGGGTCGGTTTCGATGTCCGTGACAAACGAGCGGTCAAGCTTCAGGCGCTGAATCGGCAGGTGCTTGAGGTAGGCGAGTGACGAGTAGCCGGTCCCGAAATCGTCGATGGCCAGTTTGATGCCCATGGCAGACAACTGATCAAGGATGGAGAGGGTTGTTTCTGGGTGTTGCATCGCCGTGCTCTCGGTCACTTCCAGCTCGATATCGTCGGGTGACAGGTCATAACAGGCGAGGGCCCCGCGAACAAGCAGCACAAGATTGTCGTGACGTACCTGCTGGGCTGAAATATTGATGGCAACACGAATCCCCTTGATCCCACACTGCTTCATATTGCGAATCTGGCGACAGGTTTCCCAGATGACCCAATCACCAAGGGGTTGAATCAAACCGGTTTCCTCGGCGATGGCGATGAAGCGCGCTGGCGAGATCAGGCCGAGTTTTGGGTTGTTCCAGCGTAATAGCGCTTCCAGGCCCAGAACGCGGCCGGATACGGTCTCGATCTGTGGCTGGAAGTTGAGCGAAAATTCGCAATTACTCGGCGAAATGGACGAAACCGCCTGTCGAAGCTCATTTTCCATCTGCAGGCGTTCGCCCGCCGCCTCATTCATGCGGGCGGTATAGAACTGATGATTGTTGCGACCGGCACTTTTTGCGTGGTACATCGCCGTGTCGGCATTGCGCAGCATGGTGCCTGGGTCGTTGCCATCGAACGGGTAGAGACTGATGCCGATGCTGGGTGTGGCGTACAGGACGTGATCCCCGATTTGGTAGCTGTCGGCCAGATTGCTTTGAATCTTGCTGGCCACCCGTGCGGCAGTCAGCGGCGATTCAATTTCCGGGAGCACGACCACAAATTCGTCGCCGCCCAGTCGCGCGACAAGGTCGCTCGAACGGACGCACTCGCTCAGGCGCAATGCCACTTTCTGCAACAACTCATCCCCGACATGATGGCCTAGGGTGTCGTTGATATTTTTGAAATTGTCGAGGTCAATCAGCATCAAAGCCAACTGGTGATTTTCCCGCTCACAGATGCGCAGTGCCTGGCCCAGTTGCGACTCGAACGCCAAGCGGTTGGGCAAGTTGGTCAGCGGGTCGTGATAGGCCAGGTAGGCCAGTCGGTCGGCAGCCTCGTGATTGGCATGGATGTCGGTGAAATTCGCCACATAGTTCTGGATAGTGCCGTTTTGATCACGCAGCACAGCGATTTTCAGCCAGCTGGGGTGGCTTGAGCCATCATGATGCTTGTTCCAGATTTCGCCTTCCCAGTAATTCTTGCTGTCCAATGCTTCCCACATGGCGGCATAGAACTCAGGAGCGGCCCGACCGGAAGCCAGAATACGCGGATCCTTACCCAGCAGTTCATTTGGTGGATAGCCAGTCAGTCGGGAAAAAGCGCCATTGGCCGCAATGATCAAGTTGTTGTGGTCGGTGATCACGATGCCTTCGTGACTCTGCTCGAACGCGCGCAACAGTACCGCCGCAGGCAGGTGCTGGCTGCCCGATAAAGAGCCGTAGGTATCGGTGGGCGCTGAGTGCAGCATCATGCTGACATTTTCTCCAAATAGGTGAGAAGCGTATTACCTACAGTTTAGACCTGATCTGATATGGGTAAACAAGCAGCGTTACCTCGGAGCCCGCAAAAGACCAATTTTGGCAAATTTGCATAAATGATATTGCTATTGCGAGCACCATGTTCAAAAAATCGTCTCCCTTCAGCCCGGGTTGGGCTGAAGATCGTTTGATCAGACGTTGAACAGGAAATTCATTACGTCGCCGTCCTTGACGACGTATTCTTTTCCTTCGGCCCGCATCTTGCCCGCTTCCTTGGCGCCAGCTTCACCCTTATAGGTAATGAAATCCTCAAAGGCAATGGTCTGGGCGCGGATAAAGCCACGTTCAAAGTCAGTGTGAATCACACCGGCAGCCTGCGGCGCCGTATCGCCTTGATGAATGGTCCACGCGCGCACTTCCTTGACGCCCGCCGTGAAGTAGGTGGCCAGGCCCAGCAACTTGTAGCCCGCGTGAATCAAGCGGTCGAGGCCGGGCTCTTTCAGGCCGAGGTCAGCCAGGAACATTTCCTTTTCTTCGTCGTCGAGGTCGGCTATTTCGGATTCGATCGAGGCACACAGAGAGACCACTTCGGCCTTCTCGGCAGCAGCGTGTGCGCGGACAGCATCCAGCAACGGATTATTTTCGAAGCCATTTTCAGCGACATTGGCAACGTAAAGTACCGGTTTGGCTGTGATCAGGCAGAATGGCTTCAACAGGGCCAGTTCTTCCTTGGAGAAGTCGAGGCCACGCACGGCTTTGGCCTGATCAAGCACGGCAAAACACTTTTCCAGCACGGCGACCAGTGCCTTCGCTTCCTTGTCTCCCGAACTCGCGGGGCGGCGGTAGCGATTGAGCGCTTTCTCGACGGTCGCCATATCGGCGAGCGCCAGTTCGGTGTCGATGACCTCGATGTCGCGCAGTGGGTCGACGCCGCCCGAAACATGGACCACGTTGTCGTCGGCGAAACAGCGCACGACATGCACAACTGCATCGGTTTCGCGAATGTTGGCGAGGAATTGGTTGCCCAGCCCCTCGCCCTTGGAGGCGCCCGCCACTAGTCCGGCAATGTCCACGAATTCAACGATGGCCGGCTGCATTTTCTGGGGCTTGACGATCTCGGCCAGTGCCTGCATGCGTTTGTCAGGCACTTCAACGATACCGACGTTCGGCTCGATGGTGCAGAACGGGTAGTTGGCTGCTTCGATGCCAGCCTTGGTCAGGGCGTTGAAGAGGGTGGATTTGCCGACGTTGGGCAGGCCGACGATGCCGCATTTCAAAGACATGGTGTTTTCCTAAGAGGTTGCCAACTAAACGGCTTTGCCGTGCAACTGTTGTTGAGCGCCGGCAAAGTCTCCGGCGGCGAGTTTGGGCCATGCCAGCAGGCAGCGGGCAAGGGCGTGTTCGATATCCGGCAGCTCTTCCTTGCGCGGCTGGTGCAGGACAAAATCGACCACTTGCTGAGAGAGACCGAGCGTACGCGGGTGGCCTATGCCAAGGCGCAGGCGCCAAAAATCTGGCGTACCCAATTTTGCCTGAATGTCCTTCAGTCCATTGTGGCCACCATTGCCACCGCCTTGTTTCAGGCGGATACCGCCGGGTGGAAGGTCAAGTTCATCGTGGATGACGAGAATTTCTTCGGCCGGGATTTTGTAAAAATTGGCCAGCGCCGCTACCGCCTGGCCGGAGCGATTCATGAAGGTGCTTGGCTCAAGCAGCCAGGTTTCGCCAACGCGCGCTGCCTTGCCGAAAAACTTGCCTTGGGGGGCGAGCGAAGTCTTCAGCTTGTCGGCTAGGTGGTCGACAAACCAGAACCCGACATTGTGTCGGGTTGCTTCGTATTCCGGGCCCGGGTTGCCAAGGCCGACGATGAGGCGAGGAGGATTCATGAGGGGCTAAATGAAAAAGCCGCCGGCGGCAAAATGCCAGCGGCGGCCATCACTGCTTTGGGCCGGGAATTACTCGGCAGCAGCTTCGCCTTCTTCAGCGGCTTCGCTGGAACCACCCTTGCCGACGACGCCAACGACGACGTCGTCAGTTGCATGGGCAACCAGCTTGACTCCCTTCGGCAGCTGGAGCTGGGAGAGGTGAATGCTGTCGCCAATCTTCAGGGCGCCGAGGTCAACTTCGATGAAGCCAGGAAGGTCAGCAGCCAGGCAGTGAACGTCGACTTCGGTCATGACGTGGTTGACCAGACCGCCATTGAGCTTGACGCCCGGGGCAACTTCTTCGTTGATGAAGTGCAGCGGCACCTTGACGTGGATTTCGTGCGTGGCATCGACGCGCTGGAAGTCGAAGTGCAGGACCAGCGGACGGTAAGCGTGCATCTGGTAGTCACGCAGCAGGGCGGCTTCTTTCTTGCCGTCGATGACCAGCGTAACCACGGAAGAGTGAAAAGCCTCTTTCTTCAGCTTGAGCAACAGGTCGTTGTGCGCCACTTCGATCGACTGCGGGGCAGCTTCGCCACCGTAAACGATACCCGGCACCATGGCAGCGCGACGCAGGCGGCGGCTCGCACCCGTTCCCTGCAGCGTACGCGCTTGCGCGATCAGTTCAAAAGTCATGTTGATACTCCAAGTTTTTCCCGATCCGCGACCAGAGCGGGAAGTTAAAAAAGCTTAATCGATGAACAGTGACGAAACAGAGTCGTCGTTGCTGATTCGGCGAATGGTTTCGGCCATGATTTCGGCCACGGAAAGCTGACGGATGCGCGACGAGGCAGCGGCCTCGTCACGCAGCGGAATGGTGTCGGTGACGACGAGTGCATCAAGGTCGGAACTGTTAACACGATCAACAGCAGGTCCCGACAGAACAGGATGGGTACAGTAGGCAACGACTTTCTTGGCGCCGTTAGCCTTGAGGGCGGTTGCAGCCTTGCACAGCGTACCGGCCGTGTCGACCATGTCGTCCATGATGATGCAGGTACGCCCATCGACTTCGCCAATAATGTTCATGACTTCCGAAACATTGGCTTTCGGACGACGTTTGTCGATGATCGCCAGATCACATTCGAGACGCTTGGCCAGCGAACGGGCACGAACAACACCACCGTGGTCGGGGGAGACAACCATCGGGTTTTCGTAATGCTGCTTCTGGATGTCTGCGAGCAGGATGGGCAGAGCGTAGATATTGTCCACCGGGATATCGAAGAATCCCTGAATTTGTTCGGCGTGGAGATCCATGGTCAATACGCGATCAACGCCAGAGGCGACAAGCATGTTGGCGACCAGTTTGGCGGCAATAGGTACCCGTGAAGAGCGCGAGCGCCGATCCTGGCGAGCATAGCCAAAGTACGGAATCGTGGCAGTGATTCGTCCGGCTGAGGCACGTTTCAACGAATCAACGATAACCAGCAATTCCATCAGGTTGTCGTTGCAGGGGGCGCAGGTGGATTGCAACACGAATATGTCGCGGCCACGAACGTGCTCTTGCAGTTCTACACTCACTTCGCCATCGGAAAAACGACCGACGTTGGCGCGACCGAGATCCACATTAAGCTGTGCTGCAACATCGGCCGCCAGTTTTGGATTGGCATTGCCAGTGAAGACCATCAAGCTGTTGTAGGCCATTCCCACATTCCTCCGGACCTTCTGCATGCTTACGTGCATCTGCCCGCCACAATGAAAATCGGGCAGGCTTGTGACCTGCCCGAAAGAAACTTGGCTGGGGAAGAAGGATTCGAACCTTCGAATGCCGGAATCAAAATCCGGTGCCTTGACCAACTTGGCGACTCCCCAGCGGGTTGCTCGAACGGGTTCGCGTCCGAGCGAGGCGCGAATAATACAGTAGCTCTATCTGAAAATCCAGTCCCCTCAGCAAATTTTTGCGAGTGGGTGCTGGTCGAGTCCGTCGGCAATCCAGCCATTCAGGATAGCTGGGCATTGGGCGAGAAGGGCTGCTGCGTCGTCGTGCCGACTGAATTCAGCAAAGACACAGGCGCCGGACCCGGTCATCATCGCCTGCGGGGTTCGCGCCTTGAGCCAGGCCAGCGCTTCGGCAACCGCCGGGTATTTGGTGCAGGCTACCGCTTCAAGGTCATTGTGGCCTTGCCCGTGATGCCATTCTTCGGGGCGCATGGCAATCGTGTCGCGTTTCAGTTCCGTCGCACCGAAAATGCTGGCGGTTGGTACTTGTACTGCAGGATGTAAAACCAGATAACTGGCCGGAGGCAGGGTTACATCGGTAAAGGATTCACCAATACCCTCGGCAAAAGCGTTGTGGCCGTGCACAAATATCGGGACGTCGGCGCCCAGCGAGAGGCCGAGTGTTTTAAGTTGGTCTCGGGTAAGTCCCGTTTGCCACAGATGGTTGAGGGCAAGCAGTACGGTGGCTGCGTCGGAGGACCCGCCACCCAGTCCGCCACCCATCGGCAATTGCTTGTCGAGATGAATGGAGACGCCTTGCCGGCAATGGGTGGCCTGCTGTAGCAAGCGGGCAGCGCGGACGGTGAGATCGCTGTCTGCCGGAACGCCGGGGATAGGTGTGGCGAGGTGAATTTCTCCGTCATCTCGCGGCATAAAGTGCAATCTGTCTGCGCGGTCTATGAAGCGAAAGACCGTTTGCAGAAGATGGTAGCCGTCAGGGCGTCGGCCGACGACGTGCAGGAAGAGATTCAATTTTGCCGGTGCAGGCCAGTGACTGTCCCAGTTCCAGGTGCTCATGGGGCATCTTTCCATTCTTCGATCCGCAGCCGCAATTCGATTTCGCCATCGCGTGACAGCGTTAAGCGAGCGGGCAGGGAGGCCGGGTCGTCATCGTCAAAGCTGTAGTCGATTTGCCAGCCATCTTCGATCAGTCGGGCTGGACGGCCTTGGGTATCGGGTTCGATTCGTCCATTGCCATCGGAGCGGCCCAGTAACCAGGCCGGTAGTCGACTGACGGGCAGGCGTTGGCCGGTGACTTCTTCCATCAAGGTGTCGGGGTCGCTTGATTCGCGGGTCTTGCCGTCCGCGGTTTGCAGGCGGGAGAGCGTCGGTGTTGTGTTGATTTCAGCCAGGCCATAGCCCAGCGGGTTGGAAATCAGTACGCGATCCTGGTGGTTTTGATGGGTCCAGGTCAATCGACCACCAGAGCTTTGCGGTGCTTGCCCTGGCATCGTTACACGAAGGGCAAAGCGGCCATCCAGCGAAAAGTTGCGGACATTGTCGCGCGGTGCCAGAGGCGACGGTTGCATGCCCGCGCAACCCGTCAGCAGACTGCTTGCAAGGAGCAGGGTGTAACGCAGCTTCAAGGTAGCAATTTCTTGATGGCGCCGTTGAGTACGTCGTTATCCGGGTTGGCTTTGGCGGCATCTGTTAGCAGGCGACGCGCATCGTCCTTGCGGTTTGACACCCACAATACTTCGCCCAGGTGAGCAGCAATTTCCGGATCTGCTTTTAATTTGTAAGCATTTTCCAGTGTTTGCAGGGCTTCGGGCAGTTTGCCCTGGCGAAACAGGACCCAGCCCATGCTGTCCATGATGAAGGGGTCTTCGGGCGACAGACTGAGTGCCCTGGCAATCAGGGCGAGTGCTTCTGGCAGGCGGATATTGCGTTCTGTCCACGAGTAGCCCAGGGCATTCAGCGCGTGGGCGTGATCCGGCTTGAGTTCCAGTAAGTGCTTGAGATGCTTGTCGAGCTGTTCCGGCTTGCCAATACGCTCTGCGGTCAAGGCAGTTTCGTAGAGTAGTTCGAGATTGTCGGGCTGGGATGTCAATGCCGCTTCCAGAACGATGTAGGCGTCATTTTGCCGGTTAGCCTCGCGCAGCAATTGTGATTCCGTGAGGATCAATTGGGTGCGCTCGGCGTTTGAACTGCTGCGCGTGTTGTGCAGGATGTCGCGGGCCTCATTGATCTTGCCTTGCTGCACCAGGATTTGTGCGGTTCGCGAGCGTGCCGGGATGTATTGTTCCCCGGTGATGACTTGGTGGTAATGCGCCAGGGCATCGTCCGTTTGCTTTTGCTCCTGGTCGAGTTGGCCCAGAAAAAAATGGATGGTGCTCTTGTCCGGGAATTCCGTGCTCAGGAGGTGTTCGAGTTGTTTGCGACCGGTGGTGGTGTCACCGTGCTGCAGAGCGAGCATGGCAACCGGGTAGATGACTTCAGGATTGTCGGGAT
>DAOLIO010000025.1:0-22632 GCA_035328505.1 Azonexus sp.
CGGTCGCCACGATCTGGATGAACCGTCCCGACCTGCACAATGCCTTCGACGAAATCCTGATCGCCGAACTGACCGCCGCCTGTGTCGCGCTCGACGAGGACCCGGATGTCCGTGTCGTCGTCCTCGCCGGCCGCGGCAAGAGCTTTTCGGCAGGCGCCGACCTCAACTGGATGCGGCGCGCCGCCAACAATGGCCTAGACGACAACCTCAATGACGCGCGCGCACTGGCCCGGATGCTGCGCACGCTGGCCGAGATGAACAAGCCGACCATCGCTCGCGTCCAAGGTGCCGCGCTGGGCGGCGGCATGGGCCTGGCTTCCGCCTGCGACATCGCGGTCGCTTCGACCAGGGCAGTATTCGCCACCTCCGAGGTCAGGTTCGGCATCATCCCTTCGGCCATTTCGCCCTACGTCCTGCGTGCCATCGGCGCCCGCCAGGCCTACCGCTACTTCCAGTCGGCCGAGCGCATCGACGCCGCCCGGGCCCGCGAAATCGGCCTCGTTCACGAAACCGTCGAGCCGGAACAACTCGATGCCAAGGTGCAGGAAATCGTCGAATCGCTGCTGCAAGGCGGTCCACTTTCCCAGGCCGCCGCCAAGGATCTGATCCGCGCCGTCAGCGGCCGGCCGATCAACGACACGCTGGTCGACGACACCGCCCACCGCATCGCCCACCTGCGCGCCACGCCGGAAGCCCGCGAAGGCATCGCCGCCTTCCTCGACAAACGTCAGCCCAACTGGATTGGGGAATAAGCCATGTTCAACAAAATATTGATCGCAAACCGTGGCGAGATCGCTTGCCGGGTCATCAAGACGGCCCGCCGCATGGGCATCCGCACCGTCGCCGTCTATTCCGAGGCCGATGCCAACGCGCGCCACGTCCGCCTCGCCGACGAGGCCGTGCTGCTCGGCCCGGCCGCCGCCCGCGAATCGTATCTGGTGGCCGACAAAATCGTCGACGCCTGCAAGCGCACCGGCGCCCAGGCCGTCCATCCCGGCTACGGTTTCCTGTCCGAAAACGCTGATTTCGCCGATGCGCTGGCCGCCAACGGCATCGCCTTCATCGGCCCGCCGGCCTCGGCCATTCGCGCCATGGGTTCGAAATCCGAAGCCAAGAAACTGATGGGCAAAGCCGCCGTGCCGCTCACCCCCGGCTATCACGGTGATGACCAGACGCCGGAACTCCTGCACAAGGAAGCCGACGCCATCAGCTATCCGGTGCTGATCAAGGCCGCAGCCGGTGGTGGCGGCAAAGGCATGCGACTGGTCGAGAAATCGGAGGACTTCCCCGATGCCCTCGCCTCGTGCAAACGCGAAGCCATTTCCAGCTTCGGCGACGACCACGTCCTCATCGAAAAATACATCACCAAGCCGCGCCACATCGAGATTCAGGTCTTCGCCGACACGCAGGGCGACTGCGTCTATCTCTTCGAGCGCGACTGCTCGGTGCAGCGTCGCCACCAGAAGGTGCTTGAGGAAGCCCCCGCCCCCGGCATGACCGATGCGCGCCGCCACGAGATGGGCAAGGCCGCCGTCGCCGCTGCCAAGGCCGTCGGTTACGTCGGCGCCGGTACCGTCGAGTTCATCGCCAATCAGGACGGCTCGTTCTACTTCATGGAAATGAACACCCGCCTGCAGGTCGAGCACCCGGTCACTGAAATGATCACCGGCCAGGACCTCGTCGAATGGCAGTTGCGCGTCGCCGCCGGCCAGCCGTTGCCGCTCGCCCAGGAACAACTGCAGATCCGCGGCCACGCCCTCGAAGCGCGCATCTACGCCGAGGATGCCAATAAGGGTTTTCTGCCTTCAACCGGTATGCTGGTCCGTCTGTCGCCACCGGCCGAAAGCCTCAACATCCGCGTCGACACCGGCGTCGAGGAAGGCGATGAAATCACGCCGTTCTACGACCCGATGATCGCCAAGCTCATCGTCTGGGACGAGCATCGCGATGCCGCGCTGGCCCGCATGCGCAAGGCGCTGACTGACTATCAGGTGGCCGGCGTCACCACCAACATTGATTTCCTGTCACGCCTCGTCGCCTGCCCGGCATTTGCCATCGCCGATCTCGACACCGGCCTGATCGAACGGCAAAAAGATTTCCTCTTTCCCGCCACCCAGGCCGTGCCACGCGACACCGTGCTCGTTGCCACGGTCGGCGAACTGCTGTGGGAACAGCACGCCGCCAGACAAGCAGCCAAAGCCTGCGGCGACCCTTACTCGCCCTGGCACGCCCGCGATGGCTGGCGCATGAATCTCTCTTCAGCCCGTACCATCAGTTTCCGCGACGGCGACACCTTGGTCGACGCCCAGGTCCGCTACCAGCGCGACCATTGGCAAATCACGCTGAACGGCCAAACCACGCTGGCCCGCGGCAAGAAGCTGGACGGCGACCGCTTTGCCGTCGAACTCGACGACCGCCGCCTGATCGCCTCGGTGGTTGCGGTCGACGACAAAAGAAGCGTCTTTTTGCAAGGTGCTACCCACACCCTGCTGCGCGACGACCCGCTCCACCGCGTCGATGCCGGCGACAGCCACGGTGGCGGCCTGACCGCCCCGATGCCTGGCAAAGTCGTCGCCCTGCTCGCCCAGCCTGGCCAGACAGTCGACAAGGGCACGCCGTTGCTGATCCTCGAAGCCATGAAAATGGAACACACCATCACCGCCCCCACCGCCGGCACTATCAAGGCCTTCTGCTATGCGGCAGGCGAACAGGTGAGCGATGGTGCGGCGCTGGTGGAGTTTGCAGAGCAAGCGTGATGATCGGCCGGCCGCGACCAGGTCAACAAGCGAGCCAAATCGGCGTACACAAATGGGGCAAATGTTGATCTATGCTGTGTTAAACAGCTGAAATATAACGACGTCCGGTTTGTTGCCAGCACCATGACAGCAGTTGCGGAACGCCACTCGACACCGCCCTGGTGCTTAGGCGCAGGCAGACCGGCAAGGAGACCACGATGAACAACGAAAAGGTGGCACCTGAGACAAAAGGGGTAACGGTGCAATTGCTTGCAACGGTTGACCTTGGCCCGGAGATTGAAGGGATGGCCGGGCGCCAACTTCGCATGCGCATGGTGACGATCGAGCCTGGTGGCGTATTCGGTCCGCTTCACAACCATATAGACCGACCAGGCACCGTTTATATTTTGCAAGGAACGATCACGGACTGCCAAAACGGTGTTTCTACGGAGTATGGACCGGGCGTGGGATGGCCTGAGGACGGGAACACCACACACTGGCTCGAGAATAGGGGATCGACGCCGGCTGTGGAGATCTCAGTCGATATCGTCAGGCAAGCGTAATTTCTGGTTCGACAATGGCCACCGTCGCCAGCAAAAAGGGGGCACTTCGCATTAATATCTACCTGAAATACAAAGTGAAGCCCCCTATGTCGTTGCCTCTATCTGTGAATTCGACACCATGCCGCCCTCCATCCTGAAATACGTCGATATCGCGCGATTGATCGGGGCCGGCATCAAGTGCCCGACCTGCAATAGCACACGCTGCCAGCTGTCACGATGGCACTCCAAGCATGAAAAGCTGGGAGCACAGGGCTATCGTCCCTATCGTTGTAATGAATGCACGAATCGTTTTCTTGCCACCAACAGCGCGGCCCGGGAACGGGTTCTGATCAACGGCGCCGCTGGCGTTTTGCTCTGCCTGGGTGCGTTCACCGCCGCCGATCTCTGGTTTGAAAGTCATGATGATCCGAAAATCAGGCCGGCCGAGTCCGCTGCGGTGGCTCATTCAGAAGCCAGCACGACCGTCACCAAGGCCGAGGCCCGGATGGGCGTAAATGCGGCTGAAGCCGTGGAGGAACCGGCCGACCTTGGCAAAAAGCTCAAAAATGCGGCCACGGATGGTGATGTCGGGGCCATGCTCCAGCTCGGGCGAGCCTTGGCAACCGGGGAAAAACTCCCGAAGGATGTTGATGAGGCCGCCAAATGGATTCATTTGGCTGCAGCCACGGGCAATGCCGAAGGAATGGTCGAACTGGCTCGCTTTTATCGTGATGGCTTGGGCTTGCCGCAAGACCCCGTCCGCGCCTACACCTGGTTCAGCCGGGCGGCGGCTGCCAAGCATCTGACTGCGTTGCAGGAGCGCGATGCCCTGGTGCGGACGATGAGCGACGAGAAGCTGAAAGAAGCCCATCAATTGTCACAATCCGAGGAACCGATTGCCCATGCCGTCGATCGAAAATAACAATGGGTATGGCCGACAGCGGCAGTCCCGGTCATCACCTTGACCCCCCACCTTAAGGAACGTCAATGACCCAGCAAAGCCTTCTTGGCAAGCGCGTCCTCGTCACTCAGGCCGATCAGTTCATGGGGCCGGTGTTGTGCGAGGTATTGGCCCGGCACGGGGCCACAGTGATCGCGAGTACCGAGTCACTGCTCAGCCCTGACGCGCCCGCGGCGGTGGTCGCCCAGGCCGGGCGGGTTGATGTGCTGGTGGCCAATCTGGCCATACCGGCGCCGGCGACGGCGGCGACCATGGTGACCGAGGAGGAATGGCGTGACATTTTCGCAGTCCTGGTCGATCCCTTGCCCCGACTCTTCCGCGCCGTGTTACCGGCCATGATCGAACGTCGTGCCGGCAAGATTCTGCTCATGGGCAGCGCCTCTGCCCTGCGCGGCATGAAGCTCAGATCCACCTATAGCGCAGCGCGGGGCGCCCAGCTGGCTTACGTTCAATCTGTCGGCGTCGAGGTCGCACCACACAATATTCAGGTCAATGCGATCGCACAGAATTTCGTCGAGAACCCGACTTACTTTCCGCCCGAGGTTCAGGCCGATCCACGTTTTCAGGATCGCCTGAAACGCGAGGTGCCGCTCGGGCGTCTGGTGGGTGCAAACGAAGACGCCGAGTTTGCGGCCTATCTGTGCAGCGATTCGGCGAACTGCTTTGTCGGGCAGGTCTTTCCCGTTTGCGGCGGCTGGGTGACGCGTTAGTGCGCCCGATTCGATCTGTCGCCGTCTGCCGATCTCCCTTCACATGTTCATTCAGCCATTAACCATGCTCCTCCCCGCTCAAGTCAAAATCGTCGAAGTCGGCCCCCGTGACGGGTTGCAGAATGAAGCGCAGGTTGTGCCGACGGCGATCAAGATTGAACTGATCGAACGGTTGTCCGATGCCGGCCTGCGTGTCATCGAAGCGACTTCTTTTGTATCGCCGAAGTGGGTGCCGCAGATGGGCGACAACGCGGCAGTGTTGCGCGGCATCAAACGGCAGACTTCCACGGTCTACCCGGTTTTAACGCCGAATTTGCAAGGTTTCGATGCGGCCGTTGAGGCGGGTGCGACTGAAGTGGCGATCTTTGGGGCGGCTTCGGAAGCGTTTTCACGCAAGAACATCAATTGTTCGATTGCAGAAAGTCTGAAACGCTTCGAACCCGTTGTTTCGGCCGCCTCGGCACTGGAAATCCCGGTTCGCGGCTATGTTTCCTGCGTGGTGGGCTGTCCGTACGAAGGCGCCATTGATCCCAATCAAACCGCCCATGTGGCCAGGACCTTGTTTGACATGGGCTGCTACGAGGTGTCGCTGGGCGACACCATCGGCGTCGGCACGCCGGCCAGCATCCAGCGCATGATCGAGGCCTGCACCGGCCAAATTCCGGTTGAAAAGCTGGCGGGTCACTATCACGACACCTACGGCATGGCGATCGCCAACATCTACGCCTCGCTGCAGATGGGCATGGCGGTTTTCGACAGCTCGATTGCCGGGCTGGGCGGCTGTCCCTACGCCAAGGGAGCCTCCGGCAACGTGGCAACCGAAGACGTTGTTTATCTATTGGATGGATTAGGCATTGAAACCGGCATCGATCTGGCTAAACTGGCGTCTATCGGCAACTGGATTTCCTCTGCCCTCAACCGCCCGAACGGAGCCAAGGCCGGCCGGGCCCTCTGCGCCAACACCGCTGCGTGAGTCTATTTTCCGCTGTTACTGATTTTCTGAAGCCCGCCCCGCCGCTGGATCCTTCCGTGCGCAAGGCGCTCGGCCGCGTGGCCGAACTGGTGGACCCCATGCTCGCCACCACCCCGGGCTTCGAGAAGCACCTGAGCGGCCCGGTCCAGCATGCGCTCGGTTACTGCGACGGGCTGGTCGCTGCGCTGCCTGGTCCGATCGATATCAACCGCAAGGCCTTTGCCAGCGATCCGCTGGTCCACGCCCTGTTCGCCACCGCCGACGACATTGACCAGATGCTGGGGCGGAGCCAGGCCGTGCGCGATTTTCTGGAAGAGCCTTGCAGTTGGGACAGCAAGTTTTTCTATGCGATGTTCGCGGCTCGCCGGCAGCACAAGAAGCAGCTGGGCATTGCCCGGCAAGGTGAAGTCATTCGTACCGACGTACCGCAGCTGGTGCTTTACTTTTCGGGCCAGACCCTGATTGAGCCCAGCTGCCAGCTTGATGTCACGCTGCACGGCTTGCGCTGCAAGGCCCTGGAAAGCCTGCTCTACACCTTTCATGCGCATGTCGAGGCGCTGCGCCATGAACGCGATGGACTGCGCAGCGACGTCGCCACCGAACGGGCCCACCTCGCGGTGTTGCGCAGCAGTTCCGGAAGCAACGAGCGTGAAGTCGGCACCCGCCACCTGGCCGAACTCGACGCCCGTCTGCGCCAGACGGCGGCCTCACTGATGCCGGAACATCTCATTGATGCGCTCGGCGAATATCTCAATTCACCCGAGCCAGCCCTGCATCTGACCCCGGTCAGTATCACCGTGGATCGGCTCGGCATTGTCAGGGATGATGCCAGCCCGGAGGTTCATACCCTCAATTTCCCGGAACTTACCGCCCGCGACCGGCGTCTTCATCTGGCCATGTTGGCCAGAATCAGCCGCGACGAAGCACTCGAAGCCGTTGAAATGGTCCGCGACCAACAACACCGCTTCCTGTTGATTTAAATGATTCCCTCACCCTGCCGCGCGCTTTGCCAGATGGACCCGGTCGCCAAACTTTGCCGGGGCTGCTTGCGCACCATCGAAGAAATTACCTTGTGGTCGCAACTCAGCGATACCGAGCGCACCACCGTCCTGCACAATATCGACGAACGGCGGCTCGACTATGATCCGTCGGACGCCGAACCAACCATCAATACACCCCAAAATGGATAATCAGGAAGAGCTTTACCAATGCGTCGGCGTCTGCATGGCCGACCCTGATTCCGGTTACTGCCTGGGCTGTGGCCGCCCGCCACTGGATTCGCCGGGCATCGTTGCTGAAATTGTCGTACCCACCACTGCCCCTAGCGCGAACAGCAGCGATCCGGATACGCCGGAATGAGCATCAAGCTCCCTGACAGCCTGCTTGTGCTCGAACGTGGCTGGCTATCGGCCAACAATATCCTGTTTTTTGATGGCCATGACGCCACGCTGATCGACAGCGGTTACGTCACGCATGCCGAACAGACGGTCGATCTCGTCTATCACGCGCTGGATGGCCGGCGCCTGAACCGGGTCATCAACACGCACTCGCACTCCGACCACATTGGCGGCAACGCCGCGCTGAAAACCGCTTTCGACTGCGAAATCATCGTACCGGCCGGCCTGCATGCCGCCATCGCCGATTGGGACAAGGACGCCTTGCTTCTTTCGCCGCTCGGCCAGCAGAGCGCCCGTTTCCAGCATGACCGGCTGGTCGGGGCCGACGATCAGCTCGAAATGGGGGGCCTCAACTGGCAAGCGCTGGCGGTTCCCGGTCACGACATGGAAGCACTGGCCTACTACAACCCCGAAAAGCGCATTCTGATCTCAGGCGACGCGCTGTGGGAAAACGGCTTCGGGGTCATTTTCCCCGAATTGCTGGGTGAAGCCGACGGCTTGGCCAGTACCCAGGAAACGCTGGAAATGCTTTCCCGCCTGCCAATCGATATTGTCATCCCTGGCCACGGCACCCCCTTCAACACAGTGGACGCGGCATTCGACCGGGCCTTTCGGCGCCTGGGCAATTTCCGCAGCAATATCGAACAACTGGCCTGGCATGCCATCAAGGTCATCGTGTCGTTTGCCATGATGGAAAAACGCCAGGTGCCGAAGGACGATTTTCCAGCTTTCGTGCTCAGCCTGCCGTTTGCCGTCGACGTCAATGCGCGCTTCCTGAATCTGTCGAACGAAGCGCTCGTCGCGGGCATAGAACGCCAGCTATTGCTGGTCAATGCCCTGCAACGCAAAGACGGCATGATTATGGCCGCTTGATCAAGGTGACATCGCGTTTGGCCGCACCGTACAATGAAACACTTATTTAGTGTGAGATGCGATCATGACTTTCCGCAATCGACTTTTACTGGGCATGGCCCTCATCATGGCGGCCTTCATCGCCGCAGTCGTGGTTGCCAATAGTGGCCTGCGCAGCACATCGGCACGTTTCGGCAGCTTTCTCGACGGCATCGGCTCACTGCAACAGAGCTATCAGGAAATGTACAGTCAGGGTCTGCAAATGGGCCAGGCTTTGCGCAACATCGTACTGGACCCGAACAACCCGAAAGCATTTGAAAACCTCGACAAGGCGCGGAAGGACTTTTCCGAAGCCCGTGACCATGCCGGACTGGCTGCCAAATCCATCGACGGGTTCGAGGCCGCTTTGGCACGTCTGACTCCCCTGGTGCAAACCCAGGCACAAGCTCAGGCGGAGGTATTGGCGGTAGTCAAGTCGGGCCAGACCGAAGAAGCCAAGCGCTTGATCAACAGTACGGAAACACCCGCTTGGCGCGCGCTCAAAAAGGCGCTGCTGGATGATCTGGAAGCCATTACCAAGGCCACCGACAGCCAGCGCCAGGATGTCGCCAGCAAAGCCCAAAAAATTGAAAACACCATGTTGGCCCTGTCGATCCTGGCCATCGTCGTCGGCATCGCCAGTGTGTTTACAACGTTGCGCTATGTTCGTCGTGAACTCGGCGGCGATCCTGGCTACGCCCGCAAGGTGGCCAATGCGGTGGCCACGGGAGACCTGACCCAACCCATCACGCTGGCCGATGGCGACACGAGCAGTCTGCTGGCCGGACTATCCGGCATGCAGGCGCATCTTCGCCAACTCGTCAGTTCACTGGCCAGGCATGCCAGCGATGTCGCCCAGACCGCCAACCAGATGGCCATGATCACCGGCAAGGTGGCCAGTGGCAGCGAGCAGCAACAGGAAGTGGCCCGCGCCATGGTCAGCAACGGCCATAGTCTCTCGGCCAGCCTACATCAGGTCATGGGCGCGGTCAATGAAGCGGAGCAGATCGTTCAGGGGTCCAGCGAAATTTCCGGGAGCGGGGCCGCCTTGGCCAGCCGGGCAGCCGAAGAAACCCAATCGATGGCTGGCTCGGTGCAGAGCACGGCAACCCACATCCGTGAACTGGGGGCGCTGTCGGCGCAGATCAACTCTATCCTGAGCGTCATCTCGGATATCGCCAGTCAGACCAATCTGCTCGCCCTCAATGCTGCCATCGAAGCGGCGCGGGCCGGAGAACAAGGCCGCGGCTTTGCCGTGGTTGCCGACGAAGTCCGCAAGCTGGCCGAGCGGACGGCACAATCCACCGCCGAAATCTCGGCCATGGTCGACAGCATTCAGTCAGGCACGTCGCGCGCCGTTGAAGCCATGGAATCCGGGATGCATCAGGTGGACGACAGTGTTCAGCTATCCAATCAGGCCCGCGATGCCTTTGATCGCATGAATGCCAGCTCGCTGGAAGTCCGGCAGGTGGTTGCCCGCATCATCGAAGCCATAGATGTGGAATACCAGAACGAGGGCGCCATGCAACAGCACATTGAAGCCGTTCGCAAGCTGATCGATGACAGTTCACAGGCCATGCAGGAGGTAGTCGCTTCAGCCGAACAACTGAAACGCATGTCGGGAGCCCTGAACCAGGAAGTGTCCCGCTTCAAACTTTAGCCGGGCGCAGTCTCGTGTACGGCGCCTCCCGCCAGTTCCGGCCTTACGCCGGCAGGTAGCGCTGGACCAGTCGCACCCAGTAGCTGGCACCCAGCGTCAGCAGTTCGTCGTTGAAATCGTAGTGCGGATTGTGCAGCGTACAACCGCCCGTACCCGGCCCGTTGCCAAGCCAGACGTAGCAGCCGGGTTTTTCCTTGAGCATGTAGGCAAAGTCCTCAGCACCCATCGACGGCAAAATATCAGTAAGTACTCGCTCACTGCCAAATACCTCAACAGCGACTGCCTGACAGAATTTTGCCTCGGCCACGCTGTTGACCGTGGGCGGATAACGATGCTCGAAGCGGATACTGATCTGCGCGCCGTTGGCGGCGGCGATGCCGCTGCACAGGCGCTCGACGGCCCGCTCGATGGTTTCCTGGACCTCTGGCTTGAAACTGCGGATGGTGCCGCGCAAGACCACTTCTTCCGGGATGATGTTCCACGCCTCGCCAGCATGAAACTGGGTCACGCTGACGACAGCCGATTCGCAGGGGTGCAACGTACGACTGACCACCGTTTGCAGCGCCTGCACGAGTTGCGCGCCGGCCACGATGGAATCGACGCCCTGATGCGGCATCGCCGCATGGCAACCGTGGCCGCGCACGAAAATCTCGAAGCCGCAGGTACCGGCCATCACCGGCCCGGACATCGCTGCCATTTCGCCAACCGGAATCCCCGGCCAGTTATGCAGGCCGAACACAGCCTCAACCGGGAAACGCTCGAACAGCCCGTCCTCGATCATCACGGCCGCACCGCCTTCCGCCTCCTCGGCCGGCTGGAAGATGAAAACAGCGATACCGTCGAAATCGGGCTTTTCAGCCAGATAACGCGCCGCGCCGAGCAACATGGCGGTATGGCCATCGTGACCGCAGGCGTGCATTTTTCCCGGGTGTCGGGAATGATGCGGAAACTCGTTCATCTCAGCCAGCGGCAAGGCATCCATGTCGGCACGGAGGCCGATCATTTTCTGTGAGTTGCCGGCACGCAGGACGCCGACCACGCCCGTTTTGGCGAGGCCGCGATGAATCTCAAGGCCATAGCGCTCCAGTTCGCGGGCCACCATATCGGCCGTGCGATTTTCGGCAAAGGCGAGTTCGGGGTGGGCGTGAATGTCGCGCCGCAACGCAGTCAGTTCCGCCAAAAACGGCAGGTTGAGCAAAGGAATTGCCGGGGGCATGATGGTCTCCTGTTTTTTCTATTATGCCGTGGGTTGATACGGCGCGCCGCCTTGATTATGCTGTGTCACCATGAAACTCATTCTCATTAGCGGCCTGTCCGGTTCCGGCAAGTCGGTTGCGCTGAATCTTCTTGAAGATGCAGGCTATTACTGCGTCGACAATCTGCCGGTCGCCATGCTGACCGTGCTGGCCCGCATGATGGACGAAGAAGGCGTCCAGAAAGTGGCCGTGGCCATCGATGCCCGCTCGGGGCACGGCATTGATCTGGTGCCGCAAAAGCTCGAAACACTGAAGAAGGCCGGGATCGAACCCATTTTCCTGTTTTTGTTTTCGCACGAAGAAACCTTGCTCAAGCGCTATTCCGAATCCCGCCGTCGGCATCCGCTGGCTACCGCGGGTCAGACACTGCTTGAGGCGATTCGTGCGGAAAATCTGCTGCTTGAACCCATTTCCACCCTCGGTCACCGCATCGACACCAGCGGCATGAAAGCCAGCGGCCTGCGCGAATGGGTTCGTCAGTTCATCGAAGCTGAGCCCGGCCAGGGCCTGACGCTGATGTTTGAATCCTTTGGTTTCAAGCATGGCATTCCGCTCGATGCCGACCTCGTTTTCGATGTCCGCTGCTTGCCCAATCCGCATTACGACCCCGAACTTCGCAGCTTGACCGGCAAGGACAAGCCGGTCATCGATTTTCTTGAAGCCGAGGAAGAAGTCCGCCGCATGCGTGACGACATCTGCCGCTTCGTCGCCACCTGGCTACCCAGTTACATCCGCGATAACCGCAACTACCTGACCGTCGCCATCGGCTGTACGGGCGGTCAGCACCGGTCCGTGTACATGGCAGAATGGCTGGCACGAGAGTTTGCGAATCGCGCCCGGGTATTAGTCCGTCATCGCACGCTGGCCGGCAGCTGACGATGAAACACTGCCAAAACCGGCATCTATTGTCCGGATTTGCCAGCACGAGCACTGACCTCGAGGCGCCAGGCGACTGCTGCGGTCAACCGGAAAAAATGAGCAAAATCGAAAGTTTTCTAACTGCCTCGCTGCAGCGGCCACAGCGACAATGTCCTGGCTGGCACTGATCCGGCCCGGCGACTGGCTGGTCATCCTGCTCAGTGCGGCGGCGGTCGGCAGCAGCATCCCGATATTTTGGCAAGGCGGTCTGGCCGACCGCGCCATCATTCGCCAGGAAGGCAAGGTCTTCGCGGAAGTTGACCTCAAGGCCCGCAAGCAATTTGAAGTCGCCGGCCCGCTCGGCACCACGCTGATTGCCGTCGAACCGGGTCGCGCCCGCGTCGTTTCCGACCCCGGCCCGCGCCAGTATTGCGTCAAGCAAGGCTGGCTCATGCGTCCCGGCGAAATCGCCATCTGCGCCCCCAATCGCGTCAGCGTGCAGATCGCCGGACGGACCAAGGTTTATGACTCCATCAGTTATTGAACTCACCGTCACCGCCGAAGACCGCCGCGTCGCCTGGCTGGCCACCGCAGCGGTCGGCCTGTCGCTGGTCGATGCGGCCATCCCCTCGCCGTTGCCGGGCGTCAAGCCCGGTCTGGCCAACATCGTCACCCTCGTCGTGCTGGCCCGTTACGGCTGGGGCACTGCCGTCTGGGTCAGCGGTCTGCGCGTGCTGGCCGGCAGCCTGCTGCTTGGCTACTTTCTCGCCCCCGGCTTCTTCCTGTCGCTGACCGGTACCACACTCAGCCTGCTCACCCTGGGCCTCACCCGGCATTTACCGGCGCGCTGGTTCGGTCCGGTCAGCCTCTCCATCCTCGCCGCCTTCGCCCACATCGGCGGCCAGTTGCTGCTCGCCCGCGTCTGGCTGATCCCGCACGACGGGGTCTTTCTGCTCACCCCCGTTTTCGCTACCGCAGCACTGGTTTTCGGCACCATCAACGGCCTGATCGCGGCTAAACTGCTGGCTGAACCTGCGCCTTCGGAATCTGCCTAAATGTCCAAGACCATCTGCCTAGCACTGACCGGTGCCTCCGGCATGCCCTACGGCCTGCGCCTGCTCGAATGCCTGCTCGACGCCGGCTGCACGGTGCAACTGCTCTACTCGCAAGCCTCGCAGGTCGTGGCGAAGCAGGAAATGGACATCGAACTGCCATCGCGGCCGAGCGAAGCCAAGGCCGCCCTGCTCGCCCGCTTTCCGACGGTCAACCCGGAAAAACTGGCAGTTTTTGGCCGCGAAGAATGGTTTGCCCCGGTCGCCTCCGGCTCCAACCCGCCCGACGCCATGGTTGTCTGCCCCTGCTCGATGGGCACCCTGGCCGCCATCGCCCAGGGTCTGGCCGACAACCTGATCGAACGCGCCGCCGATGTCGTCATGAAAGAAGGCCGCAAGCTCGTGCTGGTCCCGCGTGAAACGCCGTTCTCGGCCATCCATCTCGAAAACATGCTGCGCCTGAGCCGTGCCGGTGCCGTCATCCTGCCGCCCAGCCCCGGCTTTTACCATCACCCGCAATGCGTGCAGGACATCGTTGATTTTGTCGTCGCCCGCATCATGGATCAGATCGGCGTGCCGCACACCTTGATGCAGCGCTGGGGCGAGGATCGCTGACATGGGCTGGTTCGACTTTGTCCGCTCACCGACCGGGAACGCCGTCGAAACCCTGCAGATTCCCCTTTTCCCACTCAACACCGTGCTCTTCCCCGGCAGCCTTTTACCGCTGAAAATCTTCGAGCAGCGTTATCTCGACATGGCTGCTGCCTGCATGAAGCAGCGCTCGCCCTTCGGCATTTGCCTGATCGACAAAGGCAGCGAAGTCGGCGCCGCGGCCCAGCCCCATGCGGTTGGCACCCTCGCCACCATCGGCAACTGGGAAATGGAACAACTCGGCATCCTGATGATCACCGCCCACGGCGGCCGACGCTTCCGGATCATCGAAAGCACCGTTGGCGAAGGCAATCTGTTGGAAGCCAGTGTCGAACTGCTGGCCGAAATTGGCCCGACACCCCTGCCCCCTGAACGCGAACGCCTGCTGCCGCTGCTCCGCCGGGTGGTCGCGGATCTTGGCAAGGAACGTCTGCCCGAGCCACACCGCTTCGACGAAGCCGAATGGGTCGGCTACCGGATGACTGAAGCGCTGCCAATCCAGAACCTTGCCAAGCAAAAACTGCTCGAACTCGACGACCCGCTGGCTCGGCTGGAAATTCTGGAAAAATACCTCGATCAGCGCAAATTGCTGGGCGAATAGCTGCCTCGCCGTTGGAGAAGCTCCTTACTTTTCATTGCGACCACAGCGGTATTCGCCAGGACGCGCGCCCGTCCATTTTTTGAAGGCACGATGGAAAGCGCTGCTCTCGGCAAAACCCAGTTCAGCGGCAATGTCGACAATGCTGAGCTGCGTTTCGCCGAGCAGCGAAATGGCCAGGTCACGACGCAGGTCGTCCATGATCGAACGATAGCTCTCGCCCTCTTCGTCCAGTCTGCGCCGCAAGGTCGCGGCCGACGCATGCAGTTGATGCGCCAGGGTGGCAAAATCCGGCCAGGCAGCCGGGGGCATCTCGCGCAAGCGGCGGCGAATCTTGGCCGAAAGACTGGTGCTGTTCTTGTATTTGACCAGGAAATTGGCCGGCGCGCTGCGCAGGAAGGCCTTCATCGTCCGCTCATTCTGGATGTTGGACATCTCCAGATAGGCGGCAGGAAAGCTGATGCCTGAATGCGGCTGATTGAAATTGAGATGCTGCGAAAACAGAATTCTCCATTCATGGCTGAAGGAGGGTTCCTCGCAGCGGAAATCAGCTTGCGACAGTGGTATGCGACGACCAACCAGCCAGCAGGCCAGACCGTGCAGCATGATCAGGTAAGTACCGTAGGCGAAGGCGCGCTTCGGCGATTGCCCGGCCACATCGGCACGGTCACGCAACACGATGTGCGCCATGCCATCGATGCAATGCAGTTCGCCGGCCATATCATCCAGAATGACCCGCAAGAAGCGCAGGCTGCGCCGCAAGGCACGTTCCAGGGTATCGCTGTGGATCACGGCATGGCACAGCAGCGTGAAGCTGCCGGCCTTCATGCGATGGCTGTCCATGCCGAAAAATTCGTCATCCAGCGTTTGCGCGATGCAGTGCCAGAGCAGGCCGTAATGCCGCGATGAGACCCGTGCCTGCGGCGAAGCAAGCAACTCCGGTGAAATGCCGGCGCGCAGCAGCAATGAATTCTGATCAAGACCGCGCTGACGTATGCAGAACAGGGCCTCGTCAACGAAGCTGATGGATATGGTCCCTTTTTCGACAGTCTTGGTGTCCATGTCGTCGCCCTGAGTGGTGGCAAATTCTAGCACCCATGTTGAGCGAATTCGGCATCGAACAAGCGGGCCAAACGATCTAGAGTGATTGACTTGCGGGCCAGCCGAATAACCGGTGCCAGACCCGATATTCGTCATCAACAGGAGTGAGACACATGCAGATCAAGGATAACGTATTCGTCGTAACCGGTGGCGCGTCCGGCCTCGGTGCCGCCACCGCCCGTATGATTGTCGACGGCGGCGGCAAGGTGGTGCTGGTCGATGTCAATCAGCAGGCCGGCACTGCCTTGGAAACTGAACTGGGCAGCCATGCCCGTTTTGTACAAACCGATGTGACCAGTGATGAAAGTGCCCGCAACGCATTCGCCGTGGCCCAGTCGATGGGTCAGCTCCGCGGCCTGGTCAACTGCGCCGGCGTCGCGCCTGCCGAGAAAGTCGTCGGCAAGGAGGGTGCGCACAAGCTGGACAGTTTCGCCCGCACCATCAACATCAACCTGGTCGGGAGCTTCAACATGATCCGCCTGGCAGCCGAAATCATGAGCGCCAGTACCCCCGATGACACTGGTGAACGCGGCGTCATCGTCAGCACCGCGTCGGTCGCCGCCTTCGATGGTCAACTCGGCCAGGCTGCGTACGCGGCCTCCAAGGGCGGTGTCGTCGCCATGACCCTGCCGATCGCCCGCGAACTGGCGCGTGCCGGCATCCGCGTCATGACCATCGCCCCTGGCATCATGGAGACGCCGATGCTGATGGGCATGCCGCCGGAAGTCCAGGAGGCGCTTGGCAAAATGGTCCCCTTCCCGTCGCGCATGGGCAAGCCGTCCGAATACGCGGCGCTGGTCCAACACATTTTTGCCAACCAATACCTGAATGGTGAAGTCATCCGCATGGATGGCGCCATTCGCATGGCCGCCAAGTAATCAAGGAGAACCCGACATGTCCCAAGATCCTATCGTTATCGTTTCCGCAGCCCGTACAGCCATGGGTTCCTTTCAGGGCGGCTTTGCCGGCCTGACCGCTGCCAATCTCGGTGCCGCCGCCATCAAGGCTGCGGTCGAACGCGCCGGCATTGATGCCAACCTGATCGATGAAGTATTGATGGGTTGTGTGCTGCAAGCCGGCCAGGGCCAGGCGCCGGCCCGCCAGGCCGCGTTGCAGGCCGGACTTCCGATCACGGCCGGTTGTGCCACCATTCACAAGGTCTGTGGCTCGGCGATGAAGGCCACCATGCTCGGCCATGACGGCATTCTCGCCGGCTCCTATGGCGTCGCCGTCGTCGGCGGCATGGAGTCGATGACCAACGCGCCCTACCTGCTGCCCAAGGCCCGCGGCGGCTATCGCCTTGGCCATGGCCAGATCATGGACCATATGTTCCTCGATGGCCTGGAAGATTCGTACGGGAAGGACACGCGCGGTCGCCTGATGGGCACCTTCGCTGAAGACTGTGCGACGACCTATGGCTTCACCCGCGAAGCTCAGGATGAATTCGCCATTCGCTCGACGACGCGCGCCAAACGAGCCAGCGACGATGGCAGCTTCGCCTGGGAAATCGCGCCGGTGACTGTCGCCGGGCGCAAAGGCGATGTGGTGGTCGACAAGGACGAAGGGCCGTTTGCGGTCAACATCGAAAAAATCCCGACCTTGAAACCGGCTTTCAAGAAGGATGGCACCGTCACCCCGGCCAATTCCTCGTCGATTTCCGATGGCGCTGCGGCGATGGTCCTGATGCGTGCCTCCCAGGCTGCAGCGCTCGGCCTGCAGCCGATCGCCCGCATTGTCGGCCATACAACCAATGCCGGTGTCCCGGCCCTCTTTCCGTCAGCGCCGGTCGGCGCCATGCAGAAGCTCTTCGCCAAAACCGGGTGGACGGCAGAATCGGTCGACCTCTACGAAATCAATGAAGCCTTTGCGGTGGTCACCATGGCGTCGCTGCACGATCTCAAGCTCGATCCGGCCAAGGTCAACATCCACGGTGGCGCCTGTGCCCTCGGCCACCCGATTGGTGCCTCCGGCGCACGTATCGTCGTCACTCTGCTGGGTGCCTTGAAGAAATATGGCAAGCAGCGCGGCGTCGCCAGCCTGTGCATCGGCGGCGGCGAAGCCACGGCCCTCGCCGTCGAAATGCTCTGAGCGGAGACGGGCAAATGATTCTTACCCAAGAACAGGAAATGATCCGGGACGCCATGCGTGCCTTTGCACAGGAGCGTCTGGCGCCCTTCGCGGCAGAATGGGACAAGCACCATACTTTCCCGGCCGACGCCCTGAAGGAACTGGGAGCGCTTGGCGCCCTCGGCATGGTCGTCCCCGAAGAATGGGACGGTGCCGGCATGGATTACATGTCGCTGGTCCTGACGCTGGAGGAAATCGCGGCCGGCGACGGTGCGACCTCAACCATTGTTTCCGTCCAGAACTCGCTGGCCTGCGGCATCACGATGAAGTACGGCACCGATGCGCAGAAGGAAACATGGCTGAAGCCGCTGGCCCGTGGGGACAAGCTTGGCTGCTTCTGCCTGACCGAACCGCACACCGGTTCGGATGCGTCGGCCATCACCACGCGCGCCGTGCGTGATGGCGACGACTTCGTGATCAATGGCGTCAAGCAGTTCATCACCACCGGCAAGTATGCCCACATGGCCATCGTCTTTGCCGTCACCGACAAGGACGCGGGCAAGAAAGGCATTTCCTGCTTTCTGGTGCCGACCAGCACGCCGGGCTTTGTCGTGGGTCGAACCGAAGACAAGATGGGCCAGCATGCCTCCGATACGGTGCAGATTCTCTTCGAAGACTGCCGCGTGCCGGCGTCAGCGCTACTCGGCAAGGAAGGCGAAGGCTACAAGATTGCGCTCTCGAACCTGGAAGCCGGGCGCATCGGCATCGCCGCCCAGAGCATCGGCATGGCCCGCGCTGCGTTTGAGGCCGCCGTACGCTACGCCAAGGAGCGCGTCACGTTTGGCGTACCGATCATCGAGCATCAGGCGGTCAATTTCCGTCTCGCCGACATGAACACCCTGCTCGACGCCGCCCGCCTGATGGTCTGGCGCGCGGCGATGTTGAAGGATGCCGGCAAGCCCTGCCTGAAGGAAGCGTCAATGGCCAAGATGTTCGCCTCCGAAGCGGCTGAAAAGATTGCCTCGGATGCCATCCAGATCCATGGCGGGGTCGGCTATACCAGCGACTTCCCGGTTGAGCGGATCTATCGCGACGTGCGCATCTGCCAGATCTACGAAGGCGCCAACGACATACAACGACTGGTCATCGGTCGCAGTATTGCCAGCGCGTAAGTGAATCCTGCGGTCGACCGGAAAAAAAGCTAAAAAACCGAAATCGACCGCAGAATCAGGGCATAACCGGACATTTGAATACACAACCCGATCATCGATCCGGGTTGGAGCGATGCTCAGGCGCTGGTCGACAGCGCGTCGATGAAGCGACGCATCGCCTCTGCATGATACTGGGCGCCTTCCCGGCACCCCTGCGACTTCTCGGATTCAACGACAGCACGCTGCCACAGACGCAAGGCCTGCTCATCATCAATACCGGCCCGGCGCGCCATCCACGGCAAAAGTTTAGGTGCGTTCATGGCAACCCTCCTGCTTAATCCAGCTGAAAAGCGGTTGGCTATCGGCATCACAAGACTTTCCCGGCAAAAACATCCTTGAAATACGAATCGGATTCGCACTCGACCGGTCGCAGCCCGGGCAGCCAATTTGCGGCCATCACGGTCTCGCAAGGCACAGTTGCCGTGCCTTTGAATACTTCGTCGTAGCCTACTGATTCAGCAGCGCTCTGATTTGGAAAATCAAAAATACGAGCCAGAATTTTAGTGGGGGACATGATTTACTCCTTTACTACCTGATCTATTGTCACAAACTAACTATAGCGGTTATGGTGCACTGCAACAAACTATGCTTTATTATCGTGCACGTTAGATAAACTTAACCTGATTCACTCACTGGCAACCCGTCTTGGCCTACCGACTTCCTCCGCTCTCCACATTTCGTACCTTTGAAGCCGCTGCCCGCCATCTCAGTTTCAAGAAGGCTGCAGAAGAGCTGCACGTCACGCCGGCCGCCGTCAGCCAGCAGATCAAGAGCCTGGAGACCTATCTCGGTGTGTTGCTATTCCAACGCCTGCCCAAGGCCCTGCAACTCACCGAAGAAGGCCTGGCCATGTATCCCAAGGTGAGGGATGGCATGGATTGTCTGGCTGCCGCCGTCGAGAGCACCCGACGCAGCACCAGCCTCGCCTTGAACGTCACCGCACCACCATCATTTGCCACGCGCTGGCTGGTTCCACGCCTGGCCCGTTTTTCCCAGGCACATGCCGAGGTCGCCATCCGTATCTCCAGCAACCCGGAAAATATTGACGGCCCGCAAACCGCACTGGAAATGACTCAGGAGGCCAGCGACCCGCGCCATGACGTCAGCGAAGTTTCCATCCGCTTCGGCACGGGAATCTACCCGGGCTATAAAGTCGAAAAGATGCTGCGGCCCGAATACGTACTGGTCTGTAGTCCGCGACTGATCGATGGTGAGACGCCGCTACGATCCCCCGAGGATCTGGTCAATCACATTTTGATTCACGACGAGTCAATACCCGTCCCGGAACGCCGCCCTAGCTGGCATGAATGGCTCAAGCTTGCCGGGGTCAGTGGCGTCGACACCGAGCGAGGGCCCCGTTTTTCCAATTCGATCCTGGCTCAGGAGGCCGCAGCCGATGGCCAGGGCGTTACCCTCGCCCTCCGGCCACAGATCGAAGCGGAGGTTGCCGCCGGGCGCCTGGCAATCCCCTTTGCCACCGCAATGCCCTCTAGCTACGCCTACTATCTCGTGATTCCGCAAGCCATTGCCGAAAGGCCTGTTGTCACTGCGTTCAAGGAATGGTTACAGGCAGAAATTGGCGCCCCGTACGGCGATCGGTCTGCTATCGACTAAGGACGCCGCGTACCGTCTACGGGGCTGTCAGCGCACAACTCGCGATCTAAATCACAGGCGGCTTCAGCCGCCTGTTTAAACTTTTCCGTATTTGTCGATATGCGCCTGGACCGCACGTGCCCTGGCGATGAACAAACGAAGCTTCACGGCATCCGGAATATCTTCATCCGCCGGCGTGGCTGCCTTCCCTGCCTGGCTCAGGACGTACGAATCGACCGCCTTCGCCCGCGCCAGCAACAATCTGAGCTTGACGTGCTCGGGAAGATCAATGACTGCGTTGTCATCATCGTCCGCCTGATCGGGAGATTTGGCGACTTTAGGCTGGCTGAAGGAACGGTGGAGATCCAGCTCGTCGAGGCCGATATCATCGTCCTCATCGTCCGATGCATTCAGTTGCGCCTTTTCATCAGGTTTTGCAGCCGTATTGGCCAAGGCGATCTGCTCGCGGGCTGACCGCGAGAGCATCGATTTCGCACGTGCCACCTTGGCGGCCTTGACCTTTTTGGCCTGGCGAACGCTGGTGGTATGGGGCGAATAACGTGCCAGTTCGACCACCACAGCCGGCATGGGCACCGGCGCGATAGTCACCATGGCTTCAGCATAAGACGGTGGTGCCAGCGACTCATCACGCTGGGTATCCGCGGTCGTCAGCTCTCCCCCCTGCGCACCGATGGCGGCGAGTGAAGTTAAAAGGACCAATAAAAATTTACGCACCGAAATACCTGTAACCTTGCTTATATAAATACTCAACGCATCAAAACGATTTTGGTTGTCATCATTTCGAATTTTTTTGCCAAACCACCCCGTTTTAATCAAAACGTGCGGTAGGTTTCACATCAAAACCAATGGCGGGCTCCCTGCAAGCGCTATTCCAACGCGCCCACCAAATTAGTTTAGTGCAGAAGATTGGCTTCGAAAGTCGCTTCAGCTTGCTCTGCAAACTTGTATTGCGCGAACAAACGTTGCAACTCAACCGACTGCATGCCCGGATTGGCCAGGAAGCTGATACCGATGCGTTGCCCTTGCTTGACCAGCGTCGTGAATGCGTAATGCCACTCACGCGCCTGTTCAAGGCGCTCAATCACTTCACCCTCATTGCTGATCGCGACGCCAGCAACTTTAAGCGATTGAATGAATTGCGTTGACTCGGTGTTCGGATTGCGGATCATGATTTTTCCATTGGATTCGATTGGCTATGTCTGCATAACGATCAGATGGACATTTCGATGACACGGCTTTTGTAGCAATGTGTAACGAACGAAAACCCATGTTCGCTGCAAGCTGGGCGCCATCACCGGGTGAAGGTTGGCGCTCAGGCGACATGATCGGGACGCACCCGCTTCAATGATTTACGACGAGATGCGCATCAACCCGGAAACCATCTGAACACATGTCTGCGCCTGCGCTCATTGGGCTTGAACCAGAATGTAACCCCGATTTTCAAACACATCCCGGGTACGCATCCCCTGAATCAGGGTCGCCATCGACATCCAGACCCACGGATAATGACTGGGATTTACATCCAGAACGAGCACTGAATCGCTGATGGCATCATAGGCCCCCAGTGGCGAGATATGCCCCCCGCCAGTTTGACCGACGGCGGCGCGCTGGTAATTCACAATAACGATATCGCCCGCTCGATTGAGGTTCTCGACCAAATCGCGACGAATGTCGGCCTCAGCGGTCTGTGCATCGACAATGACCAAACGCGTGTGGAGGGCGTGTGCCTTCAGCACCTCGTCGAGCTGCCGTAACTGGTAGCCGCCATCACGAATCATTTTGCCGTTGACCGCAAGCGGCTCCCCAAACACCTGCGCCCGGGTCTTTTTGCCCATCGCAATCACGCTTTCCTGCGTATATCTGGGGACTGTCAATTCCAGATCTTTCGGGAGATACCGGCCATCTTCCGGAAGCAATCGGCTACGATCCCGGGGCACCTCGATTGCCGGATGCAACGTATTGAGAACAATTGCCGCTGTAGTAGGCCCACAGAACGCAATCGTCGCTTGCGCCTCAAACTGATTGGCCAACGGCGCAAAATCACGCTTCGCCGTTGCTCGAGCCAAGCGATCCAGGCCTTCGTTCGAGGCAAAAGGGACTAGCGTTTGTGGATTTGCTACGCCCCCGGGATCGCGGGCAAATGCACCGGGGTGCGATGCAATTACCAAGCAGACTACCAACGCAAGGCGGGCAAGCAATGACATCCAGCGCTCCAAGGGACAGTTAAACGTGATTTTACAGTTCCTGCCGCCGCGGTGAATCGTATCCATGCCGTAAGCAATCGCAACCGACAACAAAAAGCCAACCGATGATGGTTGGCTTTTCTGTCTGGCGATCAACGACCTGCCTGAATTC
>DAOLIO010000026.1:0-12909 GCA_035328505.1 Azonexus sp.
TTGGTGGTGACGGCGGCTGGGAGTACCAGCTTTGCTGCATTGCCGGCTGCCATTGTTTTCGATGCCGCGGGGCGACCAGGCGCTGGTGCGACAATCAATGTTGCCGGCCTGCCTGCGTCGCTGGCAATCACGGTCGAAGCAGAAACGGGTTATGTCCATTAGTCGGCGCCGCCAGCAGGGCATTACACTGATTGAACAGATCATGTTCATCGTCATCGTCAGCGTTGGCGTGATTGGGCTGGTGTCGGTGATGAATCCGGCGATCAGGGCCAGTGCCGATCCGATGATTACCAAGCAGCTGGTTGCAATTGCCGAATCCCTGCTCAATGAAATTGAGCATCAGCCCTTTACGTGGTGTGATCCGGACGACGCTGCGGCATCCACAGCGCTTTCTTATGCCGACTGCGCCAATCCCCAGAACACCCTGACCAAGGTTCCGGTGACCGAGGATCGCTATGGTGCCGCCCCTGCAACGGGCTTCGATAATGTGGCAGATTATGGCAATTATTCCATGGTCAATATCGCCGATGCCGCGAATGGCAATGCGATGGTCGGCTATGCGGCCAGCGTTGCCATCGCCCGCGCTGGCACGGCATTGGGGCTGGCTGATGACACGGCTGCGCTGAGTATCACGGTGACCGTGACCCGCGGTACCGACACGTTCTCTCTCACGGGATACCGTTTCCGCTATGCGCCGCGATATTGATTTTTCCTCGATTTTTCCGGTTGACCGCGGATTCACGCTGGTCGAGATGATTATTTCAATCGTGATCACCGGGATTGTCGTTTCCATGATGGCCATCTTCGGGCGCAATCAGATCAACGCCTACATGGATGTCGGCAACCGCGCCGAGTTGTCCGATGCCGCTGATACCGCCTTGCGCCGGATCGCGCGCGACCTGCAGTCGGCGCTGCCCAATAGCGTACGGAATGCATCCGCCAGTTTTCTCGAGTTCGTGCCGATTCACGATGCCGGGCGCTACCGCGCGGAACTCAGCGCCACCGGTACCGGCAACGTGCTCGATTTCAGTAACAGTGGCGACAACAGCTTTGATGTACTTGGCCCGACGGTGACCGTGCTGGCCGGTGATCAGTTGGTGATTTTCAACCTTGGGCAGTCGGGTTCCGATGTTTATGCCGGGACGAGCAGCCGCGCCGCAACGGCAGGCGTTGGTCTGAGTACGGTCACTTTCACGTCGACGGGTACGCAGTTTCCGCTCTCGTCGCCAAACAATCGCTTTCAGATCGTGGGCACGCCGGTCAGTTACGAATGTTCGGGAACTCAACTGCTGCGGCGTTCGGGCTATGGATTCCAGGTGACTCAACCAACGAATTTTGCGGCCCTGGGTGGCAGTGTTTCCGTCTTGGCCGACAACGTCACCAACTGCGCTTTTTCCTACACGCCTGCAGTGTTGCAGCGCAATGGGCTGGCTGTCCTGCGCCTGTCGCTGAGCAAAAATGGCGAGACGGTTGAATTGTTGCATCAGGTCGCCGTACTGAATACACCATGATTTCAAATTCGCCCGTTTTTTCCGGTAGACCGCGGCATTCAGGAAATCATCCTGGATGCCGGCAGCGTGGTGTCTCGATCATTACTGGCGTCTTCCTGCTGCTCCTGATGGCCGTGTTGGCTGCCGTCATCGCCAGTGTGGTCTCGACCTCGCATGTCAATCTGGCGGCCGATATCGGCGGTGCTCGGGCCTATCAAGCTGCCCGCGCCGGTGCGGAGTGGGGCATGTTCCAGCTTGATCCGAATGCTTCGGTATCGACGCTGCCGAACTGTGTCAGCGGAACACCGGCCGTGCCTGGGCATATCGTGACCGTGACTTGCGCCAGCAATGATTACACCGAAGGGACACGGCAGATTCGAATCTACCGGATTACCGCCAAGGCCATCGCCACGGGGGTCAAGGCGCCGGGGATCGAGCGAGAGGTTGCCGTGACGGTGGAAAAGTGTCGCGATAGCGTGATAACGAGTGCACCCTATGATTGCTGAGGCCAACATTCGTGAGCGAATAAGCAGGGAAGACGAACGATGAAACGTTTTGCAAAATATAGCCCGGCTGCTGTGTTCAGAAGCGTGATGATGCTAGGCTGGCTTGCCATTTTGGCGTGCCCCCCGGCATTGGCGGTGACGGTCATACTGAATCCGAATGGCGGGTCGTCATCGTCAAACGGACTAAAGGTGTATATCGACGATACCTCAAAGATGCAGGTAATACGCCGGAATTCAAACGGGACAACAGGAGGGCAGGTTTATAACCCCGGGGTTACTCCGCCCAATGTCAACCTCGATAACGGAATTTTTTTGCGGGCAAATAACAAGATCTACGGACCCTCCAGCCAGTACTTTACATCGACCACTGCTTACAGCACAGGCAGTATTTCTGCACCGACACCTGCGGGCAATATGTCCGATGGTGATTCGCAAACGACCGTTGGTTCTTATGGCATTAACAGCGGGCCGCAGCTTTCGGTGGAGTATCGCTATCTCCGCCCCTACGATTTTGTCACCATGACCGTTACCCTGACCATCCCGCCGGGTTACCCCGTCAGTGGCGCAAATCCCGTCCGCTACTACCATGTTATTGATACGTACCTGGGCGGGAGTGACAACGGATGCGGGGTCAGTTACCTGGATACCAACGGTCATCGCATGGTGGGTACCTATCCGCCCGCGTCAGGCACAACCTGTCCGTCTACGACGTCGGTACCGGCGGGCGTATCCGTGGTCGAATCGTTCCGGGAACGTACCGGGATGGGGTTTTCAAATTATTGCACCGACGACTGGAGCGATTTCTGGCAATCCTCTACGGCTGGTTATCCTTGCGCTATTTCAAATTCCAATAGCCTGCCCAATACGGTGACCAGCACTTATCGGGATACCGGCATGGCCATCGAATATCAGTTCACAGCCGTAGGAACCTACACCTTTGCTTACGATTTCGTCATCGGCTCGACCGCTGTGCCGGCCTATGACCATCTCGAATTGCAATACACGGCGGGGAGCAATCTGTGTCCGATGGACGTCAAGGTACTTGGTTGTACCTCGAACAAAGTACCCTGCCCGGCGGGCAGCGAGTTGAATGCCAGTTTTTCGGGAACGCTGACGGCCAGCGGCTCGGGGGCAACCTGGACGCCGTCCGCCAATTTTGCGATTGCCGCTGGTACACCGCAGGCAACCTTGACCGCTCAGCCGTTGGCGCCTGGTGGAATCATCACGCTGGACGCCAGCGGTCTGAGTGCCACGCCGCTCAACGGCGTCAAGTGCTGGAATGGCACTGCCGCGACCTGCACCATGGTGCTGCCCAATGCCGGTTGCTTTGCCTCCGATCTCGATGCCTGTAGCAACCTGACCGGGGTGCCGGCGCGTTGCGGTGCAACGGGCAACCGTCTCTATACCAAGATTGCCGGGCAGGCTTTGAGTTTCGATCTTGTTGCCCTGAAAGGCTCGCCAAAAACAGTCGATACTGCCTTCAATAGTGGCGCCGGTAATCCAGTCACCGTTGATCTGATCAGTAGCAGCGCCACCGCGGTGGGGGCCAATCGCTGCCCGACCAGCTCACCGGTTGCTGTCAGCGGCGTCACGGCGCAGACCGTTACGTTCACCGCCGGGCGCCCGGCGACGACGACCAGTTATACGGTGCCGGCGGGCCAGAATACCAATGCCTACCAGAACGTCTGGGTGCGTTTCAACCAGAGCAACGGTGCGATTTGCTCGAATGACCGCTTTGCCATCCGTCCGGCTGCTTTCAGTGCTATCACGTCGGTCAATGCAAACGCAGACACGACGGGGGTCAGCACTTCTGTCAGTCCTTTGGTCAAGGCTGGCACTGCTTTCTCGATTACCGCCGATACGGGCACGCCGGGTTATGACGGTACGCCAGGTGTGGCGCCGGCGCTGATCGAGTGGATTGGCATGCCGGTGCAGACAGGAACCCTGACTGGTTCATTTTCAACATCGGCCAATGCTGCAACCGGCAACGGCGCCAGCGGTTCGGCATTCACCTATGACGAAGTTGGCTATTTCCGTTTCAAGGCCCAAGGGGTGTTCGACTCAAATTTCACCAGTGCTTATCAGGATGGTGCCGACACGGTTTGTGTGAATACGTCGCCCAATGATTTCTCCAATACCGCCGACAGCGCCGGCAAGGTCGGCTGCAAGTTTGGCAATACGGCGGCCAGCAATTATTTGGGCCGCTTTGTACCGGATCACTTTGATGTAGCTGTAACCCAGGCGTGTGCAACCGGCGCGTTCACGTATTCTGGCCAACCGTTCAGTGTCATCGTGACTGCACGCAATGCAAGCGGGGGAACGACGCAAAACTACCATGGCGCCGGAGCCGTGTTTGCCAAGGCAACAACCCTGATTGCGCGAGACGCTGCAGATACCATCGCCAATCCCGGCCCGGGTGCATTCGTCGTCAACACCAACGTCATACCGGCCTCGGCTTATCTGCGAGGTGTTGCTGCATCATCGACACCGGCTTATGCCTTCACGGCGACGAGTACTGCACCAACAGTCGTCCGGGTTCGGGCGAGTGACACGGACAATGTTACGTCTTTGCGCACTGCACCAGCGGCAACGATTGAGGGAACAACGACCCTGCGTAGTGGCCGACTGTGGTTAAGCAACGCCTACGGTAGCGAATTATTGTCACTGGCCGTGCCCGCGAAGACCCAATACTGGAGCGCAAATGGCTGGACGACCAATGCCGCCGATAGCTGTACGGTCTTGACGGTTCCAAGCAATGCCAACGGTGGCCTGACCAATGCACTCAAAACCAAGACCACGGCTACGCTGGTGTCGCCCGTGGCTGCTGGATCGCCGCGCCTGAGCCTGTCTGCGCCGGGGACCGGCAATGCTGGTCTGGTTGACGTGACCGGAACCGTCCTGCGTGGCGCAAACACCTGGCTCACCCTGTTGGCCCCCACGGCCCGTGCCTGCTTCGGTTCCTGCGGTCCGCGCTCGCCCGTAATCTATTTTCGTGAAAACTATTGAATTTGAAAAAACCATTGAAAAATAATGCGTTGCTGGCTATCCTTCTGAAAAAGCTTAAGGTGTAGGGACAATGTGGCCGAATTTTGGGGTGAAATTTGAGGCAGGGTGGATGTCGATTGTGCGGCACGACGATCGCATCGATCTTGCACATGTCATTCGTCCTCTCGGCCAACGTCCTGAAATTCGCCTTTGTGATTCGTTTCACATCGAGAAAAATGAAGCCGATGCCCTGTCACGGCTTGGTCAGAGCCGTGGCCTGAAGCGTTATCGTTGCGCTGCACTGCTCGATGAGAGCGAATACCGACTGGTTCAGCTTGAAGCGCCGACCGTGCCACCTGAAGAGCGTGTGCAGGCGTTGCGCTGGCGCCTGAAGGATGTCGTGGATTTTCCGGTGGATGGCGCCGCAATTGATATTGTCGATATACCGACTGAAGGTGCCCGTCAGGCCAACGTCTTTGCCGTGGTTGCGCCGGCGACGGTGATCGGTGAGCGCATGGCGCTCTTCCACGGAAAGAAAGTGCCGCTGGCAGCGATTGATATTCCCGAGATGGCCGTGCGCAATGTCGCCGCGCTTTTTGAGGAGGCCAATCGTGGTCTTGCCTTTCTTGCTTTGACCCAGGGCGACGGATTGTTGACCATCACCTATCGCGGCGAACTCTATTTGTCGCGCCGCATTGAAATCGCCGCCAGTGCGCTGGCGCAAGCGGATGATGAGCGGCGTGGGCAAATGCTGGAGCGCCTTGCACTGGAGCTTCAGCGTACGCTGGATAACTTCGATCGTCAGTACGGATTTATTTCAGTGTCGCGCCTGTTGATTGCATCGGAATTCGATTGCGCAGGAACAGCTGCCACGCTGGCCCAGAATCTCTATTTGCCGGTACAAGCCGCCGATCTGGCCACGGTCCTCGATTTTGCTGCCTTGCCCGAATTGCGCTCGGCTGATCGACAGGCGCAAAGTCTGCTCGCCATTGGCGCTGCGCTGAGGTTGGACGCATGAGCCAGCAGGTCAACCTGATTTTGCCGGCCTTGCGGCCGCGCTTTGATTGGCTGGCTTTGCCCATCGTGGTCGGTGCCGCCGTGGCGGGGCTATTGCTGCTGGGCGTCATGGCGGTATTCGGGGCCATGCAGGCCAGAAGCCTCAAGGCCGGTGAAGCTGAGATCAAGGGCCAGGTTTTGGCCGCGCAGCAACAGATCCAGTCATTGGGGCAGACACTCGGCGCACGTCAGGGGGATCCGGCGCTGGACGGCCTGATCGCAGCAGCCCGTCAGGGCGTCACGCAGCGCCAGGAGGTGCTGAGTCTGATAGCCCAGGGGGATGTGGCCCACGGCAATGCATATTCGGGATTGTTGCAGGGGTTTTCCCGGCAGGTAGTTGATGGCGTCTGGCTGACTGGATTTGGTTTTGCCGAGAAGAATATCGAAATACACGGTCGCCTGACGGATCCATCGATCCTGCCGGCCTATATCAACAAGCTCAATGACGAACCGGCTTTTGCCGGTCGTCGCTTTGCGGCACTCGACATGACCGGCATCGAACCAGGGGACGAAAGGCGTCCAGAGGCTCCCGCAGTGGCGACTCCCCGGGCGCCGGTACGCTACACGGAGTTCGCGCTGCGTACCGAATTGCTGGCCACGCAGGAGAAGGCACGATGAGCTCCCGGTCATGGGCACAGCTGGCCAGCCGCTATGCGGCGCTCACACAGCGCGAGCGCGTGCTGGTCGCTTTGGGCTTGGTCCTTGGGCCATTGCTGATCGGCAATGCCCTGTTTGTCGATCCCCAATGGACCTTGGCCAAGAGCCTGCGGACCACGATTGCCACCGAGCATGCGTCGCTGGCCGGCTTGCAGGGACAGGTGGAAAATCTTCAGCAGCAATTGAGAATTGATCCAGATGCCGGCAAGAAATCCGAGCTGGAAGCACTGAGTGGCGAGCGTGACAAGCTGGACGAACAACTAAGGCAGTTTGGATCGGCGCTGGTGCGGCCGGAGGACATGAATGGCTTGCTTGAGCGCCTGCTCGCACGGCAAGCCGGTTTGCGCCTGGTTAGCCTGAAGACGAAGCCGCCGCAAAGTGTATTGCGTGAAAAGGAGCAGGCCAAGGAGGGCGACAGCAAGCCGGTGGAGCGCAGCTTTGACCTCTATCGGCATGGTGTTGAAATCAGGCTGGAGGGTAGCTATGGTCAGCTGCAGGCTTACCTGAATCAACTGGAAAAATTGCCGCAACGTTTGCTCTGGGGGCCATTGAGCTATCGTGTGATCGATTATCCGCGGGCAGAAATGACGCTGACCGTCTATACCTTGAGTCCGGATAAATCATGGCTGACCTTATGAGGCTGATCTTGCTTGCGCTGCTTTTCGTCGCAGCGTCGGCTCAGGCGCAGATGGCCGATCCGACGCGACCGCCGGCCGCCTGGCTGGCACCGGTAGCGGAGGCTCGTCCGGGCAGCGAGGGCGCCGGGCCTTTGCGGTTGCAGTCGGTCTTGATGCGCCAGGGGGGACGGCCTGTCGCGGTGATCGGTGGCAAGACAGTCGCTTTGGGTGGGCATGTTGGGGGGGCGACGCTGGTACGCCTGAATGAACGCGAAGCGGTTTTGCAGGGAGCTGATGGGGTGACGCATCTTTACCTGACACCCGATGTTGAAAAACAAATGATTGATATGCCCAAGCCCCGAAAGACGGGGAAGTCCGGGCAAGTGAAGGGTCTGCCATGAGCAAGATATTGATGGTCGCACTGTCGGCACTGGTGCTTACCGCTTGCAGCAATCAGCATGCGCGTCGTGGGGATGCTTTTGATCAGGCCGGCAAGGAACTCGGTGATGCAGCCGCCAGCAAGGCCACACGGCCAGCCGGCGATGTCATTGGCCAGGCCATGGTGCCACCCTTGCAACTGGATCAGCCTGTCGCGGCAAAGGCTGAGCCGCGTTTCAATCTGGCCGTGAACAATGCGCCGGTGAGTCAGGTGTTGAATGCCCTGGTTTCCGGTACGCCTTACAGCATGCTGTTTCCGCAGGAACTGGCTGGCACGGTCAGCCTGAATCTGAAGAACACAACGGTGCGCGAGGCTTTGGATACGCTGCGCGAAGTCTATGGTTATGAGTACCGGATGCAGGGAAACCGGATTTACGTTCAGCCGAATACCATTCAGACGCGAATTTTCAAGATCAACTATCTGGCCAATCGCCGGCAGGGCATGAGCGAGATGCGGGTGACCGGCAGCTCGCCGACCGTATCTACGCCAGCCACGGGCACCACGACGACGCAAACCGGCACATCCGGCGGGACGACGAGCGGGCAGCCGCAGCGTGCCAATGACAGCGCACGCGTGCAGACAACTTCGGATTACGATTTCTGGAAAGATCTGGCGTCGGCGCTGAACTCCATTGTGGGCAATCTGGAGGGACGCAATGTCATTGTCAATGCCGGTTCCGGAGTGGTGCTGGTCAAGGCATCGCCCGTCGAGCTGCGGGCTGTGGACGAGTATCTGAAGGCAACGCAACTGGTGGTTGAACGCCAGGTCATGCTGGAAGCGAAGATCATTGAAGTGTCACTCAACGATTCTTACCAGACCGGTATCAACTGGAGCAAATTCGGTGGATTGCTCAATGGCAAGTTTGCACTCGGCATGCTCGCGCCCGGGGCCGCCTTGAGTGGATCGGCGACCCTCAATGGCGCGGCAACCGGGATATCCGCCGGTACAGCGGTGACCGCAAATCCGGGGGCGAATGGCAGTGTTGGGACATCCACGGCGGGCCGAGGCTTCTTTGGCCTCGCCTTCCAGTCACAGAATTTTGCTGCGTTGCTGTCGTTTCTAGAGGGACAGGGCGACGTGCAGGTGCTGTCCAGCCCGCGCATCGCGACGACAAATAACCAGAAGGCCGTCCTCAAGGTTGGCACCGATGATTTCTTTGTGACCGGCATCAGTACCAACACCACCACCAGCGCCAGCGGTAATGTCGTGACGCCGAATATCACCTTGCAGCCATTCTTCTCGGGTATCGCCCTCGACGTGACCCCGCAGATCGATGAGGATGGCAATATCATCCTGCACGTGCATCCCTCGGTCAGTGTTGTCGAGGAAAAAACCAAGAACGTGAATCTCGGCGATCTCGGTACTTTCACGCTCCCGCTTGCATCGAGCAGCATCAACGAAACTGACAGCATTGTCCGGGTTCAGGATGGCAGCATTGTCGCCATCGGTGGTCTGATGAGTCAGGAGCAGAACACCAGCCGATATGGCTTGCCGGGGATCAGCGGCGTGCCGGGACTCGGCGCCCTGTTTGGCCAGAAGAGCGTGTCCAACAAGAAGCGCGAACTGGTCATTCTGATGCGTTCTACGGTCATTCGCGATGAAAATTCGTGGCGCGACGCATCCCCGCAGGTTCAGGAACGTCTCCAGACGCTCGACCCGCGTCAGGAGCGCCATCTCGAATGGCAATAAGCGGTAGCGGAGGCGGGTAACGTTGTATCTCGATCACTTCGGCCTGACCGAATTACCCTTTGGCATTACACCGGATACCAGTTACACGGTCATCACGCGTAGCCATCAGGAGGCGCTCAACACACTGCTGGTCGCCCTGAACAGCGGCGAGGGTTTCATCAAGATTACCGGCGAAGTGGGCACTGGCAAGACCCTGCTTTGCCGCCGACTGTTGCAGGCGCTGCCCGAGGGCAGTATTTCGGCTTACCTGCCCAATCCTTATCTGGCGCCGCGTACCCTGTTGCTGGCGCTGGCCGAAGAGCTGGGGGTCGAGGTCAGCGGCGACAGCGATGACTATCACGTCTTGCAAAGCGTCAATCGGGCGCTGCTGGCGCATGCTGCAGCGGACCGGCAGGTGGTTGTCTGCATCGACGAGGCGCAGGCGATGCCGCTGGAAACGCTGGAGTCGCTGCGTCTCCTGTCCAATCTGGAAACGGAGAAACGCAAGCTGCTGCAGATCGTGCTTTTCGGCCAGCCGGAGCTTGATCGCAAGCTCGCTGATCCATCGGTTCGCCAATTGCTGCAGCGGATTGCTTTCCATTACCGACTGGCCGGATTGGCGCGGGAAGAGATCGCCAATTATCTGGCCCACCGGCTGCGGGTGGCCGGTTATCGCGGCGAAGTGGTTTTTGGTCCGCGTGCGGTGCGTTGCCTGCACCGTGCCAGTCGCGGCACGCCGCGCTTGTTGAATATCCTCGCCCATAAGTCGCTGCTCGCAGTGTATGGCGAGGGCAAGCACGCGGTGCGTCCGGCCAATGTGCGCCAGGCAGCCGCCGATACCGAAGGCGCGGCTTCGGCCGGATGGTGGTGAAATGAGTCTGATCAACGACATGCTCCGCAATATCGAAGCCAAGCGCCCGGATGATCCGGCGCGCCAGAGCTTGCAGCGGGAAATCCGCTCATTGCCGACGGTGTCGTCCGGGCCTGGCTGGCTGCCCAAGTTGCTGGTGTTGATGGGTCTGTTGCTGGCGGGTGTCGGCATCCTGCACCTCAATGGCCTATTGTTGCCACTGCTCGGGTTTGAGGCTGGGCGCGTCGAGAAATTGCCTGTTGCAAGCCTCCCGGCGCCTGTTGCGCCACCCCGGCTCACACCCGCCGCCGAACCGGCACTTGCTGCGGTCGACGGGAAAAAAGCGCCGATTTTTGACAATGATCTGCGGCTGGCATCAAATCTGGCGGTGTTGCCGACAGTCGCAGCGCCGGTTTTGCCGGTGCCGGACCCCGTGGTGCCTGCAGCGCCACCGGCTGCGCTGCCGGACGCACCGAAGGCCGCGCCAGTGGTTTCGACCGGGCCGGTCAAGATCGAGAAAAGCCCGGTGCTGGCAACCCCGCGTGATCGTGCGGAAGCAGAATACCGCCGGGCCGAAAATGCAATGACTGCCGGACGCAGTGCCGAGGCTATCGAGGGCTTTCGGGCGGCATTGAAACAGGACCCGTTCTACGTGCAGGCCCGTCAGATGTTGCTGCGCCAGTTGCTTGAAGTGCGCAAGGCCACCGAGGCAATGCAGATCCTTCAGGAAGGCATCGAACTCCAACCGGCGCAGACGGGCTGGGCCATGTCGCTGGCTCGCCTGCAACTGGAACACAACGATCTGACCGCGGCTGACCGGACGCTGGCCCGTTCGCAGGGCTATGCCGAAGCCAACGCCGACTATGCCGGTTTTCAGGGACATCTGAAATCGCGTCTCGGCGCCCACCATCTGGCCGTGACGCACTATCAGCGGGCAGCGCGCCTGGCCCCTAACGAGGGCCGCTGGTGGCTGGGTCTGGGTCTGGCGCTGGAGGCTGATGGCAAGCCAGCGGAGGCGAAGGATGCTTTCCGTCGCAGCGTGGCCACCAACACCTTGTCCACCGATTTGGCGGCGGTTGCGCAGCAGCATTTGAACTGATTCGACAGCACGGTAACCGTACGACTGGCCAGGGTGTTGACGGGTTGATTCGTACCGATGTTGCAGGATCCGTGTCGTGGGTCCTGCGAGTAAAATGATTGAAAATTGGCGACGAGCTTGGTGCGATTAAAAAGACAAAATCATGGAGACAAACATGCCGGTCAAACTTGTCCAGTCTGCAGCTTCCGCTTACCCGTATCCGCTGCTGATCAAGCAGTTGTTGTTGACGCCGCTGGCGATTGCGCCGGATCAGGAAATTACCTATCAGGGAAAGCTGCGCTATAACTACCGCACGTTGAATGAGCGGATCGGCAGGCTGGCCAACGGTCTCGCCGGGTTGGGCGTCGAGGCCGGGCAGACGGTAGCGATGATGGATTGGGACAGCCATCGTTATCTGGAGTGTTTCTTTGCGGTGCCGATGATGGGGGCGATCCTGCAGACGGTGAATGTTCGCCTCAGTCCCGAGCAAATCCTGTACACCCTGAACCACGCCAAGGCCGATGTGCTGCTGGTGAACGGCGAGTTCTTTCCGATTCTGGCGCAGATTGCGCCGTCACTGGAAACGGTGAAAACCTTCGTGTTCTTTTCGGACGAGGCCGCCACGCCTACCGCGCCGGTGGCGATGTCGGCCGAGTATGAAAGCATGCTGGCCAAGGCATTGCCGGACTACAGCTTTCCAGAATTCGACGAAAACGCGCAGGCCACCACGTTCTACACGACCGGCACGACGGGCAATCCGAAAGGCGTGTATTTCAGTCATCGCCAGCTGGTGCTGCATACACTGGGTTGTGCAGCGGCGCTGGGCGGCGCCAACGCGCAGGGACACATCCATCGCGAAGACGTGTATATGCCGATGACGCCGATGTTTCATGTCCATGCCTGGGGCTTCCCGTATCTGGCGACCATGATGGGCGTCAAGCAGGTTTACCCCGGGCGCTACCAGCCCGACGTGATCTGCCGCCTGATCAGTGAGGAAGGGGTCAGCTTCTCACATTGCGTGCCGACCATTTTGCACATGATTCTCAGCCATCCCAAAGCCAGAACGACGGATTTCACCGGCCTGAAAATTCTCATCGGCGGCGCCGCGATGCCGGAAGCGATGGCCATCTCCGCCCAGAAGCGGGGGATGGACCTGTTCACCGGCTACGGCATGTCAGAAACCTGTCCGGTACTGAGCCTGGCGCATCTGGACAGTGCTGACCTCAAGCTGACGCTGGAAGAGCAGGCGGTGATTCGCGCCAAGACGGGGCGGCCCCTGCCGCTGGTCGACCTGCGCATTGTCGACCCGGAGATGGCGGAGGTGGCCCATGACGGCAAGGCGACAGGTGAAGTGGTGGTTCGCGCACCGTGGTTGACCCAGGGTTACGTCGGTGCGCCCGATGCTTCCGAAGACTTGTGGGCCGGTGGCTACCTGCATACGGCCGACATCGGCAACATCAATCCGGCCGGCTATCTGAAGGTGACCGATCGCATCAAGGATGTCATCAAGACCGGCGGCGAATGGACCTCATCGCTGCAACTGGAAGACATCATCGCCAAGCA
>DAOLIO010000026.1:13009-14956 GCA_035328505.1 Azonexus sp.
GTTCATTACCCAGAAAATAACCATGAGCCAACACGAAAGCCCCGTCGTCTACGGCACTGAAGACATCCTGCGCAGCCTGTGCAATTCGATGACCAAGGTGTTGAGCATTGCTACCCAGAGCCAGATTCACTATTCCGGCATGGTCCAGCGCATCACCAAGACTTGCCTGAAGCCGGACATCGGTTGCTTCGTGCTGTTCGACGGTGGTTTCTCTGGACTGGTTGTCACCAATTTCTCGGCGGCGGCGGCGATGGAGCTCTACGAGAGCTACATGCTGAGCATGGGCATGGCCAAGGCCGATCTGGCCAGTTCGCATACCTCGGACGAGGTGGCGAACGTCATGGGCGAGCTGATGAACCAGATCGTCGGTGACTTCACCGGTAAGGTGGCGCGTGAATTGCAAACCCACATCACGCAGAACCAGCCCAAAATGCTGGCCCTGACCAAACAGGTCATGCTCAGTGTCGACACCAATCTGGACAAGCCGGAAGCGCGCCGCGTGACCTTCTTTACCGGCCGCAACAATATCTTTTATCTGGAACTGGCGATTGACCGGACAGAGTTCATCAAACTGCACGACTTCGAGAGCGAAGAGCTCGATCCGGATACCCTGCTCGAGCAGGCCAACGCGGCAAGCGCCGCGGCCTTGCCGAAGGAGGATGCGGGCAGCAGCGATCAGGATGCCTTCCTGAAGTCGCTGGGCATGTAATAAACCTGATCGCTGCCAGCTGGCTGGCATCCTGCGGTCTACCGGAAATATTGCCTTATTTTGAAATCAGCCGTTTCAGCTGCCGGTCATGCCAGCCGGCGAGCAGCGCCATCGCCGTGCTTGAGCCGATCAGCGCCATGAACATGTCCGACTGGGTGTCCCAAGGGTCGCCCTGCGTGCCGAGAAATTCGTCGGCGCCCTGGCCCATGCTCACGGCCGCAGCCCATTCGATCAACTCGTAGCTGGCGCTGATCGCCATGGCGATACAGATGCACAGGAAGCCGGTCATCTTGCGGCCGACGACGTAACCGCCACGGATCAGGATTTCGCGCGCGACCAGCGCCGGGACGAAGCCCTGCATGAAATGGCCTAATTTGTCGTAGGGATTGCGCGTCGTGCCGAGCACGTCCTGCATCCAGAAGCCGAGCGGCACGCGGGCATAGGTCCAGGCACCGCCGGCAATCAGCACCAGCGCATGGGCGGCGATCAGCACGGTGAGCAGCGTCGTCAGCGGGTAGCTTTTGTGGGTGACGATCATCAGGGGCAGGGCCATTAGCACGGGCGCGACTTCCATGAGCCAGGTTGCCCGGTCGAAAGGGGCGATGCCGGAGACGATCAGTGCGGCGATGACGATGCCGGCGAGCGTGGCGTTGAGCCGGTTGCGGATTTCCATGTCAGCCCTCGTTGCGGATCAGATCGAGCAATTCCGCGCCGTAGTGCTCGATCTTGGCACTGCCCATGCCGGTGATGCCGGCCAGCATGCCGTGGCTGGTCGGGCGGACTTCGGCCAGTTCGCGCAGCGTTTTGTCGTGGAGAATCACGTAGGCCGGAACGGCTTGTTCCTTTGCCGTATCGCTGCGCCAGCCGCGCAATAGCTGGAACAGTGCCTCGTCGGCCGATGACAGTTCGCTGTGAATCACCGCACTGCTGCTGCGCGATGACGCGCTTGCCTTGCGCTTGCCCGGCCGGCGCAGTTGCACCTGACGCTGGCCCTTGAGGACTTCGCGGGCGGCGTCGGTCAGTTGCAGCGCGCCGTGTTCGGCCATGTCGACATGGACCAGCCCCGCGGCGGCCAGTTGGCGGAAGACGCTCTTCCAGCCATGGTCGTCGAGATCGGCACCGACCCCGAAGGTCGGTAGCTGGTCGTGATTCCACTGCTTGATCTTGTCGGTCGCCTTGCCACGCAGGACATCGGTCAGGTGCGAGACGCCGAAGCGCATGCCGGTGCGGAAGATGGC
>DAOLIO010000026.1:15056-22425 GCA_035328505.1 Azonexus sp.
CGCCGGCAGCGCGGCGCTTCGCAGTAGGAGAGCAGGGCGGTCAGGCGCTGTGCTTCAAGAATCTTCTGGCCTTCGCCAGCGCCCGATTCAGCGATGCGCGCATGTTGCAGCGCAACGTCCTGCATGCCATAGGCCATCCACGCTTCGGCCGGCTCGCCGTCACGACCGGCACGGCCGGTTTCCTGGTAGTAGGCCTCGATGCTTTTCGGCAGGTCGAGGTGGGCGACGAAACGCACGTCCGGCTTGTCGATGCCCATGCCGAAGGCGATGGTGGCGCACATGACCAGCCCTTCCTCGCGCAGGAAGCGGCGCTGGTTGGCGGCGCGCTCGGCGGCCGGCAGGCCTGCATGGTAGGGTAGGGCCGGATAGCCCTGGGCCGACAGCCATTCCGCTGTCTCCTCGACCTTCTTGCGCGACAGGCAATAGACGATGCCGGCCTGGCCCTTGCGCCCGGCCAGGAAGCCGAGCAGTTGTTTCTTGGCGTTATCCTTTTCGACGACGGTGTAGCGGATGTTCGGGCGGTCGAAGCTGGAGAGGAAAACGCGCGCTTCGGTCAGGCCGAGGCGGGCCAGCATCTCCTTCTGCGTCGCCTTGTCGGCGGTGGCGGTCAGGGCGATACGCGGGACGTTCGGGTAGCGTTCGTGCAGTGTCGAGAGCTGCAGGTACTCCGGCCGGAAATCGTGGCCCCATTGCGACACGCAGTGGGCTTCGTCGATGGCAAACAGGGCCAGCTTGCCGGCCTCGTAGAGGGCGTCGATCATCGACAGGGTGCGGTCGTTGAGCAGGCGTTCCGGCGCGATGTAGACGAGGTCGATCTGGCCGGCGAATAGCTGCTGCTCGATGGCCTGCGCCTCCTGCCAGGCTAGCGTCGAATTGAGGCAGGCGGCCTTGACGCCAAGCTGGGTCAAGGCATCGACCTGGTCCTGCATGAGGGCGATGAGCGGCGAGACGACGATGGCGCAGCCCGGGCGCAGCAGGGCAGGAATCTGGTAGCACAGACTCTTGCCGCCGCCGGTCGGCATCAGGACCAGCGCATCGCCGCCGCTGCCGATGTGGTCGATGATCTCGGCCTGCGCGCCACGAAAAGCCGGATAGCCGAAGATGTCGCGCAGGATGGCGAGGGCGGAGGGGCTTCCCACGGTCAACCGGAAATTTTGATCAAAATTGAAAGGCTCATACGATGGCTTCGCGGCTGAGTTGCTCGCCATCCCAGACCAGCGCTTCGCCCCGGTCTTCGTGCCAGTCCGCCAACACCCAGCGCTCGACATGAATGCCATCGACAATGTGGTCGTGCTTTTCCGGTCGGTGCGTGTGGCCGTGAATAAAGGTGCAGTAGCCATGATCCCGCAGGAAATCGTCAGTTGCCGCGCCATTCAGATCGGCATAAACGTAGTTTGCGCTGCGCTTGCGCCGGGCGCTGCGCCAGCGGATGTAACGGCCGAGCAGGCTGCGCAGGAAACGCGGCTTGGCGCGCATCTTCCGCTGCCATTCCGGATCGCGCACCTTGGCCCGATAGGCCATGTAGGCGTGGTCATCTAGGCACAGCGCATCGCCGTGCGAGAGTACGAAGGACCATTCCGGCAAAACCAGATCGTAAGGATCAGGCAATAGCGTCATCCCGGCGGCCGCCGTGAATTGCTCGCCGATGGCGAAATCGCGGTTGCCGTGCATGAAGTAGGTTTTTAGCCCGGCATCGCTGGCGGCGCGCAGGGCGGCCGTGATTTGCGCGGCGTAGGGGTCATTGATGTCGTCGCCGACCCAGACCTCGAACAGGTCGCCGAGAATGTATAGCGCTGCCGCCTGGCGGGCGCGGCCCGACAAAAACTGGAGGAACAAACGCGTCGCCCCGGGTGACCGGGGCGACAGGTGCAGATCAGAGATGAAGAAGATCAAACGATCTCGGCCTTTTCGATGATCACATCGTCAGCCGGTACGTCTTGATGGAAACCTTTGGTGCCGGTCTTGACGGCGCGAATCTTGTCGACGACATCCATGCCTTCGGCAACTTCGCCAAACACGCAGTAACCCCAACCCTGGCCGCTCGGTGCCTTGAAGTCGAGGAAGTCGTTGTCAACGGTATTGATGAAAAACTGTGCAGTGGCTGAATGTGGATCGTTGGTACGGGCCATGGCAACGGTGCCACGCTTGTTCTTCAGGCCGTTGGCAGCCTCGTTCTCGATCGGTGCCTTGCATTCCTTCTGCTTCATGCCCGGCTCCATGCCGCCGCCCTGGATCATGAAGTTCTTGATGACGCGATGGAAAACGGTGTTGTTGTAGTGCCCGGCTTCAACGTAGGCGATGAAGTTGGCAACGGTCTTGGGGGCCTTTTCGGCGTCCAGGTTGAGGGTGATGACACCGTGGTTGGTGGTGAGCTTGATCATGGGGTAATCCTTATTTTTCGGAGATGATTTTGACGTTCTGGATGACGACTGGGGTGGTCGGAACGTTTTCGTAATAGCCAGCGTTACCGGTCGGCACCTTGGCAATCTTGTCGACGACATCCATGCCCTGGGTAACCTTGCCGAACACGGCGTAGCCCCAGCCGCGAGGGTCGCCGGATGTTTTGTGATTCAGGAAGTCATTGTCCTTCAGGTTGATGAAGAACTGAACCCGGGCGGAATGCGGGTCCTGCGTGCGGGCCATGGCAACGGTACCCCGCTCGTTTTTCAGGCCGCTGGTGGCTTCGTTTTGCAGTGCCGGGGTCAAGGTCTTCTTTTCTTCCATGGCCCGGTTGAATCCGCCACCCTGAATCATGAAGCCATCGATGACGCGATGGAAGATGGTCGCTTCATAAAAGCCGTGCTTGGCATTGAACAGGAACATTTCGACGGTCTTGGGCGCCTTGTCCGGAAACAGCTCAAGCGTGAATTTTCCCAGATTGGTCGTCATTTCGACGGTCGGGGCTGACGACACGGCCAGCGAGGCAAGCAGGCCGGCGGTGAGTGCGGCGACGTGTTTCAACATCAGGCGCTTCCTTCGTAAATGATTTTCCACTGGCCGTCTTCACGCAGCCAGTACTGGCGCTTCTTCATCTGGTTGTCCAGATTGTTGCTGTGGTAATCCTGGTCAAAGGTCACGACGACGACTTCTTCCTTGCCCGGATTGCGGAAAACGGACAGGTTGTTGACCTTCAGCTTGATCCATTCCTTGCTGGCATTGACCTGCTTTTTCTGGGCGGCGAATTCGTCAAAGCTCTGGTCCCCCGATTTGAAGCGTTTTGAGTAGTGCTGCAGGTAGCGTTCGGTATCGCGGCTTTCCCAGTCGGCACGCCAGGACTCGATCGTCTTGTTCAGTTCGCTGCGCTCTTTCGCCCAGTCGTCCAGCGAAAGCCATTCGACCGAGGGACTGATGATGACCGGGGTCAGACCGACCTGCACATCCTTGGCGACCACATCAAGATCCTGATTGGTCAGCACGACGCAGCCATCGGACGCGCGGGGGGGACGGGCGAAGGTGTCGGAGGGCGTGCCATGCAGCCAGATGCCACTGCCACTGCGACCCTGATGCTTGTCCCATTCATTGGGGTAGCTGAGCGGGAAGGCGCCACTGCCATAGAGGTCTGCCAGCTTCTGCTTGGGCAGATTTGCGGTGACGTGATAAACGCCAACCGGGGTTTTCTTGTCGCCTTCACTGACTTTCTCGGCACCGAGCTTGCCTTGGGTGATGTAGTAGTCGGCCACAAATCGGGGGCGGCCGCCATTGGTCTTGTCATTCTCATAGAGATACAGACGCGAACGTTTGGTGTCGACCACGATGGCGAAACGCTGATCCGGTTGCATCTGCAACAAATAGCGCGGCACGAAGTTGGTTGGCGGCTTTTCCCGATAGGCGTTCAGGCGGGCGATGGCTTCGGCGCGCAAATCGGCAACCTTGTCGGCAGGGGCATCATTCAGTGCGCCAAAAGAGCGGATCGGTTGCGTGCGGGCGAGCAGCAGGTCACCCTTGATCAGATTTGCCAGGCGGTAATTCGGATGCTGGCGCAACAGTGATTCAGTGAGCTGGAGGGCATTGCCGAGACGATTGGCTTCAATTTCCTTGAAGATTCTCGCAAGTGTTTCTTCCGGGCCGGAATCAGAAACCACCGCCGAAAATGCCGACTCGGTTTGGATTGGTTCCGCCGCTGGCCGCGCTAGCGCTATCGTCGATAGCTCATTCACGGTCACAGCGGGTGCTGCGGGCCTATCTGACAATCGCGCTGCGGCACCCGCGGCCAGCAAGACGGCCAAGCCCGGGATGATGAATTTACGGCTTAATTTCACCGTGCGTTTTCTTCCTTGATCAGCCACTTGCTACCCGAACGTACAAAGACCAGTGTTTTTGTGGTGGAACTGCTCAGACCCGGAGCATTGTAGTGCTGGCGGAACTTGGCTGTTGCCTTGTCGCCATTGATGGTGACTTGCGGGTCGTCAAAGGTGACGGAAATCTTGCCGCCCTTGCCGGCGATACGCTGCTGACGTTCCTTTTCCCATGCTTTGCGGCTGACACCGTTGGGCGTGTCGAAATTGCTGGCGTAGGCATTGAAATAGCCCCGCATGTCCTTGCGTGACCAAGCTTCGGCCCACGCGGAGACAGCCTTGACGACATCGTCGCTGCCGGCTGCGGCTTTGGCCGGGGCCGGTGAGGGGGCAGGTGTAGGTGCGGTTACTGCTGCCGGCGCGGCGACCACTGGTGCCGCGGGTTTGGCGGCGGGTGATACGACTGCCGGGGTGGCTGCTGCCGCACCCGGCGTGGATGCGATGATCGTCGCGGTTGCAGGTACGGCGGGGGCCGCCGGTTTCGCGACGACTGCAGGTGCCGGTACGGCTGCCGGAGCGGGGGCGGCCGGGGGAGGCGTGACCGGTACAGCCGCCACGACAGGCGTCGCTTGCGGCTTGACATTGCCCTTGCCGGACGTGGTGATCAGATCGCGAATCAAGGCCAGCTTATTCTGGGTCGCTGAATTTGCGTTGTCCAGTTGCAGGGCTTTGTCATAGGCCTGACTGGCCAGTTTGGCATAAACGTCACCGAGGTTTTCGTAGGCAATGGCATACGAAGGATGAGTCCTTATTGCCATTTCAAGCGCCGTACGGGCCTTGTCGTACTGTTTTTGCTGGGCATAAAGAACGGCCAGGTTATTGTAGGGTTCAGGCAGTTCCGGATAATCTTCGGAAAGCTTGGTGAACACGCCAATGGCATCGGCTGGCTTGTTCATTTCAGTATAGATCAGACCTTTGAGAAAGCGACCCTGGGCGTCCTTGGGACGGCTACTCAGGTAGGCATCCACTTTTTCCAATGCTTGCGGATACTGCCCCTGTTTGATCAGACGTTGTACTTCCGGCAGATTGTCGGCAAATGCCGGAGCGCCAAAACCGATCGCCAGGCCGATTGCCAGTGCACGCAACGTCTTGAGCTGCTGAAAACGGGGCTGGAGCAGGGAATTAGAGGTCATCGCTATGCTATACTTTTCAGGGTTATACAATCCTCCGATTCTACCAAAAACGCCGGTGATTCCATAGGGATTCACAAACTGGCGCAGCCCCGAATTGCTTCCGGCATGCTCAAGATATACAACTCCCTCAAGCGCGAAAAACAGGTTTTTACCCCGATCGAACCCAACAAGGTTCGCATGTATGTCTGTGGCATGACCGTCTATGATTACTGCCACCTCGGGCATGCCCGGGTCATGGTGGTCTTCGACATGGTTTATCGCTGGCTGAAGGCTTCGGGCTATGACGTGACCTACGTCCGAAATATTACGGACATTGACGACAAGATCATCAGGCGGGCGATCGAGAATGGCGAATCGATCCAGCAACTGACGAACCGATTTATTGCCTATATGCATGAAGATGCCGATGCGCTGGGTGTTTTGCGCCCGGATCACGAGCCGCGGGCCACGGATTATGTGCCGGAAATGCTGGACCTGATCGGCAAGCTGGAGGCCAGCGGTCTGGCTTACCGGGCGGTGGATGGCGACGTGAATTATGCAGTGCGAAAGTTTCCCGGCTACGGCAAGCTCTCCGGCAAGTCGCTCGACGACCTGCGTGCCGGTGAACGGGTCGAGATCGATTCGGCCAAGCAGGACCCGCTTGATTTCGTGCTCTGGAAGCATGCCAAGCCGGGTGAGCCGGCCTGGCCATCGCCGTGGGGTGAGGGGCGTCCAGGTTGGCACATTGAGTGCTCGGCGATGAGTTCGTCGATACTCGGCAAGCATTTCGACATCCATGGTGGCGGTCAGGATTTGCAGTTTCCGCACCATGAGAATGAAATTGCGCAGTCCGAAGGGGCCAATTGCTGTGATTACGTCAATTACTGGATGCACAACGGCTTTGTCCGCGTCGACAATGAGAAAATGTCGAAGTCGCTGGGCAATTTCTTCACCATCCGTACCGTGCTGGAGCAATTCGACGCTGAAGTGGTGCGCTATTTCATCCTGCGCGCTCACTACCGCAGCGCGCTGAACTATTCCGATGCGCATCTTGATGACGCCAAGCGCAGCCTGGACAGCCTGTACTTCACCTTGCGCGACGTGCCGCCGATCATGGCTGCCATCGACTGGACAAATGACTTCGCGGCACGCTTTGCTGCCGCCCTGAACGAAGATTTCGATTCACATGGCGCTATTGCCGTGCTTTTTGAGCTGGCGGCCGAGGCCAATCGCCAGAAAAGTGGTGAACTTTCCGGTCTCCTGAAGGCGCTGGGCGGCTTGATTGGCCTGCTCGAACGGGAGCCCATGACGTATTTGCAGGGGGGAGCCACTGCCGGCGGCTTGGATGAGGCTGCCATCGAGCTGATGATCGCCGACCGTGCTGCAGCCAAGAAAGCCAAGAATTTTGCAGAGTCGGATCGCATTCGTGATGTGCTGAAGGCGGCCGGCATTGCGCTGGATGACAGCGCACAAGGAACAACCTGGCGACGCGCCTGATATGCCCCGGCGAAGGCAATCAAAAATCGGCCCTGAACAGGGCCATTTTTTTCATGCTTGTTGCGTCGCGTTATTTCAGGATCTTGCCGCCCGCCCCGATGACCGTGAGTTCAACAAAACGTGATCCAGGCCGCGAAAGACTGTCATAGGTCAGGCGATAGCCACCCAGATCGGTATTGTTCAGGCCTTCTAGGGCAGTGATCAGTTTCTCTCGGGTGAGGTCCTTGCCCGCGTGTTTGAGGCCTTCGACCATGGTTCGGGCCATCAGGTAGGCTTCCAGTCCATAGTAGGAGTGGGGATTTTTGGGCGACAGTTTCTGATACTCGCGAACGACGGGGACGACGTTATTCCAGGGGTAGGGAACCACTTGTGAAATCCCGATTCCGCGGGCGTCAGCCCCCAGTTCTGCTGATAACAAGGCGGGGCCAATGGGTGACAAGGTCATCAGCATCGGGTTCTGGCCGA
>DAOLIO010000027.1:0-3414 GCA_035328505.1 Azonexus sp.
CGGCCGGTCGGGTTGACCAGGTACTTGATGTCGCCCTTGATCAGTTCCTTCGGCAGAACCGGCTTGATGATCTGTTCGATGGTGGCTTCGCGCAGGTCTTCCAAGCTGATGTCTGGCGAGTGCTGGGTGGACAGCACAACGGTATCGATGGAGTGCGGTTTGCCATCGACGTAGCGAATCGTGACCTGCGACTTGGCATCCGGACGCGCCCACGGCAGGCGGCCATCCTTGCGCAACATGGCCTGACGCTCGACGAGGCGGTGCGACAAGTAGATGGGCAGTGGCATCAGCGACGGGGTTTCGTCGCAGGCATAGCCGAACATCAGTCCCTGGTCACCAGCGCCCTGTCCGAGGTTGTCGTCGTAAGCGGCATTGACGCCCTGGGCGATGTCCGGACTTTGCTTGTCGTAGGCAACGAGAACCGCGCAACCTTTGTAATCAATGCCATAGTCGGTGTTGTCGTAGCCGATGCGCTTGATGGTGTCACGAGCGACCTGGATGTAATCGACGTTTGCGTTGGTGGTGATTTCACCTGCGAGGACGACGAGTCCGGTGTTGCACAGGGTTTCGGCGGCCACGCGGGAGTGCTTGTCCTGAGCCAGGATGGCATCCAGAATGGCGTCGGAAATCTGGTCGGCAACCTTGTCCGGGTGGCCTTCACCGACGGATTCTGATGTAAAGAAATATTCGCTCATGCGAAGCTCCAATGGTCCTTTATCCGGCGTTACCGGCTTCGGACCACGAGCGGGTGACGCTTTAGCAGAATTTATTAGTCGCCCCGCAAGTTGTCTGTTTAACTCGGCGAACGGATAATATTAAACTTTTCTCAGGGGGATTCAACCCCCGGGGCCTCATGGTTTTCATTTTTCGCCTTCTGTCTTTCCTGCCTCTGAGTATTCTGCATCTGTTGGGTGCAGGACTTGGACGTCTGACTTATTGGTTGTCGCCAACTTATCGCCGTCACCTGCGGGAAAATCTTGCCCAGGCTGGGCTGGCACCAGCCTGGCGCGGCAAGGTGGCAGCTGAAACAGGCAAGCAGATGCTGGAGTTGGCGCGCATCTGGATGCGTCCGCTGGAAGAGGCCGTGCCACTGGTAGTCGACATCGTGGGTTGGGAGCATGTCCAGGCTGCGCGGCAAGCCGGCAAGGGGATCGTCTTCCTGACACCTCATTTGGGCTGTTTCGAAATTACGGCCCAATATCTTTCGTCCTTCGGAGACATCACGGTGCTGTACCGTGCGCCGAAGTCGGCGGTGGCGCAGGAATTGATTCTGACTGGCCGAAAACGGGCGCACTTGCATCTGGCACCGGCCGATTTGTCCGGTGTGCGTTCATTGATCAAGGCGCTTAAGAAGGGCGAGATGGTGGGCATGCTGCCAGATCAGGCCCCGAAAACTGGAGAAGGCGTCTGGCTCAAGTTTTTCGGCCGCTATGCCTACACGATGACGCTGGCGGCTCGCCTGACAGAAACCGGCGCGGCCTCGCTGTTGACCTGGGGCGAGCGTCTGCCTGGCGGACGGGGGTACCGCGTGCATTTTCAGCCACCGCAAACTCCGCTGGCAGGTGCCACGGTCGACCGGGCTCAGCAGATAAATTCGGAAATCGAACTGCTGATTCGCCAATGTCCTGCGCAATATCTATGGGGCTATAACCGCTACAAACGACCCGGTGGCGCCGAGCCGCCGCCTGCGGAGTGATCGGCTGGTGAAACAGTTTTTGACTTACCTTCTGGTGGGCGTTTTGTGGCTCCTGCATTGGTTGCCGTTGCCGGTCCTCCGCGTTCTGGGTTGGGGATTGGGGGTATTGCTCCACAAATTTGGGCGCGAGCGGCGCAATGTGGCGCTGACTAACCTGCGGCTGTGTTTTCCCGACAAGACAGAGGTTGAGCGGGAACTATTGGCGCGTCAGCATTTCGTGGCATTTGCCCGAGCCGTCTTGGATCGTACCTTGGGGTGGTGGGCGTCAAAGCAAAGACTGGAACGCATCATCCGGATCCATGGTGTTGAAAACCTGACCGATTCCGGCGGTCGTCCCACTATCCTGCTTTCGCCGCATTTTGTTGGGCTGGACGCCGGGGCGACGCGAATCTCGATGTACGTTGTCGGCTGCAGCGTATTCTCGAACCAGAAAAATCCGGTGCTCAACAAGTTGCTTTATGATGGGCGTATGCGCTTTAACGATGCGGTATTGCTGTCGCGTCAGGATGGCATGCGGAAAATTGTCAAAGCCATGAAGGACGGACATCCTTTTTATTACCTTCCCGATATGGATTTTGGTCCCAAAGAGTCAATCTTCGTGCCTTTCTTTGGCGTTCAGGCGGCAACCATACCCGCGCTGTCGCGCCTGGTTCGTTTGACCGGCGCCCGGGTGGTTGCCTGCATCACGCGGCAGGTGGCCGACGGCTACGAGGTGGAGGTGATGCCACCCTGGGAAAACTTCCCGGGCGAAAGCGTCGAGGCAGATACCGAATTCATGAACCAATTTATCGAAACCCAGGTGCTGCGCATGCCGGAGCAGTACTTCTGGTTGCACAAGCGCTTCAAAACCCGGCCATCCGGAGAACAGAGGTTTTACAAATGAACACCCTGAATATTGAAATCCGTCCCGTGACGCCGCCCGATGTGCCGGCGATTTCAAGCCTGGCCCGCGAAATCTGGCAAGCCTCCTATCCGGGCATCATCACGCAGGAGCAGATCGATTTCATGCTCGAGCAGCGTTACGGTCATGAACGCCTGTACGACGATCTTGAGGACTTGCACAAATGGCTGGATCAGGCCTTTCTGGGTGATCGCCGGGTGGGTTTTGCCTTCAGTGAAATTTACAAGGGTGAGTTCAAGCTGGACAAGCTGTATATCCATCCCGACGTGCAGCGCCAGGGCGTCGGCGGCCAACTGATCGCCCACGTTGCCGAGCGGGCAAAACGCGAGGGCTATCCTTGCGTGATTCTGGCGGTTAACAAGCGTAACGAAAAGGCGATCAATTCGTACAAGAAATACGGCTTTGTGGTCCGCGAGGCGATCGTCGACGATATTGGTCGCGGCTACGTGATGGACGATTTTGTGATGGAGAAGAAACTTTAAGATTTTGAGGCAACTGTCTGTCTCTGCTATGCTTTTCACAATCATTCAGTGGAGCGGTACGTGAAACTCAAATTCTCGAAGATGCATGGCCTGGGCAACGATTTTGTTGTCCTTGACGGTATTGGCCAGCATGTTTCCTTGACGCCGGAACAGCTCTGCTATCTGGCTGACCGCCACTTTGGTGTCGGCTGCGACCAGATTTTGCTGGTCGAGAAGGCGACGCAAGAAGGTATCGATTTCCGCTACCGTATTTTCAACGCTGATGGCGGTGAGGTGGAGCAGTGCGGCAATGGTGCACGCTGCTTTGTACGCTTTGTCCACGATCAGGGGCTGAC
>DAOLIO010000027.1:3514-21819 GCA_035328505.1 Azonexus sp.
ACCCGCGGCGGTGATCTGAACATTGCCTGGGGTGGCCCCAACCGGCCGGTTTTGATGACCGGCCCGGCAGTCACGGTATTTACTGGAGAAATTGAATTATGAGCGCCATGTTCCCCGATGAGATCGCGGATTATCTGAAGAACAATCCGGGTTTCTTCGAAAAGTACGCCGATTTGATGGCGACGATTTTCGTGCCGCATCCGCATGGCGGGCATACCGTTTCACTGGCCGAACGCCAGATGCTGACGCTGCGCGACAAGAATCGGGCGACCGAGAGCAAGCTGGCCGAATTGATCGCTTTCGGCGAGGAAAACGACCAGATCAGCGAGAAAGTCCATCGTCTGGCGGTGGCCTTGGTTGCGGCTGAAACTTTCCAGGCGGTGATTCATTTGTTGAATTTCCATCTGCGCGATGATTTCTCCGTGCCCCATGTTGCCTTGCGCCTGTGGGACAAGCCTGAAGGTATCGAGGATCTGCCGGAATTCGCTGCAGTCAGCGAAGAACTGCAGGTTTTTGCCGAAACCCTGGCCCGGCCGTATTGCGGGTCTACCGCTGGTTTTGGCACCAATTCGTGGTTCGGTGAGCATGCTTCGCACATCCGTTCGCAGGCCCTGATTGCCTTGCGCAATGGCGGCGGCACCATCGGCATGATTGCGCTGGGCAGTGAGGAGGCGCAGCGTTTTTATGCCGACATGGGCACGCTGTATCTCGAACGCCTCGGCGAAATGGTGTCTGCGGCGTTGGCGAGAGTGACCAAGAGCGTGTTGTGACCACGCGCACGACGCTGGACGCGAATTTGGCTGCTTATCTGGCTGAACTCGCAGATCAGCGTCGGGTTTCACCGCACACCGTTTCAAATTACCGTCGTGATCTGGGTAAGTTGCTGAAGGTGATTGGGGAAGTCCCGATTGCCGGGCTACAGGTTCATCACGTTCGCCGCTTTGTCGCGCAAATGCATGGGCAGGGCTTGTCCGGTCGTTCGCTGGCGCGTCTGCTGTCGGCGTGGCGGGGCTTTTTTGCCTGGCTTGGTGAACGCGGTCTGCTCAAGGCCAATCCGTGCGATGGCATCAAGGCGCCGAAATCCCCCCGTATGCTGCCCAAAGCGCTGTCGGTCGATGAAACTGCCCGTTTGCTGGCACCGGTCGACGATGATGATCCGGTGCAGACAGCGCGTGATCTCGCCATGTTCGAGTTGTTTTATTCGTCGGGCTTGCGGCTGGCCGAGTTGGTGGCGCTCGATTGTGATGCACTCGACAGCATCGCCCACGAAGGCGAGGTCCGGGTGCTCGGCAAGCGCAGCAAGTTGCGGTTGGTGCCGGTGGGCAGCAAGGCGCGGGAGGCGATTGCCGCCTGGGCCGCACTGCGCGGTGAGTTGGCCAGGGCGGACGAGCAAGCCTTGTTCGTCGGCCAGCGCGGAGCGCGCATCAGTCCGCGCATGGTTGAGTCGCGACTGACGCGCCGGGCAATATTGCTCGGTTTGCCCACCCACGTTCATCCGCACATGTTGCGCCATTCCTTTGCGTCGCATGTCCTGCAGTCCTCGGGTGATCTGCGGGCAGTGCAGGAAATGCTGGGTCACGCCAGCATTGCCTCGACGCAGGTATATACCCATCTCGACTTCCAGCATCTGGCCAAGGTCTACGATTCGGCCCATCCACGGGCCAAGCGCTGAGCGAATTTTGCGGTCAACCGGAAAAAACAACCAAAATCAAAGGCTTTAATTGACGAGTTGTTTGCCAAGCCCTATGATTCACGGTTTGAAAAATCGCCGGAATCAAGGAGTTAGTCATGGCTATCAATCGTAACCGCCGTTCTTCCCTGGAACGCCGCTGCATTTCCAAGTCTACCAAGCGTCTGTTCAAGGGTACGGGCAAGACCATGTTCAAGGTCATGTACGCTGCCGAGTGCCATCAGCGTAACCGCAAGGCGCTGGGCGCTTAAGTTTTCGCCAGTATTTCGAGCCCCGGTTGCCGCAAGGTGACCGGGGCTTCTTGCTTTCTAGATCAGGAAAAACATGGCTCAGCTGATTCTGCTTCCGGGTAAGGAACGTTCTGCTTTCAAGCATCACCCGTGGTTGTTCGCCGGTTCGGTCGGCCGTCTCGAGGGGCGCGCGCGGCCGGGTGATACGGTCGACGTGCTGGCGGACAACCTGCGTCCGCTCGGGCGGGCCGCCTACAGCCCGAAGTCGCAGATACGCGCCCGTTTCTGGACGTTTGATGCAGAAGAATCCATTGATGATGCCTTCTTCAAGCGGCGCATTGCCGCCGCCGTGGCGCTGCGTCAGGCCTTGCCGGAACTGCGCGGCCAGCAGGGCTTGCGGCTGATCCATGCGGAATCCGACGGGCTGCCCGGTGTGATTGCTGACCAGTATGGTGACACGGTGGTGGTTCAGCTGACGTCCGCCGGTGCGGATAAATGGCGTAACGCCATTGTTGCCGGTCTGGTCAAGGCGACGGGTTGCGCCCGCGTTTATGAGCGGTCGGATTCCGACGTTCGCGGCCTCGAAGGTTTGGGGCCGACGACGGGTTGGCTGCATGGCGAAGCGCCGTCGACGCCGTTATCCATTGATGAAAACGGCGTGCGACTGGCAATTGATATCGCCGGTGGCCACAAGACCGGGTTCTATCTCGACCAGCGCGAGAACCGTGCCTTGCTCGGCCAGTTGTCAGCCGGCAAGGATGTGCTGAACTGCTTCTGCTACACCGCCGGATTTTCGTTGCAGGCGCTGGCGGGCGGTGCAAAGAGCGTGTTGTCGATCGATTCTTCTGGCCCGGCGCTGGCGCAAGGTCAGGCCAATCTGGCGCTGAATCCGACGTTGCCGTCAGACCGCGCGCAGTGGCAGGAGGCGGATGTCTTTCAAGCCTTGCGCGATTTCCGCAAGGCGGGGCGGACGTTCGACCTGATTGTGCTCGATCCGCCCAAGTTTGCGCCGTCGGCGGCGCATGCCGAGCGTGCCGCGAAGGCTTACAAGGACATCAATATTCTTGGCTTCCGTCTGCTCAGGCCGGGTGGCTTCTTGATGACCTATTCGTGTTCCGGCGGCGTCGGGCTGGAAATGTTCCAGAAAATCATTGCCGATTCGGCGCTGGATGCCGGACGAAATGCCCGTATCGTTCGTCGTCTCTCCGGCGCAGCCGATCATCCGGTGGCGTTGAATTTCCCGGAAGGCGAGTATTTGAAGGGTTTGCTGGTCCAGGCGGACTGAAGGTGACTTTGCCATCCGCGCGTAATGCTGCCCTGCTAAACTGACGCGATGCTTCCGCTGCGCCACCTACTTTTCGTTGCTGTCCTCTTCTTCGCCCAACTGGCGGCGGGGGCGCATGCTGTCGAACATGCGGCGAGCAACGAGAACGGCTTGCCGACCCACGCCTGCCAGCTTTGTCTGGCGGCGCATGATCTCGGCACGGCTTTGCCGTCACTGGTGGCCTTGCCCCCGGTGCAGGCTGTTCAGCTGGTGCCGGACAACCTGTCGGTTCACGACCGTGCCGCGTTTCCAGCGCCCGTCGCAACACAGCGGGGCCCGCCCGCTTTCTGAAAATTGTCTTTTTTTCCGGTCGACCGCAGTCCCTGCGGATGACCGACGTCGACGTATTTTCAGGAGAAATCCATGCAAAAGTCATTTGCTGTGGCGGCGCTGCTGGCCGTCTCGTGCGGCGCACAGGCTGCTAGCGATGCCGATCTTGCGGCCATCCGCAGCCAGATCGAGGAGATGAAGAAAATCTACGAGCAGCGCATTGCCGCGCTCGAACAGCGGTTGGCGCAGGCTGAAACACGCGCCAGTGTCGAAAAGCCAGAGTCTGTGCCGGTGCCGGTCGAAAGCCGTCAAACGGTGGCTGCTGCCAATGCCTTCAATCCCGAGGTGTCGCTGATCCTTCAAGGGCAGTATCGAAACGCGAAGGACGTGCCGGGGCGCGCGATCAGCGGCTTTGTGCCGGGGGGTGAAAGCCTGAATACCCGCGGCTTTTCGGCTGATGAAACCGAGTTGGTGCTGGCGGCCAATGTTGATCCCTATTGGCGCGGTCAGGCCATCGTGGCGATGGCGGATGGTCAGGCCCAGATCGAGGAGGCCTGGTTCCAGTCGCTGGGGATCGGTGAGGGAATCGGCCTGAAAGCGGGCCGTTTTCGCTCGGGCGTCGGCTATCTCAACGAGCAACACCCGCACGCCCGCGATTTTTCGGATGCGCCGCTGATGTATCAGGCGATGTTTGGTGACAGTTATGCGCAGGATGGCGTGCAATTGAAATGGCTGGCGCCGACGCCGTTGTTCGTCGAACTGGGAGCCGAAATCGGTCGCGGCGCCCATTTCCCCGGCACTGACCGTAACCGGAATGGCGTCGGTGGCGGCGCGCTGTATGTCCACGTCGGTGACGATGTCGGCATATCGAATAGCTGGCGGGCCGGGGCGTCCTGGCTGAAAACGCGGGCAGCCGAACGGACTGCGGATTTTGTCGACATCAACGGGGCGCTGGCGCAAGGGGCATTTACCGGTGACTCGACCACCTGGCTGGCTGATTTTGTCTGGAAATGGGCGCCGAATGGCAATTCGGCGCATCAGAACTTCAAATTTCAGAGCGAGTATTTCATGCGCGATGAGCGTGGGGGCCTGGATTGCGCCGGAACCTGTGGTGCCTTGGTCGACAGCCGCTACAAGACACGGCAGAGCGGCTGGTATGCCCAAGGCGTTTATCAATTCGCGCCGGAATGGCGCGCCGGACTGCGTTACGAGCAACTCGACAGCGGCACCCGTGATCTGGGTGCGAACATGGCCAATCTGGTCGTCGATAGCTACCGGCCGAAGAAAGTCTCGGCAATGGTCGATTACAGCTGGAGCGAATTCTCCCGCGTTCGCCTGCAGATAGCGCAGGACAAGTCGATGCAGGGCATAACCGATAACCAATTGACGCTGCAGTACGTCATGAGTCTGGGCGCCCACGGCGCCCACAAGTTCTAGGAGCCACCATGAAAAATTTCATTTTTGCCTGTTTTTTCGGGTTGACCGCAGTAGTCGCTCACGCCGATCTCAAGGTCTTTGCTACCGTCCCGGAATGGGGCGCGCTGGCCAAGGAGATTGGCGGCGACAAGGTCAAGGTATACACGGCGACCAACGCTTTTCAGGACCCGCATCGCATCGAAGCCCGGCCATCTTTGCTGGCACAGGCGCGGCAGGCCAATCTGGTGGTAGCGGCGGGGGCCGATCTGGAAATCGGCTGGTTACCGCTGGTGCTGCGTGACTCCGGAAACGCGGCTATTCAGCCGGGCAAACCTGGGTATATCGAGGCAGCGTCCTTGGTCAATCGCCTTGATGTACCGAGCAAGCTGGATCGGGCCAACGGCGATGTCCATGCTGCCGGCAATCCGCACACCCACCTTGATCCGCGTAATGTCCTCAAGGTCGGTGAAGCGCTGGCGGCGCGCATGGCCGAGCTTGATGCGGCCAATGCGGTCGCCTATCAGACCGGCTATCAGGCCTTTGCCGGCAAATGGCAGGCTGCGATGATGCGTTGGCAAAAGGAAGCAGCACCGCTCAAGGGCGTGCCCGTGCTGGTCCATCATGCGTCCTTTGTTTATTTGCTGAACTGGCTGGGCATGAAGGAAGTGGGTACGCTGGAACCGAAGCCGGGCATCGAGCCGAGCAGCGGCCACCTGACCGACTTGCTTGCCCGCCAGCAGACGGTGCCAGCCAAAATGGTATTGCGTGCGGCCTATCAGCAAGAGGGGCCGAGCCAGTGGATTGCCGGCAAGACCGGCATCCCGGCGGTCATGCTGCCCTACACGGTTGGTGGCACGCCGGAGGCCAAGGACTTGTTCGGCCTGTTCGACGACACCATCCAGCGTTTGCTGAAAGGCCTCCGGTGAATGTCCTGCTCCGTGCTGAAAAACTGGTCGCCGGCTGGCACCAGCCGGCGACGCAGCCGCTCGATTTGAGTATTGCTGCCGGCGAAATCGTCGGCCTGACGGGCCCGAATGGGGTTGGCAAAAGCACGCTACTGGCTGCTTTTGCCGGGCGCTCCAAAATGTTTTCCGGGCGCATCGAGCAGCCGCCTGGCGTTCGACTGGCCTTGCAGACGCAGGAGGTGCCTCCGGTCGTGGGCATGCCGCTATCCGGCCGCGAGCTGCTGGCCCTGACGGGTGCCAGTCCGAAGGGCTTGCCGGGCTGGTTGGCCGACTGCCTCGATAGCCGGCTTGACCGGCTATCCGGGGGCCAGCGCCATTATCTGACGCTGTGGGCGATCCTGCAGGCGCCGGCCGATCTGGTGCTGCTCGACGAACCGACCAACAACCTCGACGTGGCCGGTGTCGCGCACCTGACCGAGCATCTGCGCGATCGGGCGGCAGCGGGGGCGGGCATGCTGGTGGTCAGCCACGATACGGCGTTTGTCGAAGCGGTGTGTGACCGGGTGATCGTGTTGGGAGGCTGCGATGTCGACTGAAATATTCCTGATCCCCTTCCTGACCGGTCTGGGTTTTGCCATCTTGCTTCCCGTGCTTGGCTGTTATCTGCGTCTGCGCGATGAATGGCTCGCCGCGCTGGCCTATGCCCACGTCGCTGCGGCTGGCGCCTTGCTGGCACTGGTGGCCGGCGTCGCTCCGGTGTTCGGTGGCTTGGTCGTGGCGGGCCTGGCCGGTGCCGGGCGGCGTTTGTTTTCACGCCGCTTGACCGGCGGCGCCGGCGATGCGCTGCTGCTGCTGGCCGGCTGGGGTGGTGCCGTGTTGATCACGGCCAATCAGCCCATGGCCGAACGCCTTGGTCATGCCTTGTTCGACGGCCAGCTCTATTTCGCGGGCAGTGAGCAACTATGGCTGATCAGCACGGGCGGTGTGCTGGCCTTGGTCGTCTTGCGCGCACTGTCGGCCAAATTGCTGCTGGCACGGGTCTATCCGGATATTTCCCGTCTGCGCGGCCTGGCGTCCTGGCCGACCCAGATGGGCTTTGACCTGCTGGCTGCACTCTGCCTCGCCCTGGCGACCATGAGTCTCGGCGTGATGGGCGCTTTTGCGCTGGTCTTCATTCCCCCGTGGCTGGCCTTTCGCCGTGCCGCCAACTGGCGTGCCGGGCTAAGGTGGGCACTGGGGATCGGGGTCACGGCTTATTGTGCGGCATTCGGTCTGGCGCTGGGTCTCGATCAACCTTTCGGCCCGGTGCTGGCCATCCTGCTGGTGCTTGTCGGCTTGCTCGTTGCATGAAGTCGATCACCGTGCTAAAACTACTATCCCGCACGCGGAGTAGTCATGGTTTTTTCCTTTTTCAAGAAGCAGGACAAGAAGATGCCCGAGCGGCCGGCAGCTCGCCCGCGTGCGCCGGATCTTCTGCCTGAGGCAAAAATACCGCAGCCTACCGCCGAGACGCCTCCTGCGCCGCTGCCCGAGCCCTTGCCGGACCTTGAATTCACGGCCAGCGTGTGGGCCAAGGCCGGGCCGCTTCCTGCGGCCGACGAGCCATACTCAGCCGCGCAGATCATGGTGCATCCGCCACTCAAGCCGAAGGCGGCGAGTGCGGATACGCCGGACTTCAGTATTGACGATTTCGATCGCGACGACTTTACCGAATCGACGGTCATGGGCATTGATGTTGATCACGACGTCGATCCCATGCAGGCCTGTGTCGAACAGGTGGTCGTGCTCTATGCCAACGGCCAGGATGCCGCGGCTCGTTCGCTGCTCGAAACCTTTGTTCGCGCGTACCGTGGCCCGGAGGGGAAACGCTTCTGGTTGCTGCTGTTCGACCTGCTACAGGTGACGGGCGATCGGGCCGGCTTTGACAAACTGTGTGTGGAGTATGCCGAGACCTGCGAAATGTCGCCCCCGACCTGGTCGTCGCGACTGTCTGCCGTACCGTCGGCATCGGCTTCGCCAGGGCCCAGCAAGATATTCCTGCAAGGAGTGTTGACCTCGGAAGGCGCGTTGCCTGTGATCGAGCTGGAACGGCTGATCAGCCAGAAGGTGCCGGTGACCGTTGATTGCAGCAAACTGATCGGCTGCGATGATGACGTTGCCGGACAGCTGGCAGATATGCTCGGTGCTGCTCGCAAGGCCCGCTTGTCGGTGACACTCGGGGGCACCGACGGCGTTATCAATCGTCTGAACGCGAGACTGCTGGCCGGCGATGCGGCTCATGAGCCGGCCTGGCGTCTGTTGCTTGAGCTGCTGCAACGTCATGGTACCCAGGAGGAGTTCGAGGAGCGCGCAGTGGATTTCGCCGTGACCTTCGAGTTGTCACCTCCCTCTTGGGAGACGCGACCCGCCGCGGCCATGCAGTCGGTTGCCGCATCGACCAGTCGTCCGGCTGACGATGCGCATTATTTGTCCGGAGAGCTGAAAGGCTGTCGTTTTGATGATCTGACAGCCTTCCTGGACGCACATGAGCAACCTGTCTTCGACTTTTCCGGCGTCCGTCGTCTGGATTTCGTCTCGGCGGGGCAGCTGGTCAATCGCCTTGCCCCGTACAAGGCTGCGGGGCGCGATATTGTCATCCGCAGTCCGAATCACCTTGTCGCCGAATTGATGGCTGTGGTTGGCCTCAACAAGCAGGCGCGCATTCTCGTTCCCAAGTCTTAAGGTTAAATCAAATGGAGCAATATCACGGCACCACGATCCTGTCGGTGCGCCGGGGCAACGTCGTTGCCATGGGCGGCGACGGTCAGGTCACGCTGGGCAATATCGTCATCAAGGCCACCGCCAAAAAGGTGCGCCGCTTGTATCAAGGGCGCATTCTGGCCGGTTTTGCCGGCGGCACGGCCGACGCCTTCACGCTGTTCGAGCGATTCGAGGCCAAGCTGGACAAGCATCAAGGCAATTTGTTGCGCTCGGCAGTCGAACTGGCCAAGGATTGGCGATCAGACCGTGCCTTGCGGCGCTTGGAAGCCATGCTGTCGGTGGCGGATCGCGATGTTTCGCTGATCATCACCGGTAACGGCGATGTGCTGGAGCCGGAGCAGGGGATTGTCGCCATCGGTTCCGGCGGCGCTTACGCACAAAGCGCGGCCCGCGCCTTGCTGGAAAACACGGATCTGTCCCCGCGAGACATCGTCACCAAGTCGCTGGAAATCGCGGGCGATATCTGCATCTACACCAACCGAAATTTCACGATCGAGGCCCTCGAATGACCGCGATGACACCGCAGGAAATCGTTTCCGAACTCGACAAGCATATCGTCGGCCAGAAGAATGCCAAGAAGGCGGTCGCCATTGCCTTGCGCAATCGCTGGCGACGGGCGCAGGTGGCAGAGCCATTGCGTCAGGAAATTACGCCGAAAAATATCCTGATGATCGGTCCGACCGGTGTCGGCAAGACCGAGATTGCGCGCCGCCTGGCCCGGCTGGCCAATGCGCCGTTCATCAAGATCGAGGCCACGAAATTCACCGAAGTCGGCTACGTCGGCCGTGATGTCGAGACGATCATTCGCGATCTGGTCGAGATGGCGATCAAGACGCATCGCGAGCGGGCCATGAAAACCATGCGCGCGCGCGCCGAAGATGCCGCCGAGGAGCGCGTGCTTGACGTGCTGCTGCCATCGGCTCGGGGACCCAACTTTTTTGCCGAAAATTCCGAGTCGACTGCCACCGAGAACACGACCCGCCAGAAATTCCGTAAGAAGCTGCGGGAAGGTGAACTGGACGACAAGGAAATCGATATCGAGGTTGCGGCGCCGGGCATGCAGGCCGAAATATTTGCGCCGCCCGGCATGGAAGAGCTGACGCAGCAGATTCAGGGCATGTTCCAGAATATCGGCGGTGGTAAAAAGAAATCCCGGAAGCTGCCGATCAAGGAGGCCTTGAAGCTGCTGGCCGACGAAGAGGCTGCCAAGCTGGTCAATGACGAGGACGTCAAGCTGGAGGCGGTGAAAGCCGTTGAGCAGAACGGCATCGTTTTTCTCGATGAACTGGACAAGATCGCCAGCCGCTCTGAAACACAGGGCGCCGATGTCTCTCGCCAGGGGGTGCAGCGCGATTTGTTGCCGCTGGTTGAGGGCACGACCGTGTCGACCAAGTACGGCATGATCAAGACCGACCACATTCTGTTTATCGCGTCGGGGGCTTTTCACCTGTCCAAGCCGTCCGATCTGATTCCTGAATTGCAGGGCCGTTTTCCGATTCGCGTCGAACTGGATTCGCTGTCGGTGGCTGATTTTGAGTGCATTCTGACGCAGACTGACGCCTGTCTGACCCGCCAGTATCAGGCCTTGCTGGAAACGGAAGGCGTGCACATCGAATTTGCCGACGACGGCATCCGGCGCATGGCCGAGATCGCCTTTCAGGTGAATGAGCGGACCGAGAATATTGGTGCCCGTCGCCTGCATACGGTCATGGAAAAACTGCTTGAAGAAGTCTCGTTCGATGCTGGCAAGGTTGGCTTGGAGAAGGTCTTGGTGAACGCGACTTACGTCAACGAAAAGCTGGGCGAAGTGGCGGCCGACGAGGATCTGTCGCGCTACGTGCTCTAAGCTTAGGGGTATTCCCGGCTGTGCGGGCGCGCCCGACGTCCGCACAATCCGACCTGTTGCCGATTCCCATTTGAGGTCCTGTACTTGGACGAGCAAAGCCTGAGTTTCCGTCTGCTGGCCATTCTGTTCCCGATTTTCGGGATCGTGGCTGCCGGCTATGTGTATGGCCGCAAGCACAAACCGGAAATGGCGGTGGCCAACCGTCTGAACATGGATGTTTTCGTGCCGGCGCTGGTATTTGCAGCCATGGCCGGCAAGTCATTCGACCTGACGATCTACGCACCGCTGGCGCTCGGTGGCTTTCTGGTGCTGGGGACTTGTGGCCTGCTGGCCTGGCCAATTGCCCGATTGCTCGGCATCCAGCCGAAAACGCTGGTACCGCCGATGCTGTTCAACAACTCCGGCAACATCGGCCTGCCCCTGGCGGTACTGGCCTGGGGTGACAACGCCTTGCCGGCCGCGGTGATATTGTTCATGGTGGAAAACACGCTGCATTTCTCCTTCGGTGCACGCCTGCTTGATCCGAATACCCGATTGCTGATGCTCTGGCGAATACCTGTGGTTTTTGCCGCCATCGTCGGGTTGACCGTAGCGATCGTCAAAATCCCGATCTGGACGCCGCTGGTGATCGCCATCAAGATGCTGGGCGATGTTTCGGTGCCCTTGCTGCTGTTTTCGCTGGGCGTACGAATGACCGACGTGAATTTCAGCGAATGGAAGGTGGCTGTGGGCAGCGCCGTGCTTCGCCCGATCGCCGGCATGTTGATTGCGGCCGGTGCCATCCAGTTGCTGGGGTTGCAGGGTCGCGATGCAGCAATGCTGTTCGTGTTTGGTGCACTGCCGCCAGCGGTGCTCAATTTTCTGTTCGCCGAGCGTTACAAACAGGAGCCGCAGCGCGTCGCGTCAATTGTATTGATCGGCAATCTGGCGGCCCTGATTTTTCTGCCGCTGGCGCTGGCCTACGTTTTGTGATTTTGGCGGTTTTTTCCGGTTGACCGCAGGTATCGCGCGTTATCGGCCGTAACGATCCATCTGGCGCCGGTCACGCTTGGTGGGCCGGCCATGGATGTCGGCGGCCGGATCCTGAACAAATACTCGGCTTTCCCGGGCGGCTTCGCGGGCGCTGGCGCTTTCCGGCGTTTCTTCGTAGAGCAGGCGAGCTTCCGGTGCCGGACCGCGTTTGTCCGACAGCGCTTTGACGATTACTGCCCAGCGCGTTTCGCTGTTGGCGATGTCGAGTCGGTCGCCAATCTTGATGTCACGGGCTGGTTTGATCGTGATGCCATTGACCTTCACCTTGCCGCCGCTGACGGCATCGCTGGCCAGCGAGCGCGTCTTGAAAAACCGCGCCGCCCATAGCCATTTATCGACGCGCAGGCCGCTCACTTGGGCAGTATGGACTCGCCGGCGTAGAGTTGTTCGACCGTTTCGCGCTGGCGAATGACGTGGACCTTGTCGCCATCGACCATCACTTCAACGGCCCGGGGCCGGGTGTTGTAGTTCGAGGCCATGGCCATGCCGTAGGCGCCAGCGGACATCACCGCCAGCAGGTCGCCAGCTTCGACCGCGAGCATGCGGTCTTGGCCGAGGAAATCGCCGGTTTCGCAGACTGGTCCCACGACATCGTATGCCGTGCCATCGCCGGCGCGTGGCACCACCGGATTGATGTCGTGCCAGGCTTCATAGAGCGCCGGGCGCATCAGGTCGTTCATGGCGGCGTCGATGATGGCAAAATTCTTGGCTTCGCCCTGTTTCAGATATTCGATGCGAGTCAGCAGCAGGCCTGCATTGCCGACCAGTCGGCGCCCCGGTTCGAGGACCACCTGCAAGTCACGACCGGCCAGCTTGTCGAGCAATGGCGTCAGATACGAGGCGACGGTTGGCTGGACCTGCTCGGCGTTGTATTGGATACCAAGGCCGCCACCGAGGTCGAGGTGATGAATGTGGATGCCTTCAGCGCTCAACTGGTCAACGAGGGCCAGAATGCGGTCTAGCGCTTCGATGAAAGGCGATGGATCGAGCAGTTGCGAGCCGATATGGCAGTCGATGCCGGCGATTTCGATGTTGGGTAGCAGGGCGGCACGGCGATAGAGCGTCAGTGCTGTGTCGTAGGCAACACCGAATTTGGCGCCCTTGAGCCCGGTCGAAATGTAAGGGTGGGTTTTCGGGTCGACGTTCGGATTGACGCGCAGGCTGATCGGCGCTTTCTTGCCACACTGGCCGGCCACGTCGTTCAGGCGATCCAGTTCGGCGGCAGATTCGATGTTGAAACAGAAGATGCCGACTTCCAGCGCCAGCTTCATTTCTACGGCTGTCTTGCCAACGCCGGAGAAGACAACCTTTTTCGGGTCGGCACCAGCCGCCAGAACACGCTGCAATTCGCCACCGGAAACGATATCGAATCCGGCACCGAGCCGGGCGAAGATGTTCAGGATGGCAAGGTTTGAGTTGGCCTTGACGGCATAGCAAACCAGCGCACCCTTGCCGGCGGCATGGCCGCCGAGGACATCGTGAAATTCGCGCAGCGAGGCTTCCAGCGCCGCGCGGGAATAAATATAGGCTGGTGTGCCGAATTTTTCGGCAATAGCCGGCAGGGCGACGGATTCGGCATGCAGGACGCCGTTTTTCAGAGCAAAGTGGGTCATGGGGCTTTGGGGCTGGTGGTCGTGCTAACATCCTTGGGCGCTGGCTTGGCATTGCCAAGCAGCGGTTCCGGCGCCTGGCCGGTGGGCCGTTCAAGCGGGCCCCTCATGCCGCAGGCGGCAAGGCTCAGGATGATCAGTAGGGCAGCGATTCTGGACATGTTCGGGGCGCTGTCAGCGAAGCACAGGATGGTAGCACACGATGGATGACAAGGAATTCAACACGATCGCCGATGCAACGCTGGCAAGAATTGATGCGGCATTGGAAAACTGCGATGCCGATGTGGATAGCCAGTTGGCGGCAGGTGGTGTGCTGGAAATTGAATTTGAGGATGGGAGCAAGATCATCGTCAATCGCCACGGCGTGGCCAAGGAAATCTGGGTGGCGGCTCGCGCCGGGGGCTTTCATTTTCGATGGGATGGCTCGGCTTGGCGAGATACCCGCGATAGCAGCGAGTTGATGGAAAAGCTGTCGACACTCGCCAGCCAGCAGGCCGGCGAGTCCATCGTTTTGCGCTGATTAGTCGCTGGGCGGTACGCTGAGATCCGGTTTCGGTAGCGGCTCTGCTTCCTGTTCCTCTTCCTCTGGTGGTTTTTCCTTGGCGGCATTTTCCGCGTAGATATAGCTGCGATCCCTGCCTTCGCCGCGCGCCACCAAGCCTTCGGGGGCGCGTGGAAGCTGCATCGGCACATCCTTGAGTGCGCGGTTCATGTAGCCAATCCAGATCGGGAGCGCGGCAGCGCCGCCGGTCTCTTTGTCTCCCAATTTGCGCGGCTGGTCGAACCCTATCCAGGCGCAGGCAGCGACTGTCATCTGGTATCCGCAGAACCAAGCGTCGTTGTACTCATTGGTGGTGCCCGTTTTTCCGGCGAGATCCTGACGCTTCAGGGCGACCGAGGCTTTGGCTGCGGTTCCATAGATGGTCACATCACGCAGCATGGCATCCATCATGAATGCATTGCGGGGGTCGATTACCCGGATACCCTCTTCGCCTGCTTCAAGTTGTGCTGATTGGGCGACGATCTGATTGGCCGCATCGCGTATTTCGCGAACGACGAAGGGGTTGACCTTGTATCCACCGTTGGCAAACACCGAGTAGGCCGTCACCATCTGCCAGGAAGTCACGGAGCCAGCGCCAAGGGCCATCGTGAGATAAGGGGGGTGCTTGGCGGGATCGAAGCCAAAGCGTCCAGCGTAATCCTGAGCATAGCGGGTGCCGATCGATTGCAGGATGCGGATCGAGACCATGTTCTTCGATTTGGCCAGGGCGGTGCGCATCTTCATCGGGCCTTCATATTTGCCGTCGTAGTTATGTGGTTGCCAGGCTGCAGTGCCTGTCTGGCTGGCCGGGATGACGATTGGCTCATCGGCAATCACGCTATTCGGGTTGTAGCCTTTTTCCAGTGAAGCCGAATATATGAACGGCTTGAAGCTGGAACCGGGTTGTCGCCAGCCTTGCGTAACATGGTTGAACTTGCTGCGATTGAAATCAAAACCGCCCACCAATGCCCGAATTGCACCATTTTTCGGGTCGACCGCAACGAATGCAGATTCGACTTCGGGAAGCTGGCTGATTTGCCATCCGTTTTTGTCGTCTTTTTGCAGGCGGACGATCGCGCTACGCTTCAGCCGCTTATTGGGCGGTGCCTTGTCATCAATCATCCGAGCGGCAAATTTCATGGCGTCGCCGGTGAGCGTCACTATTTCGCCGCCTTTTCGGTAGACCTTGAGCTGCTTGGTGTCCGCGGATAGAACCAGTGCCGGAACAAGGTCGCCTGTATCTGGAATGTCCTGCAGCGCTTCGTCAATTATTTCATCCTGGTCGGATTTGATGTCCTTCATGTCCAGATAGGATTCGGCGCCCCGATAGCCATGCCGATGGTCATAATCCATCACACCTTTGCGCAGGCTGGCATACGCCGCTTCTTGCTCCGCCTTGTTTAAGGTCGTATAGACCATCATTCCGCGGGAATAGACTTCTTCAGGAAATCTTTCAGCGGTAATCTGGCGTGCCATCTCCGCGACGTACTCGGCGTGAACGGCGTATTCCGCCAGCTCACGCTTGACTACCAGCGGTTCCTTAAGGGCGGCGTCGTATTGCGATGACGAGATGTAGCCCAAATCATGCATGCGGCGAAGTACGTATTGCTGGCGTAGTCGAGCCCGGTTTGGGTTGACGACGGGGTTATAAGCGGAGGGGGCTTTGGGGAGACCTGCCAGCATTGCCGCTTCGGCTATGGAAATATCCTTGAGCGGCTTGCCGAAATAGATCTGGGCCGCCGCCGCAAATCCGTAGGCTCGCTGGCCAAGAAAAATCTGATTGATATACAGCTCGAAAATCTGATCTTTCGACAGATTGCTCTCTATCTTGAATGACAGCAGTGCTTCGTAGAGTTTGCGCGTGTAGGTCTTCTCACCCGTCAGGAAAAAATTACGGGCAACCTGCTGAGTGATGGTCGACGCGCCCTGACGTTTGCCGCCCCCAATCAGATTGGCTCCTGCTGCACGTACGATGCCTGTGTAGTCGATTCCGCCATGCTGATAGAAACGGTCATCTTCGGCAGCCAATATTGCATGTTTCATGACCGAAGGTACGTCTTGAATTGCGACGACCGCCCTACGTTCCTCGCCATATTCGCCAATCAGGAAGCCATCGGCGGTAAAAATGCGCAACGGAATCTTTGGCCGGTAATCTGTCAAAACCTCAAGCGATGGCAGATTGGGATAGGTAAGAATGAGAATGATCAATCCCATCGCTATGCCAATTGCGATAAGTCCAATGAGGAATATGACAGGATAAAGCACGACGCGCAGCGCCGGAGGCAGTGAGGGCACGGTGATCTTAGAGTTCAAAATAAACGTGGCGCCGATTATACGCTGGCCCAAATCTGCCCCGTGAAATTGCTTTACACCTCCAGATGTTATTGTTAGCATCTGAAGTGAATTATTGGTAATTTTGCTAACTTCGTATTCCGTAAGGACTTTTTGGGGGTCTGGTGGGCTTCGATATATCGGCGTTATTAAATCCCAAGGCGCGCTCCTTGTTCGGCTTGGATATAAGTTCTTCCGCCGTCAAGATGGTTGAACTGAGTTCCAATGGGAAAGACGGCTATCGCGTTGAGCGCTACACCATCGAGGTGTTGCCCAAGGATGCGGTATCCGATGGCAATATCGCCAACCTGGAGGGGGTTGTCGACTGCGTCAAGCGAGCCTGGAAGCGCATGGGCACGTCGACGCGCAACGTCGCCATGGCTCTGCCAGGTTCTGCGGTGATCACCAAAAAAATCATCGTACCCGCCGGCTTGCGGGATGAGGAGCTTGAGGCCCAGGTTGAAACAGAGGCCAATCAATACATTCCGTTTTCGATTGATGAAGTCAATCTGGATTACCAGGTCATTGGCCCCGCCCCTGCCGTGCCTGATGAACTTGAGGTTCTGATTGCGGCTTCAAAAAAGGAACGCGTCGAGGATCGGGTGGCGGTAGCCGATTCCGCGGGTTTGAAAGCAGCGGTCGTGGACGTCGAGTCGTTTGCTGCCTTGGCTGCATTTGAATTGATTGAGCGCCAGTTGCCCGAGTCTGGAAAAAATCAGGTGGTCGCCTTGATTGATGCTGGCGCAAATGTGATGAATTTGACGGTTTTGCGTAATGGACAACAAGTTTATGCCCGTGAGCAAGCTTTTGGTGGTGGGCAGTTGACGCAAGATATTGCGCGTCACTACGGGATGAATTTCGAGGATGCTGAGGCCGCCAAGCGCGCAGGAAATCTGCCTGAGGGGTATGAAATTGAATTGCTGAATCCTTTCATGGAAAATTTGGCGCTTGAGGTATCTCGCGCGTTGCAGTTTTTCTTTACCTCGACTCAATATAACCAAGTTGACCATATCGTACTGGCCGGTGGGTGTGCTGTGATCCCGGGTATCGATGAGGTGGTCGCTACTCGTACCCAGGTCAACACGCTTATTGCAAACCCGTTTGCCAATATGGTGTTATCCGACCGCGTTCGGGCAAAAAGCCTGCTTGCCGATGCCTCTTCACTGATGGTGGCTTGTGGTTTAGCGCTGAGGAGGTTCGATCCATCATGATTCGTATCAATCTCCTTCCTCATCGCGAAGAAGCAAAAAAGGCCAGGCGTGAGCAGTTCTTTGTATTGGCAGGCTTGGTCACAGTATTGGGGGCATTGATAGTTTTTGCTGTATACACATTCATTGGTAGTGCTATCAGCAATCAGGAAGGTTCGAATAATTTTCTCAAGAAAGAGATTGCTGTTCTCGACAAGCAACTCGATCAAATCAAGCGACTGAAAGAACAGACGCAGGCGCTGTTGGCACGCAAGCAGGTTATTGAAAATCTCCAGAGAGATCGTGGTGAGACGGTTTATTTGCTCAGTGAATTGGTGAAACAGGTTCCTGATGGGATTTACCTGAAATCACTGAAACAGGATGGGCTGAAGGTAAGTATTACCGGGCACGCGCAATCAAATGCACGTATTTCTGCCCTGATGCGCAATTTGGAGGCATCGCCATGGCTGGAGGCGCCGCAGCTGATTGAAAGCAAGGCTGTCGTGGTGAATGGTCGTCGAATAAATGAATTCGGAATGAATTTTGTCCTGACTCGCATCAAGCCAGAAGAAGGGAAGGAGAAAAAGTGATCACAAAAAAAATCTCCATTCCGAATATCGACTTTCGCTCGATCGCTGACGACTTTCGGTTGATGAATCCGAATGATCCTGGGTCGTGGCCATTAATTCCTAAAATTACAGTCCTGATTGGCTTGTTTGCAGCCATTCTTCTTGCTGGATGGTGGTTTGTATGGAATGACCAGTTGACTGAGCTCGAGACTAAGCAGCGTGAAGAGGGGACGCTTAAGCAGCAGTATCTCGACAAGAAGCGTCAAGCGGTTAACCTTGATTTATATATTCAGCAGTTGGCAGAAATTGATCGTTCATTCGGCGCACTGCTGAAGCAGTTGCCGGATAAATCAGAAATTGAGGCGCTGTTGATAGAGGTTAATCAGGCCGGCTTGGGGCGTGGTTTGCAATTCGAATTATTCAAGCCGGGTCAGGAGCAGATCAAGGACTTCTACGCAGAATTGCCGATTACCGTGAAAATAAACGGGGGGTACCATGATTTTGGGGCGTTTGCCGCCGATATTGCCAAGCTGCCACGGATTGTAACCCTGAACAATATATCGATTGCTCCGGTCAAGGATGGTGGCGTTCTGT
>DAOLIO010000028.1:0-21044 GCA_035328505.1 Azonexus sp.
TACGTCATGAGGACAGTTCTGTAAATTTTCCAATTGGGTTTGGCTCGGACAGGGACACCTAAGAATTGTTCCTAGAGTAGCAGCAGACCCGGCGTGTTCACGTGGTGAGATAAAGCCAACAGCGAGGTCATGGCCAGGGACAAAGCAGTGTGGGGGGGGGCGGTATTGAAATTTGATAGCTACCCGTGAGTCGCCTGTTGGCAGCTAATGTGAGGTCACCAACGGCCGCTTCGCGGCAGCCCATGGCGTAACAACAGGGTACTCATGTACGGTTGCTAAATGGCAGCCGACATGTCTGCAGTGGACAAGAAGGGTGATTGCAGATTTTTGAAAAATCGGACTGCCATCAACCAGCAGGTCGCGTCATTCGCACTGCCCTGCGCTGTGAAGACATTTGTGTTGGCTTCAGATCAGTTTTACTGCACACATCAAATCGAATAGGGCCGATGCAGCCAGCCACGAACGACATCAATATCCCGCTGCGGCAGATACGCAAAGCCGGCCAGGGCGTCTTCGACGACAGTCTGCGCGACCCAGTGCGGTACGGCCTTGGTGCTAAGCATGTGAAAGTACCAGGCAAGCGGATAGCCTATTTCGTGATCAAAGTGATTCAAGGCATCTTGTAGTTTCAGGCCGCTGGTGCCGGACGTCGCTTCAAATTCCGGCGGGTCACCGGCCATCACTGCGATGGGTTGGGCACGAAAAACCGGTTGATGGTAGCGATCAAGGTGCTCACGGGTGGCAATGACCCAGTGATTGTAGAAAGCACTGGTGTTGCCGGCACTACTGTGGGTCCAGTCTTCGAGCATGCGATGAATGGGGGCTGGTTCAGGCTTCTGCGCCAGAATGCGAGCCAGGAAATTACCAATATGCTGGATGCGACGAAATTTGTAGAAGGGCAAGCCAACCTGGATAGGCGTTTCGTTGCCACCACGCGGGTCAACCAGTTCCTCGATCGTGCCGGGCTCGTTGATAAACAACTGGTGGCCGCGCATTTCCTGCAAATCTTCAATTTCCAGTTGCAGGAAATCGTCGCTTCTCTCGCCGGACGGCGCAACGAGATAATGAGTCTGGCCAACCAGCCGCGTCGCAAACAGTTCTTGTCCAGTGAAGTCATCGATGAGCCGACCGATGTCGCCATCGCGCTCATCCAGCGCATCCTCAACCCAGCTTTCAAGACTGTCTGTAACGCGATGTCCGTTCGCGTCGACGATGCCGCCGAGTCGGTACCATCCTCCGCGGCCAATGGAATGACGAAATTTCCAGTCGGGCAGCGCCATTCCCAAGGCTTTGACCAAGCCGGCCGGACCGGCGCTGAGCGGTGTTTTGGCGCAGGTTTCGACAATTGCCGGCGACAGTGATTTGCAATACTCAGTCCAGCCCTGATTTTGCTTCATGATTTTCCTCGGGATCAGGTGGTTTTAGATTCGTCGAGCCGTGCTTGAGCGGCTTCCCGAACTTCAAGCTCCGGGTCGTCGGTTAGGGGTTTCAGGAATTCGAGTGGCGCATTGCTGATTGCTGCCAGGCGCACCCACCATTCGCTGTCTTGTAGCATCGCGGCAGCCAGGCCGGGCAGGGCGCGTTCGGCAACGATGGCGCGCACTTCCGGTTCAGCATCCTCGGCCAGCATGTGCAACGCAAAGGCAGGTAGTCGAGCGGCAACGACCTTACGCACCTCACGCTCTGGATCCTTGGCCAGCTTTGCCAGTTGGCCATGCGGCAACCGGCGCGCGACGGTGGCCCGGATCAGGTAGTCCGGGTCATGCGTCAGCTGAATGAGCAATGGCTCTGGCAGTCGCGCTGCAACAGACAGTCGAACTTCGCGATCGGGGTCGCTAACCATGTTGATCAATGAGTCTACGGGCAGGCGGGTAGCGACCACGCGACGGACCACTTCATCGGGATCGGATTTCAGCCCAAAAATCGTGTCGACCGGGGCATAGCGGACGGCAATGGCGCGACGCTCCCAGAAGATGTCACTCAGGTAGTTGATGGCGAGTTCGGGATTGGCGCGTAGAAAGCGGTCAATCTGTCGGCCGCTATGGGCACGAATGCATGCGTCGCCTGGTGTGCACCGACGTGTGTTCGGATAATCCGGGAAGAAACTGCATCCGGCGCATAGACCAAATCGGCCGACACCGGCTTCCGCCGGTCGGCTTTCAGTCATCATCGACCTTGGCTGCTATCAGGATGCCAGTGGCTGCCGACGCATCATTGGTCAGTGCCAGGCAGTGGCCCGAGGCGCCGCTGACCAAATACAGGTCGTGTCCGTCGACACTGAAGGCCGGCTGATAGAGCGGGGAAACGTCATCTTCACTGCATTCCGTAAAATGCAACGCCGGAAAGCGCTGGCGAAGTGCGGCGACCCTCGGGTCGAGCAGGGTTGCTTCGGCGACTTGGGCGAGCAGGGTGGGCGTAATCACGCAGATTCCTCCGCTTCAAGGTCTTTTTCGAAGCGGGCCAGCGAGGCCGATGGAACCCCCATGATCTGCGCCAGCCAAGGGGGGGGCAGGATAGTCGGCCTTGCAGTTCAACCAGAACTTCCCGCGCCTTGCCGCCGGTCGGCTTCTTGACGGGATGAACGCCGGCACGAACGACTTTGGCTGCGGCCGGGCCACCGATGGACTGAACGTAGACGATCTGGCAATCATTGATCAGCACCGAGCGGGCGGCATTTTTATCTTCTGCGGCATCGGCTTCCACGGTGCTGCGGATACCGATCAGTTTCAAAGCATCCGGTCCGACCTGATAGACAAGGAAGCGTTCGCAGGAACCGAAATGACCGTCAAGGTTCTCACCGCGGTTGGCGGCAATCGCCACGCGCAACGAGCCTGGCAATTCGCCTTCAGTGTAGGCGTCGACCGCGGGGAAGTCGCTGTTGTCTACGCCTTGGCCCCACAGGAGGCGGACAGCCTGTTTCAGTGTTTCGGCTTCGATGCCGACATGGCATCCTTGCTCGGCATAATCGCCAGCCAGGATGGTGCGCAAATCGTCCACGGTCAGTGTGCCGAGCTTGGTTTCCGTTAGCGGAGAACCCAGTGATTCGATAAGTGCACCGACCAGGGCGCGGACATCGAGACCATTCAAGGTACGGGCAGCGAGGGCGATGCGCAGGGCGGCTTCGCGTGAGGCAATCGGGGTTTCGGACATGGTGATCTCCAGAGAGGCTTCAGTGGAGCGCCGGGCCAACCTGCGTTGTACCAGACGCTCGGCTCAAGGCTCTGATCAGGCCGGGCCGATGCAACCGGACGGACAGACGTCGACACACAACGGGGAATCGTTGTGGCCATCGCATTCCGTACAGGTGGCAGCATCGATCTTGAAGAAGATCTTGCCGGAGCTGATCGACTTGGTTGGGCAAACCGGCTTGCAATCACCACAGGCGGTGCACATGTCGGGGTCGATTTTCATTGCCATGATGAATCTCCTTAGTCTTCGGCAGCGCCGAGGCGCTTGGCACGCAGGGAAATGGGCAGCCGTGGCGGCTTGGCGATCGGGTCGATGTAGTAGGTCCCACCGTTGTCCAGCTTCAGTTCGCCACCCCATTTTTCCTGGGTGTCGAATTCAATGGACTCGATGGAAGCTTCCAGATCGCGCTTCGGGAGGTAAAAGACCAACCCGCCCTTGGCGTCCTGTTGGATCATGATGTTGGCCATACAACTGCTCCTGCAGAACCGGTGAGCAGCGAGCTGCCGCCCACCGGCATTTCGGATTAACGAACCAAGTCGAAGTTGTAGTCCGTGGTACCCATACCGATCGTTTCCTTGTCGAGTTGCTCAAGGACGGCATTGGTCAGCTGGGTCACGATGGACATCATGCCTTCGTAGCCCATCGTGGTCTGACGATGCAGATGATGACGATCGAACAGCGGGAAGCCGAGGCGGATCAACGGTACTTCGAACGCTTCGCCGAGGTGGCGGGTGTCGCGCTGGATGTACTTGCCATAGCTGTTGCCGATCAGGAAGTCAGGCTTGTCCGTGAAGCACAGGCTACGCATGTGCCACAGGTCATTGCCCGCATACACCTTGCCATTGACACCAAACGGACTTGAAGCGAGCAGCTTCTCGACCGCCTTGGCCCAACGCTTGTTGCCGTTGTGGGCCAGGATATGGGTTGGCTCGGCACCGACTTCGAGCAGGATTTTGACCATCCCCAGCACGAAGTCCGGGTCGCCGTAGAGGGCAAACTTCTTGCCGTGCAGCCAGGCATGGCTGTCGGAGATCAGGTCCATGCAGCGACCGCGTTCCTTGGCCAGAGATTCCGGAATGGCCTTGCCGGTCACTTCGGAAACCTTCATCAGGAATTCATCAGTCCATTCGACACCCATCGGAATGTTGAGCTTCGGGATGTCATGGTTCCAGGTGTTTTCAACGAATTTCTTCGTCTTTTCCAGCTGGGTTGGCTGCAGCAGAACGGTGGTGATGCCATTCGGCGCATCCTTGACTTCATCCATCGTCGTGCCACCGGCGTACATGCGGAATTCACCATCGGCCGGCGTGTCGAAGACTTCGCTGCAGTCCGACAGATAGGTGTAATCGACATCCATTTCAGCCAACATGCGCTTGATGACGCGGAAGTTGCCGAGGTAGGTTTCAAAGCCCGGAACGATGTTGATCTTGCCGTTCGAACCGATCTTCTTGCCGTCCATGAAGTTCAGCGTGAAGGAGCGCAGGATGCCTTCTTCCATGTTGTCCCAACCAGTCGTGTGCGAACCGACGAAAGACGGGGTATGGGCGAAGGGAACCGGGTATTCCTGAGGAATGTTGCCGGCCTTCTTGGTGTTGTTGATGAAGGCGTTCAGGTCATCACCGATGACTTCTGCCATACAGGTGGTGGAAACAGCGATCATGTCCGGCTTGTAGATGGCCTTGGCATTTTCCAGACCGTCGATCATGTTCTTCTGACCACCGAACACGGCTGCGTCTTCCGTCATCGAGTCGGACACGCAGGAGCACGGTTCCTTGAAGTGGCGGTTGAAATAGGTGCGGAAGTAAGCCACGCAGCCTTGGGAACCATGCACGTACGGCAAGGTCTTGTGGAAGCCGGAGGCGCAGAGGACGGCGCCGAGCGGCTGGCAGGCCTTGGCGGGGTCAATCGTCAGGGCTTCGCGCTTGAAATTGAGATCCTGATATTCCTTGGTGGTGGTCCACACGAAGGTTTCCCAGACTTTTTCCGGCGGATTCATTTCTTCAAAAAGGACACGCTTTTCAGCCAGGTTCTTCTTGTAGTCGTCGTCGCGGAACAGCGGATAACAGGGGTTGATCTTTTCTGCGGTTTGCATTTGCTATCTCCTTGCCCGTACCGCTCATCTGCGGTGCCGGGCTTAAGGTTCAAGGATTTGCCGTTGAGCTGACTCAGGCGGCCTTCTTCACTTCTTCAGCAACAGCCTTTTTCCAGGGCGGGACCAGATTGCCAAAGACCGGGCTGGACAGGGCGATGTCCATGTCGCGGGCGAAGATGGCGAAACCGTCGTAGCCGTGATACGGGCCGGAGTAGTCCCAGGAGTGCATCTGGCGGAGCGGAATGCCCATCTTCTGGAAGATGTACTTTTCCTTGATGCCCGAGCCGACCATGTCCGGCTTCAGTTTCTTGACAAACTCTTCCAGTTCGAAGCCGGTGACATCGTCATAAAGCAGGGTGGCGTCGCCCATTTCCTTGATGGTGCGGTCGTAGTCGTCGTTGTGACCGAATTCGTAGCCAGTGCCAATGACTTCCATCCCGAGATCCTCGTAGGCGCCGATGACGTGACGGGGACGCAGACCGCCTACATAGAGCATGACTTTTTTGCCTTGCAGACGTGGTTTGAACTTGGCGATGATCTCTTCAACCATGGGCTGATAGCGGGCGATGACCGCTTCGGTCTTTTCCTTGATGGAGTCATCGAAGAAGGCAGCGATCTTGCGCAGGGATTCGATGATCTTGGTCGGGCCGAAGAAGTTGTATTCCAGGTAAGGAATGCCGTACTTTTCTTCCATGTGGCGCGAGATGTAGTTCATCGAACGATAGCAGTGCAGCAGGTTCAGCTTCACTTTCGGGGAATTCATCATTTCGGCAATGGTGCCGTCGCCGGACCACTGGGAAACGACGCGCAGGCCCATTTCCTCGAGGATGATGCGGGTCGCCCAGGCATCGCCACCGATGTTGTAGTCACCGATGATGGCGACATCATACGGAGTCGATTCGAAAGGCTGGCCATCACGCTTGTCGAGCACCCAGTCACGGATGGTGTCGTTGGCAATATGGTGGCCCAGCGACTGCGAAACACCGCGGAAGCCTTCGCAGCGAACCGGAACAACAGGCTTGCCGATGTTGGCAGCGCCTTTTTTGGAGACGGACTCGATGTCGTCACCGATGAGCCCGATCGGGCATTCGGACTGAACCGAGATACCCTTGTGCAGCGGAAAGAGTGCTTCGACTTCGTCGATCAGCTTGGCGAGTTTTTTGTCGCCGCCGAAAACGATATCCTTTTCCTGGAAGTCCGAGGTGAAGTTCATCGTGCCGAAGGTATCGACGCCAGTGGTACCGACGTAGTAGTTACGGCGACCGGCGCGGGAATATTGACCGCAGCCGACAGGGCCGTGCGAAATGTGGATCATGTCCTTGATCGGACCCCAGACCACGCCCTTGGAGCCGGCGTAGGCGCAACCACGAATGGTCATGACGCCCGGCAGGGACTTGCGGTTGGAAGTGATGCATTTCTTCGATTGTTCAATCGTTTGATCGTTGACCGCGAGGTGCTTGGCGCGGTCTTTCTGGGCTTTTTCCGGATAAACCTCCAGCACCTCGGCAATGAGGGCTTCGGTTTCTTCGCGAGACAAGGTCGTCATGTTTTCCTCCTGACGCTGCCACCAATCTGTGGCCAACGTACTGGTTGAAAGTGGCGGGCTGGACGGGTGCCAACCCGCCGTGTCTTGCACAACTTAGGCAGCAGCAGCTTCGGCAGCCAGTTCGGCGGCAGTCTTGCCGACGATGGACTCGTCTTCCACTTCCATGATGCCGAATTCCATCAGCAGCTCTTCCAGCTCTTCCATCTCGATCGGGGTCGGGATGACGAAGTTGGTGTTGGCAACGATCTTGTTGGCGAGCTGGCGATATTCGTCAGCCTGCTTGTGGGACGGATCGTATTCAACCATGGTCATGCGGCGGATTTCAGCGTGCTGGACAGCGTTGTCACGCGGCACGAAGTGAATCATCGTGGTACCGAGGCGGGAAGCCAGGGCCATGATCAGTTCGTCTTCGCGGTCGGTGTTGCGGCTGTTGCAGATCAGGCCAGCCAGGCGGACACCGCCGGAGTTCGCATACTTGACGATACCCTTGGCGATGTTGTTCGCCGCGTACATGGCCATCATTTCGCCGGAGCAGACGATGTAGATTTCCTGCGCCTTGTTTTCGCGGATCGGCATGGCGAAGCCACCACAGACCACGTCACCCAGCACGTCGTAGAAAACGAAGTCGAGGTCTTCGCTATAGGCGCCTTCTTCTTCCAGGAAGTTGATGGCGGTGATGACGCCGCGGCCGGCACAGCCGACGCCGGGTTCCGGGCCACCGGATTCAACGCACTTGATGCCGCCGAAACCGACGGAAAGGACGTCTTCCAGTTCGAGATCTTCCACCGAGCCGGCTTCGGCAGCCAGGTGCATGACGGTGGTCTGAGCCTTGCTGTGCAGGATCAGGCGGGTTGAGTCGGCTTTCGGATCGCAGCCAACAATCATTACTTTCTTGCCGGATTCAGCGAGTGCCGCCACCAGATTCTGGGTGGTGGTCGACTTGCCGATGCCGCCTTTGCCGTAGATGGCGCATTGACGCAGTTTTGCCATGGTGTAATCTCCTTAGTCTGTCAGTCGATTTGCGAAGGAATCTTTGAGAGTCGCACCTCACCTTCTGCACGTAGCGTGCCAGGTCGACTGGCAGACCATAATTGATTGATTCGTAAATGATTTCTGAAGATAGCCTGGCAGTCGCCAGCACGGATACATCCGACAATTTCCCTACGCTTTGTAGGGGTGACGACAAAGCGACACTGCCCAGGCAGGCTAGACTGTCGATCAATCGTTGCAATTTGCCGGCGGTGGTTCTGGGGGGGCTTGCCTATCAGCAATACCCGAGTCCGCTGTTGATTGATGGGGTGGCCGAATTGCATGGCGATCTGTTTCGGCGCTTGCATGCCGCGACGCCAGACGCACGCGCAAATGTCTTTCGCGACTACATGACCGTACACTTCCGGCTTGAACGACCGGAAGAGGTGGGTTTTACCGGACACCGGAAGGGGCGTGCCAAGGCCAATTACATCAAGATGATTCGTGGCTGGAGCTTTGATTCTGACAGTCGCGAAGGCGCGGTACTCAAAGGGTGGGTTGAGTCGCGCTTTGGCCTGATGCCGCGTTATCACGGGCAGGCATTACGTGATCCGACCAGCGAAGGCTATCGGCGCTATCTGGAAATGCGTTCCCAGGGGTTGTATGGCACCAATGCACTGGAGGCGCAGCTTGACCTGCTCTACACCTTCTGTCAGTTCGAGTTGGCGCAACGCCATCAGGGCGCGCGTCATGTGACGCTGTATCGGGGCGTCAATAGCCTGGCTGATCACGAGGTTCTGGCCAAGATGGGGAGCGGGCGGCGCATTGTCCTGCTCAACAATCTCAATTCATTTACCTGCAGCCGCGAGCGCGCCTGCGAGTTTGGTGATTACATTCTTGAAGCCGAAATCCCGTTGACCAAGATTTTTTTCCAGTGTGGCCTGCTGCCCGGGGTGCTGCAGGGTGAGGATGAGTTTCTGGTCATTGGTGGCGTGGTTGATGTGACATTGTCTACGATGTGACACCGCACGGCGGCGTCCTGCGCGCTGCCCGCGGGTCTGGTGCTGGCATGGCTGGATTGCTCATCACTGGGTTTGCGGGAATCCTGGCGGGGCCGGTACGACCGATGAGAACTCATTCACGAATATTGGATACCATAGCCGTTAGAATTCAGGTTGCAATTGATATTCAATGTTTCGCAATTTTTTAACCCAACGGCGCCTCCAATCACTCCGATGAACTCGCATGTCGCTTTGACGCTTCTTGGCACTCCGGTGTGGATTGTGTCGCCAATCGCCCAGGAATTCATTTTCGCCAATAACACAGCGAAAGAGCTGTCATTCGGCGTCGATCTGCCGGCTGTGCGCCATGGCACTCACTCTGCTCATGCCCAGGAACATCTGGAGGCCTACCTGCCGGCGCTTCGTGCGCAAGAGCAAGTGGTTGAAATATGGACGGTTCAGCGTGAAGGAAAACCGGCGCCATTGAGTTGTCGGCTGTCACTGCTGAAACGAGATGGGCAGGCGGAGGAAATTCTGGTTGAAGGGATACTGGCGAGTCTGCCGGCTACCAGTAATCAATCGTCCGAGCGGGAAGAAGATCGTTTCTACGAGAAGTTATTTCACTCGAACAGCGCACCGATGCTGTTGATTGACCCGGGTTCCGATGGTCGAATTGTCGATGCAAATTTTGCCGCAATGAGGTTTTACGGTTATTCCCACGACACGTTTTGCCTGAAACATACCTGGCAAATCAACGCGCTGGGGCGGGAGGTCTTGCCCATCATGAACGAGGTCGCCAAACTGCCTGGCGGCCACAAACCCCTGAACTTTGTTCATCGTCTGGCTGATGGCAGCCTGCGCGATGTGCAGACCTATGCCGGTCCACTGGAGCTTGGCGGCCGGCGGCTGATGCTGTGCATCATCCACGACGTGACCGAGCAGAAGCGACTCAAGAACGAGTTGCAGCACGCTGCCTCGCGAGACCACCTGACCGGACTGTGGAACCGGCGACGGTTTGTCCAGATGCTGGAAGTGGCGCATGGACAAAAACGTCGCCATGACCTGGATTACTGCCTGATGCTGGTGGACGCCGATTATTTCAAGGCGATCAATGACCAGCACGGCCATCATGCCGGAGATGAGGTTCTGATCCTGCTTGCCAGGACGTTTGAGGCCCGCGTGCGGGATGCGGACGCGGTCTGTCGTTGGGGTGGGGAGGAATTTATGGTCCTGCTGCCACAAACCGACCTTGAAAGTGCGCTCGGCGTGGCCGAGAGTTTGCGGGTGACGGTTGAGAAAACCAGGCTGCCGCATTTGCCGCCGGTCACGGTGAGTATAGGCGTGGTCCAGCATCTGGCCGACGAAACGACCGAGAGCTTGCTGAAACGATCGGATGCCGCACTCTACCGCGCCAAAAAACTCGGACGGAACAGAGTGGTCTCAGGCTAGCCGTCCGAATATTTCGAATTTGCGCATTTTTCCCGGTTGACCGCAGCAATCGCTGTCGCGAGTCACGCCAGACCCGGGAGTCGAGGTTGCGGGGGTCGGGCCTGATTTCAAAACGGTACCGGATCACTGACAACGCCGGCAGCCGCCAGGCGCTCGATTTCTTCGGCCGTCAGACCCAGCATCGCCAGTCGTTCGCGCGAATGTTCGCCGAGCAGCGGCGGCGGGCTTTGAATGGCACCCGGTGTTCTGGACAGCCGGGGCGCCGGTGCCGGTTGTTGCACGCCGGCAACCGCGATAAATGCCTCGCGCGCCACGTTGTGCGGATGCGTGGGGGCATCGGTCATGCTCAGCACGGGCCAGACGCAATCGTCGGTGTCATCAAACAACGTGTTCCAGTGCTCGCGCGGCTCGGCCCCGAAGATGGCCGTCAGCCTTTCCTTCATGACGGGCCAACGCCGGGTGTCGTATTGTTTGCCACTGAAATCCGGGTCTCCGGCCAGGCCAAGGCGCTCAACAAAAGTCTTGTAAAACTGCGGTTCGAGCGGGCAGACGCTGATCCACGCGCCGTCGGCGCACTGATACACGTCGTAGAACGGTGCGCTGGAATCGATGGCGCAGTGGCCATGCCATTCGCCCAGGGCTTCAAGATTGAACAGGCCATGGGCGAGGACGGCGGCGCCTTCGCACATGGCGGCATCGATGACCTGACCTTTGCCCGAGCGCTGGGTTTCAAGCAGGGCGCAGGCGATACCCCAGGCCAGCATCAGTCCGCCACCGCCCATGTCGCCGACCAGCGTTGGCGGGGCCCACGGTGCACCGCCGTGGTGACGCCCGGTATCCAGCACGCCGGCTATGGCCGCGTAATTCGCATCGTGTCCGGCGCGCGGGGCGAGGGGGCCGGTCTGGCCCCAGCCGGTCATCCGGCCGTAGATCAGGCGGGGATTCAGGGCCAGGCATTCGTCCGGGCCAAAACCGAGACGTTCCATGACGCCAGGACGAAAGCCCTCGATCAGCACATCGGCGTCCTCAATCAGCTTGAAAACGAGGGTCTTGGCCTCCGGGTGCTTGAGGTCGATGCACAATGATTTCTTGCCGCGATTGGCCACTGCCTTGCGCCCACCGCCGAACAACTGTGAGGCAAACGTGCCGCCGGCACGTTCAAGCAGGGTGACTTCGGCGCCCATGTCGGCCAGTAGCATGCCGCAGAAAGGGGCTGGGCCGATGCCGGCGAATTCGACGACCTTGATGCCGGCCAGCGGGCCGCGGGATTGAGTGTCAGGGTTGGTTGGCATGGTGTTCGCGATGAGTAAATTCGGTTGGAATCAGAACATATCACCCAATGGGAGGCATCAGGGTAATTCCCGTTCGGGTTAATGGCCATTGTCGTGCGTTCGTCAAAAAACACTGTCGCGAACACGACAATCCAACGTGATTGCCGCTGAAGATGGCCGTCAAATGGGGAAGTGCAATCAGGCGTGGAATTTGCTGAATGAAGGCTACACCCCATTTTAGAGCGAACAACATGACCCCAGAATTGCGTGAAAAACTGCTGGCCGGCCTCAAGGATGGCAGCATCGTTCCCTACCTTGGCCCCGGCGTGCTGGCCGATGTCAAAAATGCGGCGACCGGCGCGCCGATGCCCGCAGACAGCGATTCGCTGATTTATGCGATGAACGACGGCAAGCCGATGGCCGCAAAACTGATGTACGAGTTTCCACGTGCGGCGATGAATGTCGAATTGAAGCGCGGCCGCAGCGCCGTCACCAAGTTTCTCAACCGTACCTATGGCGAGACAACCTGGACGCGCGGCGCGGTTCATGACTGGATCAAGGCCATCGCGCCGCATTACGTGATCGACATCAACCGTGACACGCAACTGCAGGATTCCTACGCCGATGTGCCGCACAACCTGATCGTCGGCATTGCCCGCCTGGGTGGCACTGATTTCCGCTACAAACTCTATTTCTGGGATGGCGTCGCCTACCAGAAGACCGAGGTCATCAATCCGGGCATCCCCATCCTGTACAAGCCGATGGGCACGCCGAAGCCGGAAGCCAATTACATCGCTTCCGATGCCGACTACGTCGACTTCATCACCGAGCTGATGGGTGGGTTCTCGATTCCGCCGGTCGTCAAGGAGCTTCGCAAGGGCAAACAATACCTTCTGATGGGCATGCGCCTGAACCGCGATACCGAGCGCATGGTGATGTCCGATGTCATTTACGCCGCCGCCGAACCGGCCGGCTGGGTGCTGATCCAGAACCCGACCGACAAGGAGCGTCGTTTCTGCAAGAAGCAGAAGCTGGAACTGATTGAAGCGGATGTCTTCGATCTGATCGGCGCCGCGATTGCTGCCTGATGCTGCCTAATTCATTTAATCCGCCAAGGAAGAACCATGTCGCTTGATCGTTACGAATCCCTTTTCTTCAACGCCAATTTCAAGGAAGCCAGCAGCGAGCCCGGTCTTGTTGCTTATCGCGGCGAGCTGATCCTGCAGGAAGGCGAAGTGGCCGATGCCAATGGTCGCCGCAAGCCGCCGACGGAAGTGCTCAAGCAGGCAGTTCTGCTTGGCGATGCGTCGAGTCTGAAACTGATCTCCGGATCGCTCGATGAACTGCAACAATTTCCCTTCGTCCTCGAAAAGTTCGGTGCCGAGTTCAATGCCGGCACGATCGCCGTCTTCTTCACCGTGAACATTCCGAATGCCTTCTCGACGATCGCCAACGGTGCGACCGTGGCGTTCATTCCGCTGGTTCAGGGCATGGTCTGGAACGAGCTGGCCGATCTGGTGGCGCTGGACAAGGGTGACTTCAAGGGGCTGAGTGCCGCCGACAAGGTAGCGACTGTCTATAACGCCCTCAAGTCCTACAAGTTCAAGTCGCCGAGCATGAGTCTGGATGATGCCCTGAAGACGACCAACAACGCCAAGCGCGAAACGCACGGAGCCATCTGATGGTCTGGGATGAGGCTCGCTATGGCTTGGGTGTCGCCGAAATGGACGATACCCACCGCGAATTTGTAGAGCTCTCCTATGCCTTGCTCGTGGCTTCCGACGAAGATTTTCCAGCCTTGTTCATCCGTCTGCATGAGCACACCCGCCAGCATTTCGAGCACGAAGGCAAGCTGATGAAGGCTTGCCGGTTTCCGGCGATGGGCGAACACCACAGCGAGCACCTTCGGGTGCTGGGAGAGCTGGCGCATTTCTCGCGCGGCGTCGCGGCCGGCCGGCTCGGCATGGCACGCGATTACGTCAGAAACCTGCCGGCGTGGTTCGCTACGCACCTGTCCACGATGGATTCGGCGCTGGCGGGGTGCCTGAAAAAGGGGTGAGGGCGGTGGATCAGATTGCACAGAAATTTGCCGTTTGCCCGGTGAGTGAGCTGGCCGATGGCCAGTATCGCAAACTGACCATGGTGTTCGAAGGGCGGGAGGAGGATTGCCTTCTCCTGCGTTTCGACGGCAAGGCCTACGCCTACATCAACCGTTGCGTGCACATGCCGCGCCGGCTGGATGGCGAGGAAGACAGGGTTTTCGACCACACCGGACGCTTTCTGCGCTGCTCCATGCATGGCATTGTCTACACGCCGCAAACCGGCGCCTCGGTCAGTACCCTGTGCGAAGGCGAACAACTGCGCGCGATTACTGTCTATGAGGACGACGGGGAGATTGGCATCGCTGACTTCCGGGTCACTGCCTGCTACGTCATCTGAAAGCCCCCAATTTTGCCGGATACGCCCCAAGACGTCGTCCGCGCCTATCACGCGCGGACCAAACATCGCTTCGACGCCTACGCGGAAGGCCCGGGCCAGCTGGACTGGGATGCCCAGCCCGCAGCATTTCGCCACTACCCGGGCGCGCCGCAGCTGGAATTGCCGCTGACCGGCGACCGTTACGAACGTCCCTACGGTCAACTGGAAAAAAAGCCCGAAAATGAAATTGTTCCTGACCTGAATAGCCTCGGCACACTGCTTGAACTCTCCTTCGGGATTTCTGCCTGGAAAAGCTGGGGGCCGAATCGCTGGGCACTGCGCTGCAATCCGTCCTCTGGCAACCTGCATCCGGTCGAAGCCTACGTATTGAGCGCTGGTTTGCCCGGAATTAGTGATGGCCTGCAGCACTACGATCCTGAAAACCATGTTCTCGAAGGACGGGCGCGGACCCGCCCAGGGCAGCACGGTGCATGGCTAGCCATCGGCCTGTCCAGCATCATGTGGCGTGAGGCTTGGAAATATGGCGAACGCGCCTTCCGCTACTGTCAGCTTGATGTGGGCCACGCGGTAGGCGTGCTGGCCTATGCTACCGCGCTGCTGGGTTGGGAAATCGTGCCGCTGTTCATGACGGCCGATGGGTTGAGCCATTGCCTCGGCCTGGATCGGCCGGACGATTTTCCACCATCCCGCTACGCCTTCACAGAAACCGAAGAGCCGGAAATCCTGCTTGCCATCCGTGCCCCGGGGCTCGGCGAGTTCCCCGCGGGCAAGGTATTGTCCGCATGGCTGGATACGGCGACCTGGCACGGCAAACCAGGCCGCATTGACCCGTCACCCGGGTATCGTTGGCCAGCGATCGATCAGGTTGCCGTTGCCAGCCGCGAAGCCGGCACCGACAACGAAGTCACGCTGTTCGCACCCGTGCCGGTGCTCGGGCCACACCCCAACCCCCGCCCGGTGGGGACCGCCGAAATCATTCGCCAGCGGCGTAGCGGCCAGCGTTTTGATCCGCGCTATGCGCTGACCAAGCCTGCTTTTTACCGGATGCTCGACGCGGTGCTGCCCCGGCCACACCTGCCTTGGCTGGCGCAACCCGGCCTCACACGCATCCATTTGCTGCTGTTTGTCCTGCGCGTCGATGGTTTGCCCAGCGGTCTCTACCTGCTGCCGCGGACGCCTGCTGCAGGTATTGACCTGCCACGAGCGCTGATGCCCGCCGACCAGCGCTTTGCGACCCGTCGCGCGGTGACTGACTTTGACCGCGAATGTCCGCCGCATCTCGGCCTGATCCAGCTCGCCGAAATCGGTCTGCAGGAAATGCAGCGCCTGGCACGTTCGCTGTCCTGTCATCAGGACATTGCCTCGACCAGTGCCTTCTCGCTTGGCATGCTCGGCGAATTCGACAACGCCACGGCCAGCGGCCACGGCTATCGCGAACTCTTGCGTGAAGCAGGGCTGGTCGGGCAGGTGCTTTACCTAGAAGCGGAAGCCGCTGAACTGCGCGGTACCGGCATCGGCTGTTTCTTTGACGACCCTGTCCACCAGCTCATTGGGCTTGCTGGTCAGCGCTATCAAAGCGTTTATCACTTCACCATCGGCACGCCGATTACCGATGAGCGCATCGAAACCGGCCCGCCTTATCCCCAACGCCAACAGGAAACCTCATGACGCCGCAACTTGCTGCCTTTCTCACCGAACACGGATTTGTCGCCGACAACATCAATGCCCCGCACGCGGATGGCCGTTTTACACCACTGATGCGCGCCGCCAAGCTTGGGCGGCTGGATATCGTGGAAGAGCTCATCGCCCTGGGCGTCGACCTTCAGGCCCTCAATGCCGACGGTTGCAATGCCCTGTGGCTGGCCTGTTACAACGGCAGCCACGAAGTCATCGAATGCCTGATCGCAGCCGGCATCGACATCAATGTTCAAAATGGCAACGGCGCCAGTTGCCTCATGTACGTGTCCTCAAACAGCAAGCCGGACCTGGTCAAATTGCTGCTCAACAAAGGTGCCAACGCCAAATTGAAGAATTTTGACGACTTCAGCGCCCTGGATCTGGCCGCCTCGCTGGACTGCCTGAATCTGTTGCGAAAAGCCGCCTGATTTGATCGCAAATCATCGACTGACATGAAACCCCTGTAAACTGTCGGCAGCAGTTCTTCAAAATTTGGGCGTTTTAGCCAGGAGTCGGTCATGCAACAACTATCAGCACAGGGGCAGCAATTTATTCAGGATTTGGCGCAACGCTACGGGGTCAGTACCGATGCGGCTATCACCATGCTCTATGCGGTCATGAACGGCAATGGCACCATGGCCCAATTCAGCCACCCGGAACTCGGGGGGTCAGGCCAGTGGATGCAGGGCGGCATGACGATGGTCGGCGACATGTTCAACTACGGCCTGAAGTCCAAGGTCGATGGGCTGTGCGTTGAAATCTCCAACCAGCTGATGAATCAGCCGGCGTACTTTCGCCCGCCGGTCAGCCAAAGCCAGTTTCAGTCCTCGAACAATGCCCAGGGCGGCAGCCTGTTCGTATCCGCTGCTGCGGCCGGTCAATGGTGGCCGGGCGATTTGGGCTCACCGTCTTCCACCGGCGGTCAGAACAATGTGCGCTACGCCGTATTTCCCTCGTCGCGTCGTCTGGTCGTCGATATTGGCGGGCAAGTGACCGTCTACGACACGCTGGATAATCAAATTGGCGGCGTTTCGCAGCAGCAGGGCGGCAATGACTCAATGACGTTCAGCAGCCAGTACGGCACGATCGCCGTCAACAGCCTACCGGTCATCAGCGTGAATGGCTACCTGCAACAGCAGCAAGCACCGCAGCCGCCGCAACAAAACTTCATGGCGCCGCCCCAGCCGCAATTCAACAATGCGCCCGCCTATCAGCAGGCTTCCCCGGCGCAAGACAGTGATGTCTTTGCCAAGATCGAACGACTGGCCGACCTGTTCCAGAAAGGCATCCTGACCGAGCAGGAATATTCCACCAAGAAAATGGAACTGCTCAGCCAGCTCTGATTTTCTTCAGCGCCAGCCGGGAAACGGGCTGGCTCGCGATCGACCGCAGTGTGTTGTTTCAATTCATGGTGGCGGGCACTGACCGGGCGAGGCGTGGCCTGCACGGTTGAGTCCGTATCATTCATGACAGGAATGCAGGGCAACGTTCTCAGGGCTTGAGGGTGGCCATATCAATGACGAACCGATACTTGACGTCGCTCTTCAACATTCGCTCATAAGCACCATTGATGTCCTGCATGTTGATGATCTCGATATCCGAGGTTATGTTGTGCTGTCCGCAAAAATCCAGCATTTCCTGAGTCTCTGCAATGCCACCGATGACTGAACCGGCAACAGCCTTGCGCCCAAGAATCAGTGGCACGGTGCTCAGGGTCGGGGCCAGGTCGCCCAGCAGTCCGACGAGCACCAGTGTTCCGTTCAGCGCTAGTGTGGGCAGATAAGGATTGACGTCATGCTGGTAAGGAACCGTGTCGACAATCAGATCAAATTGGTTTTTCGCAGCCCGCATCTGGGTGACATCGGTAGAAAGAATGATGTGGTCAGCACCCAGGCGACGTGCATCACCTTCCTTGCCCGGGGAGCGCGTAAACAGCGTGACCTCGGCACCAAGTGCTTTGGCCAGTTTGATTCCCATATGTCCCAGGCCACCCAGGCCCACGATCGCCACCCGGCTGCCGGGGCCGACCTGCCAATGGCGCAGCGGTGACCAGGTCGTGATGCCGGCGCAGAGCAACGGGGCGGCACCGGCGAGGTCCAAGCCATCGGGTATCTTCACCACGAACCGTTCGGTGGCGACAATTTTCTCGGAATAGCCGCCGTAGGTTGGCAGGCCATCGATGCGGTCTTTGCTGCCGTAGGTCAGGGTATGTCCTTGTTCGCAATATTGTTCCAAGCCTTGCACACAGGGCGAACAATGCTGGCAGGAGTCCACCATGCAGCCGATCCCCACGTGCTCGCCAACGTTGAACCTGGTAACTGCCGCGCCAACGCTGACGACTCGACCAATGATTTCGTGTCCGGGGACGATGGGGTAAAAACTCCAGCCCCAATCATTGCGAGCCATATGCAGGTCCGAGTGACATACCCCGCAATAGAGAATTTCGATTTCGACATCATCCGGACGGGGATCACGACGCTCAAAATGGTAGGGCGCCAGCGCTGCGCTTGCAGATTGGGCGGCAAAGCCCAGAACTTTCATCGTCATTTTGGTTCTCCTGGGAATGTTCTGCTGATCGTCAATGTAGTTCCTTATCAAGGATTTTATAAGAAGCGACCAGTTGCAAGGGAAATATGCAAATTACATCAGTCCTTCAGCAAGGCTAACGATCTGCGGATGGTCGTTGCAGTTGCCTGGCTGTGCCGCTTCCTGAAAGCAGCTGCCCATCGGGGTAGAATCGCTTGAGGGTGATGCCCGCTGATTTGTTCTACAGCGATCGGGTGGCAATGACCACGCCCGGGTCGTCCGGGTCATGATGCAACGAGAAACCGAGTTGACGTGCGAATTTGAGCATTTTGTCATTCGAGGCAAGGATAAAACCTTCCATGCTGCTCATGCCACGCGCCTTTGCGGCGTCAATCAACGTCATCATGAGGATGCCGGCGACGCCACTGCCTTGCCAGGCATCATCGACGGCAACCGCAAATTCACAGCTGTTTCCGGTCGGATTGCCGACATATCGCGAAACGCCGATTTCCAGATCCTTCCCGTCCTGTTGAATTACTGCCACCAGCGCCAGATGCCGAACGTAATCAATTTCGGTCAGGTATTTCAGTTTGCCGGGTGGCAGCTCCTTGAAGGTGGACATGAAACGCTTGTAACGGGAGTTCGGTGAAAGATGTCGTACAAAGTCCTGTTCCATGGGGGCATCTTCCCGCCGGATCGGGCGGATTGTGACCGGGCTGCCATCGAACAGGTAGCGTGTGCGAACCAGTTCGGCCGGATAGTCGCTCACGACGGTCGCTCCGCCCTGGGGTCCGGGACTCGGGATGCCAGATAGGTGATGATTCCGTCCAGCGTCACGACTTTGCCATAGTCGATTTCTGGAATATTCACGCCCAGCTTTTCATGAATGGTTTCCAGCACGTTCAGCCAGTCCATGGAGTCCAGATCGATTTGCGTGCGCAGCGGCTTGTCGGCAATGAGGCGACCTGGATCAATTTCCGGGGCCAGCGTCTTCAGAATGTCCAGTACGGCCGCGCGGACTTGTTCGTTGTTCAGTGTCATCGTCACTCCCGTTATTCCAGCGTCGAGCAATCACCTTCCGGCAAGCCGAGTTCCCTGGACTTGAGGAGACGACGCATGATTTTTCCGCTGCGAGTATGTGGCAGCGCTTCGGCGAAAGCAATTTCCTTGGGCGCGACTGCGGCGCCCAGACGCCGACGTGCATGTGCCATCAGCTCCTGGCGCAGGTGGTCGCTGGGCATGGCATCGCGCTTGAGCACGACAAAGGCCTTGATCGCTTCGCCGGCCAGGGCCTCCGGCTTGCCGATGACACCGACCTCAGCGACCGACGGGTGTTCCATCAATACGTTCTCGACCTCAATCGGCCCGATCAGGTGTCCAGCCGACTTGATGACATCATCGCGTCGCCCCACAAACCAGTAGTAGCCATCACTATCCCGCCGGACCAGATCACCGGAGAGATACAGGTTGTCGATAAAACATTCGTGGTAGCGCTCGGACTGACCAAGATAGTCGCGAAACATGGATGGCCAACCGGCTTCCAGCGCCAATTCACCGACGGTGTCCGGGGTGTCGATCATTTCGATAGCATGGCCGGGCAGGCGGCGGACCACATGGGCGTTGACGCCGGGCAAGGGTCGCCCCATGGAGCCTGGCTTTATGTCTCCCATGCGTGTATTGGCGATCATGATGCAGCCGGTCTCGGTCTGCCACCAGTTGTCGTGAATCGGCTGCCCGAGGGCATCCAGTCCCCACCAGACTGCGTCGGGATTCAGCGCTTCGCCGACACTGGCAATAAAACGCAGATCCGGAAAATGCTGACCTGCCAACAAAGCAGGGCCGCCCTTCATCAGCATGCGAATCGCCGTTGGTGCGGTGTACCAGACATTCACCCGCTCATGCTGGAGGGTTTGAATCCAGCGTGTTGCGTCGAAGTCAGCCTGGTCCACGATGCTCGTCACGCCAAGCACCAGCGGTGCGATGATGCCGTAACTCATGCCGGTCACCCAGCCCGGGTCGGCGGTGCACCAATAGACGTCATCCGAACGCAAGTCGAGTGCGGTGCGCGCGGTCGCGACATGGCTGAAGACGGCACGATGAAGGTGGATGGCCCCTTTCGGCATGCCGGTCGTTCCACTGGTGAAATGCAGCAATGCCGGGTCTTCGGCAAAGGTTGGGACCAGCGCAGGCGTATCGGCAGCATGCAGCAGCAGTGATTGGAGATCCAGCGTATCGGTAATGGCGCGAGATTCGGCGGTGTCTACCAGAAGGACGTGTTTCAGGCTCGGCAGTTCGGTGCGCAGCACCGCGATTTTGCGTTGATAGGTCACGGCTGTCGTCACCAGAACACTGGCTTTTGCTTGTGCGATGCGATTGCGGACAGGCTCCGGGCCAAAGGCCTGAAAAAGAGGGGAGACGACCGCGCCAATCTTCAATGCACCCAGTATGGCGACGTACAGTTCCAGTCTGCGGTCGCACATTACGAATACATAATCCCCTTTTACGACGTTTAGCGAGGTAAGGACGTTGGCAAATTTGTTGGTCAGCCCGGCAAGTTCACGGTAGCTGACCGAGCGCGGGCCATGATCCAGCCCCACAAATCGGAATGCCGGCTTCTCGGCCATGAGTGAATGAGCGTGGCGATCGACCGCCAGGTAGGCGATGTTGAGCGTCTGGTCGGGTAATGTGCCAAGCTCGTGCGCAATCTTTGTCCATGCACATGATGCGCCCGCATCCTCATCGCCCGCAGTATCCGGAGCGCGCGAATGTGCAGAAAATTGGCGAATGTACGCAGGTCTCATGATGCTTCCATCAAGGTGCCGATTTATATTTTGAGTCCAATCTTCGTGATCCGTGTTGATGCTACGCAATTTTGGTTCAAATGC
>DAOLIO010000029.1:0-20689 GCA_035328505.1 Azonexus sp.
GGGGCGCCGGCGCTGGTGGCGCGCGACGATCTCGCCGCGCGGCTGCTCGACAGCCTGCCCTTCGGCCTGACCGGTGCGCAGCTGCGCGCGATGGCGGAAATTGCCGGCGATCTGGCGCAGCCCTATCCAATGCAGCGCCTGCTGCAGGGCGACGTCGGTGCCGGAAAGACCATCGTTGCCGCGCTGGCTGCCTGCCAGGCCATTTCGGCCGGCTGGCAGGCGGCCTTCATGGCGCCGACCGAAATACTCGCCGAGCAGCACTACCTGAAATTGAAGGACTGGCTGGAGCCGTTGGGCGTTCGTGTTGCATGGCTGTCGGGCAGTCTTAAAAGCAAGGCCAAACGGGAACAACTGGCGGCGACGGCCGCCGAGGCGCAACTGGTCGTTGGTACCCATGCGCTGATCCAGGAGGGGGTCGATTTCGCCAGACTTGGGTTGGCGATCGTTGATGAACAACACCGTTTCGGCGTCGCCCAGCGTCTGGCGTTGCGCAAGAAGGGCGATAACCCGCACCAGTTGATGATGTCGGCGACGCCCATCCCGCGGACGTTGGCCATGAGCTATTACGCCGATCTCGACGTGACGGTACTCGACGAACTGCCGCCCGGCCGGACGCCGATCAAGACGCGGCTGGTTGCCGATAACCGGCGCGACGACGTGGTTGGCTTCGTGAAGAAAGCGGTTGAGGAGGGGCGGCAGGCGTATTGGGTTTGTCCGCTGATCGAGGAGTCCGAGGCGCTGCAGTTGCAGACGGCCCAGGAAACCTATGAATCCCTTGTCGAACGCTTTTCTGATTTTGGCGAAAATCTGCGGTTGACCGTTGGATTGGTGCATGGCCGCCTGAAAGCCGATGAAAAGCAGGCCGTGATGGCTGCCTTTGCCGCCGGCGAGATTGATGTGCTGGTGGCGACGACGGTCATCGAAGTCGGCGTCGATGTGCCCAACGCCAGCCTGATGGTGATCGAACATGCCGAGCGTTTCGGGCTGTCGCAACTGCATCAGTTGCGCGGGCGGGTTGGTCGTGGAAAGTATGAGTCAAGCTGCGTGCTGATTTACGCCGGCCCGCTCGGCGAGATCGCCCGGCAGCGGCTGAAGATCATTTTCGAGAACACCGACGGCTTCGAGATCGCCCGGCAGGACCTGCAGATTCGCGGTCCTGGCGAGTTCGTCGGGGCGCGCCAGAGCGGCGTCCCATTGCTGCGTTATGCCGATCTGGAGATGGATGCCGATCTGCTTGAAATGGCGCGGGAGGTGGCCGAAGAAATGCTGACACAGCATCCGGAACTTGCGGAGAAACATCTGCAGCGCTGGCTCGGCTCACGGGAAGAATTGCTCAAGTCCTGACGCCTCGGTGAAGCGTCAATCCCAGGCTGAATATATTTCCATATTGAATAATGTTGTCCGTATATTTTGGTGTATGTTTCTGCTGTGCGGGTCGTGGCGGGGTGGGCAAAAATCGATCGGCATGACGCGTGAAATGAAGTTTGTTTTTCGCGCTCAAGACAGTCAATTTGATCGGGGGTATCCATGTTCAAGAAGCGTATGGCAGCAGTGTCACTCAGCCTTGTCGGTGTGGTGGGGGCAAACGTGGCGCAGGCCGCGGATTCGGCTGTAGGCAGTTGGTTGTGGAGTACCGCCGACGAGTTTTCGGTCATTACACTCATGGCTGATGGACGTTATATGGATGCCGGCGTCTATTATTCGAGCCCTGGCGTACTGGACACCGCCCACACACAGATCGAATGGGGAACCTATACCTGGAACGCGACGACCGGGGCAATCAACGCCACCTCGGTGGGTGACCTGAATGGCAACTGGGGTTTGGCTGGCGATGTTGATGGCATCCAGTATCTGACCGTGTCGGGTAACACGGGGACGCTCTTTCAGCCTGGCTGTTGCTCTGGTACGCTGAGCCGCATCCTGCCTTCACCCTCGTCGGCCATTGTGGGCACCTGGACGGATGGTGCCTATGGCGTCAACACCTTTCTGGCCGATGGGCGCTACATCGCGGCGCAGGTCGTTCCCGGTGACGCTGCGCACACCGGGATTGAATGGGGCACCTATTCCTGGGATGCAGCCAGTGGCAAAATTTCGGCCACGGCGCTGGGGGATCTGAATGGCGATTGGGGCGTTGCGGGGGACGTCGATGGTCCTCAATACGTGACTATTTCCGGCAATGTGGCGACGGTCTTTCAGCCCGGTTGTGCTGATTGCGGCGGGATACAGACCCGGATATTGCCCGTGCCGGAGCCTGAAGGCTATGCCATGTACCTGGCTGGCCTGGGACTGCTTGGCGTGATGATCCGTCGCCGGAAAGCCAGGCTTTGACGATTGATCGTTAGTCAGGTGAGGAAAAAAGGATCGCGAATGCGGTCCTTTTTCATTACTGGCCCGGTGCCCTCGGAATTGTTGATCGGTTTGCGGCCGACGTTGCTCAGGCTTTGGCGCGATTGGCCGACGTAATGATCCCGTCGCTCAGTGTTTTCAGGGCAGCCATCGGTGATGCAGCGCGCAGGTAGATCATGCCGGTTGGCACCCGGCTGAATTCGTCCGGCACGGTTTCGATGACCAGATCGGCGGCATGGCTGGATTGTTCGACGACACGGCGCGGCATCAGCGTCCAGCCAAGGCCAACCGCGATGCAGCCGAGGATGCCTTCCAGCGTGCCGAATTCCATGGCATCGGCCACGGCATGGCCTTGGGCGCGTTGCCAGGCGATGGCGCGGGTGCGATAAGCGCAGCCTTCGCGGAAAAGGATCAACGGCAGCAACACAGGGTCGGTGCCTGCGGCGTGCACCTGAACCAGCTCTTCAATGATCAATTCGTCAAATTGCAGGTCAGGGTGAATGACCGGGCCGGCCACGAAGGCGCAATCGAGTTTGTGGTCGAGTACCTTGCCGGTCAGCGTGCTGGTGGTGTCGGTGGAAACCCGAAGTTCCAGGCCGGGGTGCTCGCTGCGCAGGGCTTTCAGGGCGCTGGGCAGGTGCAGGGCGGCGAAGGTTTCCATGGCGCCGATGCGCAGTTCGCCGGCACTTTCGCCCACCTGCCGCACCGCTGCGCTGGTTTGCCGTTCGAGCATCAGCATGCGTCGTGCGTAGTCGAGCAGCACCTTGCCGGAGGGCGCGAGTTCCAGCCCGCGGCCCTTGCGGAAGAAAAGTTCGGCGCCCAGCTCTTCTTCCAGTCGCCGGATGCGGCCGGTGACGTTGGATTGCACGGTGTTCAGCTTGCGCGACGCAGCAAGGATGCCGCCTTCTTCGACGACGGCCTGAAAGGTTCTAAGGGCAACGAGTTCCATTGATATCTCAAATACAGAATGATTGGTTCTGAACAAATCACTTGAATGGATACTTTACTCTGTTTATTGTTCGCTTATCAATAACAAGGGGAAATGCCCATGAACTCACAGAGAGAACGCTTCAAGGTGCTGAGCGCCGGGATTTTCAGTTTGATCCTGGCGATGGGGGTCGCCCGATTTTCTTATACGCCGCTGTTGCCGCTGATGCAGCAGCAGGCCGGACTCGGACTGGCCGAAGCGGGCTGGCTGGCGGCGCTGAACTACGCCGGCTATCTGACGGGTGCGGTGGTCGCGTCCTTGATCAGCGATCTGGTCCTCAAGGACCGGTTGTACCGAATCGGTATGGTGGTGGCCATTCTCAGCACGGCAATGATGGGCCTGACCAGTGATCCGCTGATCTGGATGCTATCGCGCTTTATTGCGGGTCTGAGCAGTGCCGCCGGCATTCTGCTGGGCACCGGGCTGATCCTGAACTGGTTGATCCGGCACAATCACCGGCCGGAACTGGGGATCCATTTTGCCGGGATCGGGTTGGGGATCGCCGGTTGTTCGGTGGCGGTCTGGCTGATGACGGGCTGGCTGGACTGGCGCGAACAGTGGTTTGCCTTGTCAGCCATCGCTTGCGTGCTGATCATCCCGGCGCTGGCCTGGTTGCCGGCGCCTGATACCAGCGCCGTGACCAAGACCGGCGCGCCCATGCATGACAATCCGCCGAGCCAGCTGTTTCTGGGCATCTTCATGGCGTCCTACTTCTGCGCCGGCTTTGGTTATGTCATCAGTGCCACCTTTATCGTCGCCATCGTCGATCACTTGCCGGGGCTCGCCGGGCAAGGCGCGCTGGCTTTCCTGGCCATTGGCCTGGCGGCGACGCCGGCCTGTTTCAACTGGGATCTGATCGCCCGCTACACCGGCGACATCAATGCGCTGATTCTGGCTGCGGTCCTGCAGATCATCGGCATTATCCTGCCGGTGGCCGTGGGTGGCTTTTTTGCCACGATGTTCGGTGCGCTGTTGTTTGGCGGGACCTTCATCGGCATGGTCAGCCTGGTGCTGACCATGGCGGGGCGCTACTACCCGACCCGACCGGCCAAGATGATGGGCAAAATGACCCTGTCGTACGGTGTGGCGCAGATCATCGGTCCGGCCATCGTCGGTTGGCTGGCGACCCGGCTGGGCAACTATGCGATCGGCTTGACCATCGCGGCCGGCGTGATGGTGGTGGGTGTTGTTCTCTTGGTTATACTGAAATTTGTAGAAAAGCGGGACGCCCGGCGGGCGCTCGAACCCAGCTTGCAGCACTGACTACGGAGAGGACACATGTTCAAGGGAATTCTGATCGAGAAGGATGACGCCGGTTACCGCGCGGCAGTGAAGGATATTGACGAGAGCCAGTTGCCGGAAGGCGACGTGACAATCCGTGTGGCGATGTCGTCGCTCAACTACAAGGATGGCCTGGCGATCACCGGCAAGGGGCCTGTGGTGCGCAAGTTTCCGATGGTGCCGGGGATCGACATTGCCGGGACGGTTGAGGCAAGCGATCATCCCGATTACCAGATCGGCGATCGTGTTGTACTCAATGGCTGGGGCGTCGGTGAAACCCATTGGGGAGGGCTGGCGCAGAAGGCTCGGCTCAAAGGTGACTGGCTGGTGCCGCTGCCGGCTGCCTTCAGCGAGAAGCAGGCTGTCGCCATCGGCACGGCGGGCTACACCGCGATGCTGTGTGTGATGGCGCTGGAGCGGCAAGGCGTCAAGCCGGGCGATGGCGAAATCGTCGTCACCGGTGCGGCGGGCGGCGTCGGCAGCGTGGCGATTGCCGTGCTGGCCAAGCTCGGTTATACGGTCGTGGCGGTCAGCGGCCGTCCGGCAGAAGCCGATTACCTGAAGCAGCTTGGCGCCGTTGAAGTGCTCGAGCGCAGTGCTTTCTCCGCACCGGGCAAACCGCTCGGCAAAGAGCGCTGGGCCGGGGCAGTGGATGTGGTGGGTAGCCATACGCTGGCCAACATCTGCGCGACGACTAAATATCGTGGCGTCGTGACGGCCTGCGGACTGGCCGGCGGGATGGATTTTCCGTCGTCGGTGGCACCGTTCATTTTGCGTGGCGTGACGCTGGTGGGCGTTGATAGTGTCATGTGCCCGCGTCCGGAGCGTCTGGTTGCATGGCAACGACTGGCCGCCGATCTTGATGTCGCCAAGCTGGGGCTGATCACCCACGAGGTGTCGCTGGCCGAGGCGATTCCGACGGCGGTGCAACTGATGGATGGCCAGGTGCGCGGTCGCGTCGTGGTCGATGTAAACCGCTGATGCCTTACGTCAATATCCGGATCACCCGCGAAGGGGCGACAGCCGAGCAGAAAGCCCGGCTGATCGCCGGCGCGACACAACTGCTGGTCGATGTGCTGGGCAAGAACCCGAATACCACGGTGGTGGTCATCGACGAAATCGAGACCGACAATTGGGGGGTGGCAGGCGAGTCGATCACCGTCCGGCGGGCGCGCGGTACCTAGGGACGCCACGGTCAACCGGAAATTTTGGTCAAAATTGAAATAATGAGTCACCTGTTCGAACCCCTGCAGCTGCGCGACGTCACCCTCAAAAGCCGGATCGGTATTCCGCCCATGTGCCAATACTCGGCGCAGGATGGCATGGCCGGCGACTGGCATTTCGTTCATTACGGCAGCCGCGCCGTCGGCGGTGCGGCGCTGATGATTCTCGAAGCGACGGCGGTGACGCCGACCGGTCGCATCAGTGCGGGTGATCTCGGCTTGTGGAAAGATGAACAGATCGAGCCCCTGGCCAGAATTGCCCGCTTTGCGCAGGCGCAGGGCTGTGTGCCGGCGATCCAGCTTGCCCATGCCGGGCGCAAGGCCAGCGTGGGTCTGGGCTGGGAGGTACAGAAAACCCTCTCGGCCGCGGAAGGTGGCTGGATGTCGGTGGGGCCTTCGCCGATCGCGTTTGGTGATGCGTATCTCCCGCCGCACGAACTCACCGTGGCTGACATTGCCGAGGTCATCGGCCAGTTTGTCGCCTCGGCAAAGCGCGCCCTGGCGGCTGGCTTTCAGGCGATCGAGATCCATGCCGCGCACGGTTATCTGGTGCATCAATTCCTCTCGCCCCTGGCGAACCAGCGTACCGATGCCTATGGTGGCAGTTTTGACAATCGTACACGGCTGGTGCGTGACATCGTTGCAGCGCTGCGGGCGGTCTGGCCGGATCGACTGCCGTTGCTGATCCGTCTGTCCGCCACGGATTGGGTGGAAGGTGGCTGGTCAGCCGATGAAACCGTTGCGCTGTGTCGCCGGCTGACGGGCCTGGGCGTTGATCTGGTCGATGTGTCGACGGCCGGCCTGGTCCCGACTGCCCAAATCCCCGTAGGCCCAGGCTTTCAGACGGAATTTGCCACGCGTATCCGGTGCGAAACGGGCTTGCCGACTGCGGCCGTAGGGCTGATTACCTCTGCCATTCAGGCCGATCACATTATTCGTAGTGGTCAGGCCGACATGGTCCTGCTCGGCCGGGAATCCTTGCGCCACCCCTATTGGCCTCAGCAGGCGGCGCTGGAACTTGGCCAAACCGCCGTCTGGCCCCGACAGTACCTGCGTGCGGCCCCGGCAGGGGCACAGGGACGTTAAGGAGGATCGGGCGCGCAGCGCTCGCTGAAGCCACCTTGAAGGCCGCAAACACAGTGCGGGCATGCGCTTTGAATTTTAGATTTCAGCCGTTATTTCCGGTTGACCGCAGCAAGCGTTGTTCAAGCCAGAAATGTCTCGATCAGATGCGCCACCGCGGTGGGTTGGTCGTGGTGCAGCATGTGATCAGCCTGATCGACCCATGCCTCGCGCACATCGGCGAAGCAGGCGCGGCGGGCTTCCCAGTCGCCGGGGCGAGTGGCGTAATCGCGGACAACCCATGATTGCTGCCCGGCGACCCAGAGTACCGGGCAGGTGATCAGCCGCCAGATCGCCATCGATTCTTCAAGGCGGAAAAGATAGGGCGAAGGCGCCTTGTGCCACGGATCGCCGTTCCAGATGATGCCGTGGCGGCGTTCGCCGCATTTGGTTTCACCATCGCCGACACGGGCCAGATGCTTGGCGAGGAATTCGGCGCGTTCCGGCGTCAGGAAGCGGTCCATGTGCTGCAGGCGCCGAGCGAAGGCAGCGCGGTCCTTGTAGGCATGCATGCGCGGTGGCTTCTTCAGCGCGCCCATCCATTGCCGGTAACGGTCAGGCGCCATGTCCGGCGTCGTTGGCGCAATGCCAAAGCCTTCCAGCGTCACCACGCGTTCGACACGCGTCGGGCGAATGCCGGCGTACAGGCAGGCGAGAATGCCGCCCATGCTGTGGCCAACCAGCCTGACCTGGCCTTCCAGCGCATAGCGATCCAGAATGGTGTCGAGATCACCGAGGTGTTCGGCGAAAAAATAGGGCCGGCTCAGCCATTCCGAACTGCCAAACCCCCGCCAGTCCGGGGCGACGATGTTCCAGTCGTGTTGCAATTCATCAACCACAAACTGGAACGACGCCGAAACATCCATCCAGCCATGCAGCAGGAACAGCATCGGTGCCTTCGGATTACCCCAGCGCCGGATGTGCAGACGAACATCCGGCAGATCGAGAAATTCCGAGCGGGAGGCTTTCATCCGTGGTCAGGGAAGCAGCTTTTTCAAGGCCGCCTCAAGGCGTTCGGGGGTGAACGGCTTGGACATCCAGCCACTGGCACCGGCTGCGCGAAATTGGGTTTTCATGTCATCGGAGGTTTCAGTGGTCAGCACCAGGATAGGGACGTTCTGGTTAACCGTGCCTTCGCGAATCGCCTTGACCATGCCCAGACCATCCAGCCCAGGCATGTTCTGGTCAGAGATGACGAGGTCGATTTTGGCTTGTCTGACTTGCTCAAGGCCAGCTCGACCGCCCGCCGCCTCGAGAATCTGGTAGCCCATCGGCTGGAGTGTCGCCTTCAGCATATTGCGAATGGTGGTGGAGTCATCAACGAGCAGGATGGTGGTCATGGCAGGTCGGCCTTGGCAGTTGAGTAGAGCGGGATTGTGCCATGCGTGATCGGGATCGGCTGCAATTCTTGGGGGCAGTGGATCCCGTCGGTGGCTCAGGTCGGAGCCACCGAATTGTCGATCAGGTGGGGGATTTCCCAGAAGGGGCACGGGGGGGCGGGGTTTTTTGCGCTGATGTGGCGGGCTCGGTCAGTTTCATCAGGATGTCGGCGTACCAGGCACAGTTCAGTCCGAGCGCCTCATCCTCGACCAAATCGCGGTCGCCCACATCGAATCGGGCCGAATGAATACCGAGCAGCATCCACGGCAGATCACCGTGCGCCGGCAGCGGTTTGGCAATGCGCATGACCACCGGCGCGCCGCTGCTGCCTCGATGGGTACGGGCATCGGTCAGAAAGAAGGCTTCACCTTGGAAGCGCAGGCCGAATGACGAAGCGATGATGGCATGGCGGGCGACCGGCGTGTGATGGAGCGCGTCATGGAAGCCGAGGGGAAAGCCGACGATGAGCAACGATGAGCCAACTTCAACCTGATCCAGGCTGCTTAACAGATGGTGCGGACTGAAGGCACGGTAGACCGCAGTTTTGGGCAGAGCGCTGCGGTTAAGCTCGATCACCGCAACGTCAATTTCACCAACGGCATCTAGACCGGTACGCCACAGGCTCTTGCCTTCGTGGTAAAGCGGGATCGAGAAACCGGTCGATTCGGCAATGTTGTCCACATTGGTGTGCAATTCGATTTCAATTCGGGTCGGGAAGTGTTTGGCCGTCTTGCCGAACAGCACATGGCGGCTAGTCACCAGGAACAGACGGTCATCGCGTTCGAAGAAGAAGCCGCTGGCGTTGGTCAGCAACAACGCCTCGTTGAACGTGGAGATACGTGCAGCAGTCAGCAGGATCGGTTCGATCATGATTGATGGCGAGTGGCGTCGCAGGAAACGGTGAGATGGACAGTATAGACGCATCGTTCTGCGCGCTGTGCGCAACCGCCCATCGCGTTGGCTCGGCCAATGGCTGAAAATTCTCGCGCTGATCGGCCCGCGGCATGGCCGCAGCGCCAATCTTGGTCCGGATGGCCCGCATCGCTTGCCAACGGTTTGTACAACGGTTGGCGTGTCAGCTTGCTTTGCCGCCGATCCCGATGCTGGGTTCCCAGATCGTGGTCCGGTTTCGGCCATTCGCCTTCGATGCATAGAGCGCGCTGTCGGCTTGTTCGATCAGATGTTCGACCGTGCCGGCACCATCGGCAATGGAAGCAATGCCGAAGCTGGAGGTGATCTGGTGCACTTCGGCGCTGCGGACGGCCGAATTGCCATGGCTTTCCAGTGAATAGCGAATCCGTTCCGCGATCGCGAACGCGGTATCGGTCGTCACATCGAACAGGATGATGCAGAACTCTTCGCCGCCGTAGCGGCAGAGCAGATCTTCCTGGCGCAACTGGCGTTCGATATTGGTGGCGACAGTCCGGATAACCTGGTCGCCCACGGCGTGACCATACAGATCGTTGAAGTTCTTGAAATGGTCGATGTCCGTCATGATGCAACACAGGTTGCCATTGTTGCGCAGGGCTGAACTGAACTTGGGGGAAACCTGTTCGAAGAAGGCGCGCCGGTTGAAGCAGCCAGTCAGTGGGTCGCGTGACGCGAGGTGTTGCAGCTTTTCGTTCTGCGCCTTGATACGGGCGCGCGACTGGCCGATTTCAGCAATAGCGTTTCGTAACTGTTCGTTGCTTCTCGCAAGCTCGCTCTGGTCGGTGAGGCTGACCAGGCAGCCACGCAACGTGCCGTTGTCATCGCGAACGAGCGAGCAACTGACCGAAAGATCAATGGGGTCAGCATCGTCGTCGATGGCGCGCATATGTACGTCGGTGACAACAACTTGCTCGCGTAGAGCTCGTTCCCAGGGGGCGCCCAGAGGCCCCATGCCGATCGCTGCATTTTTTAGCCAGGGTATTTCGGCAATGCTCATCCCGATCGCGACCTTCTTATGGCGACCGTTCATGCGCTGAAATGCCGCATTGGCCAGCAGTATTCGCCCGTCGGTATCGAGGACGAGCAACGCGTCGGCCAAGGTATCGAAGGCTTTATGCACGCGCTCCGGAACCGCTGCGGATGGGTCCAGATAGTGCATGGCCCGACGCAGGTAGGCGTAATAGATCAGGAAGCCGCCGAGACCCATCAGCATGACCATCATGGCCATGGGTTGCCGAGCCAGGTCGAGGAGTCCGGGCTTCGCCGTCGGAATGAAACTGATTTCGAGTTGCCCCCATTGGGCCTGGTTGGCGTAAATGGGAACGCTGACCTGGTCGAGTGAAGAGCGAGCGTTGTCGCGCAATTCCCAGTGCGCGTTATGGTCGCCGCGTTCAATCAGCAGGCTGCCATCACGGCGGCGTACTGCGAGCGAACGCATGTCCGGATTGGCGACCAGCACGCGGTTGAGCGTTTTGCCCAGCGTAACCTGATCATCCTGCTCGATCAGGACAATGGATTGTGTTGCGACCGTTTCCGTCAGCCGTTTTCGTAAATGCTGAACCACTAGCGCATCATTGGTGCTCAGGCCAAACAGGAAATCGCCAATCATCAGCAAGCTCAGCGAGAGGGCTGCCAGGCCGAGGCTGAGGCGGGCAATCGGGCCGACGCGGAAGGTTTTACGACTCATTCCCCGCCTTCCTGCCGACCATTGTTGTTTTTGCCTGCGGCCAAGGGGCGGTCATCAAGAATCATCGTGACATCGATACCGCGCCATACCGGCAGCGAGGCAGCGAGGCTGGCGAGAAGGCCGCCGGCGCGTAGCGTCCACCACACCACCCCGACTGATAACGTGACCCCTGCGGCCTTCGCTGGGGTGATATCCAGCAACCATTGCATGCGATCGGCGTCGCTGACCGCCTGGCCTGGCTGGAAGTCCACACGACCGTCGGCGGCATGGGCGGATGTGCCTATGGTGCGGAATGTCGGCTTCCACAAAAATTCCAGGCTGATGTCGTCGGTGGTCCACGGTGTCGGGTTTTCCCGACTGCCGGCGAGTCGGCTTGGTGTCGTTTCAATGAGCGTGGCGACTGGCTCGATGCTTTTGACTTTAATGCTGGCCACAGCAACATCGTTGCGATTGCTGGCTGTGATGGCGGGGTCGGCGCGTCCCGGGACGATCTGGGTTGTTTGCGGGCCCGTCGTGCGGCCCTCGTTGCCCGAGTCGGCGGGTGGCGTGCTGGTGGCGCCGGGCGTGCTTGGGCCCGAGCCTGACGGCTCGGTCGGTGGCGGGGGCGGCGGTACGATGATGCCAGCCCCGGCGGGGCTGACGTTGAGCGTAACGCTGTAGGCGCCGGTGCCACCCTGGCCATCACTGACCGAGTAGGTGAAGCTGTCCGGTCCGCTGTAGTTGGCAACGGGTTGATAGCTGAACTGACCGCTCGACAGGACACTCACCGTGCCATGTCCCGCCGGATTGACCAGTCCGTAGCTGACCGGATCGCCGTCGGCATCGCTGGCGGCCGGCAGGGTAGCGTTCAGGACGGTGTTCGTCTGGGTATTGAGTACAAGATTGGCAGCGGTCGGGGCGTCGTTGACCGGTGCTACCGTAATGTCCAGGCGGTAATTCTGGCTGCCGCCCTGGTTGTCGGAAACGCTGAACATAAAGCTGTCGCTGCCGTTGTAATTCTGGGCGGGGAGATAGTCGAAGCTCCCATCGGCATTGACGGTAACGCTGCCATGGCTGGCGGGGGCGGCCAGTGCGTAAACGATCGGGTCGCCCTCGGCGTCGCTGGCCACCGGCAGTTGACCGCTCGTTGGCGTGTCTTCTGCCAGATTCAGGATGCCGTTGGCAGATACTGGCGCATCATTGACCGGTATCAAGTCGAGGTTGGCCGTAGCGGCAATTGATTTTGGATCGGCCGCGCCGTTGCTTGTCCCGTTGTCAGTGATGGTGTAGCTGAAGCTGACCGCCGTGTCGTCGTTGGCGGTCGGCATGTAAGTCCAGGTGCCGTCGCCGTTGTCGATCAGGCTGCCATTGCCGGCGCTGATCTGCAGGTTACCGGCCGTCAGCACGTCGCCATCGACATCGCTGGCATTTGCCAGCAGGGCAGCCTGGGTGATCAGATGGGCGCCGCTGTCTTCGGCGATGGGCGCCAAGGTGACAGGACTGCTCGTCGGCGCATCGTTGATTGCAGTCACGGTCAGGCTGGCGGCATTGGCGACGGTGGTCGTGCCATCGCTGACGGCAAAGCTGAACGAGACAGCGCCGGACCAGTTGGCGGCGGGCGAGAAAGTCCAGGTGCCGTCCCCATGGTCGGTCAGCGCACCGTTACCGCCAAGCAGCGCAAGATTGACGGCGGTCAGTGCATCGCCATCAACATCGCTGGCGCCCGCCAACAGGTCGGCCTGGGTGATCAGCAGGGCATTGTCCTCGGCCAGATTGCCCAGCGTAATCGGGCTGACGACCGGGCTATCGTTCACCGGTGTGACGGTCAGTGTCACGCTGGTCGGCGCGGAATTCAGAGTGCCGTCATTCGCCTGATAGCTGAAGCTGTCATTGCCATACCAGTTGGCCACAGCGCTGTAATTGAAACTGCCATCGCCATTCAGGGTCAGCGTGCCATGGCTGGGGCCGGTCACCAGCACTGCATTGAGCGCATCGCCGTCCGGATCGCTGTCGTTGCTCAAGATATTTCCGATGATAGAAGTATCTTCGTTACCGGTGAACGTGTCGGCGCCGGCCGTGGGCGCCTCATTGACATTGGTGACGGTGACCGAGAGGGCCTGGGTATCGCTCAGGCTGCCGTCGGAGACGGCGACGATGACCTCATAGACGCCATCGGCATTGGCATCGACGGTCGACTCGAAATCCGGGCTGAAATTGAAAACCAGCACGCCGGCATTGGCATCGATACTGAAGCGACCGGCATCGCTGCCGCCGGCGATACTGTAGGTGAGCACCGCCCCGACATCCGGATCGGTGGCGGTGACGGTGGTCACCGCCGTCTGATTCTCGGCGGCAGTGACCGAGGCGGTGGCGCCGCCCCCGTTGCTGGTGAGGACTGGGGCGTCATTCACATTGCTGACGGTGAGCGTAAAACTCTGGCTGGCCGTCAGCGTCCCGTCGGACACCTGCAAGACCACGCTGTGACTGCCGACCTCGGCATTGCTCGGGGTGCCCGACAAAGTCGCCGTGCCATCGCCGTGATCGGTCAGGGTCAGCCAGGCCGGCAAGGTCGGGGCGGTGATGGCGAGCACCGCGCCGGTGTCCGGATCGGTGGTGGTGATCGTGTAACTGTAGGCTGCATCCTGCGTCCCGGTGGTCAGCGCGGCACTGGTAAAGCTCGGTGCCTCATTGACATCGCTGACCGAGACCAGCAGCGCCTGATCATGGAACAGGCCACCGCCATCGGTCACCCGGACGGTCACGGCATACGACGACTTCGTCTCGAAATCGAGGACGCCATGGGTGATCTCCAACTGATCGCTGCTCGCCCCGCCGAGGCTGAAGACCCCGGCATCGGCGCCGCCGACGATGCTGTAGGTGGTGCTGTCGGCGGCATCCGGATCGCTCGCCGTCAGACTGCCGACGACGGTACCGGCCGCGGTATCGGTGTTCTCGGGCAGGGTGCTGTTCGACAAGGAGACCACGGTGGGGGTCTCATTGACATTGGTGACGGTGACCGAGAGGGCCTGGGTATCGCTCAGGCTGCCGTCGGAGACGGCGACGATGACCTCATAGACGCCATCGGCATTGGCATCGACGGTCGACTCGAAATCCGGGCTGAAATTGAAAACCAGCACGCCGGCATTGGCATCGATACTGAAGCGACCGGCATCGCTGCCGCCGGCGATACTGTAGGTGAGCACCGCCCCGACATCCGGATCGGTGGCGGTGACGGTGGTCACCGCCGTCTGATTCTCGGCGGCAGTGACCGAGGCGGTGGCGCCGCCCCCGTTGCTGGTGAGGACTGGGGCGTCATTGACCGGAGTCACCGAGACATCGATGACATCGGTCGTGCTGGAAAATGCAGAGGTGCCGCCGTTGGTAGACGTATCGACCTTGGTGCCGGCGGTGCCGTTGGTCTGGTCCCAGCCCCTGACGGTAAGGGCTGAGGAGGAAGAGCCGTTGTAATTGGCTGCGGGCGAGAAATACAGCCGGGTGCTGGCATTGTTGGCGAGCAGCAGCGAAGAGCCGGCATTGACCGTGCCGACGGTCGTCCAGTTGGTGCCCCCGTTGGTGCTGTAATACCAGGTGCCGTTGGTCTCGTTACTGGCGACGAGGGCGATACCGTTGACGGCGCCGCTATCCACATCGCTGATACCACCGGTGAAGGCGCTGACCAGCGAGCCGACAGCCCCGGAAGGCACGCCGGCATCCTCAGCCACCGTTAAGGAGAGCGCGGTGTCGGCGAGGATTGGGGCGTCGTTGACCGCGGTGATATTGAAAGTAACCGTGTTGGGCGTCGGATCGAGATCGATGCCGCCATTGCTGGTGCCACCGTCGTCCTGAACCTGGAATGTGAAACTGGCGTAGCCAACGCCGTTGGCATCGGCAATCGGAGTGAAGACGAGTTTGCTGGTGGCAATGTCGGTGGCAGCAATGCTCTGGCCGGCGTTCACTGCAACACCCGCCAATGTCAGGTTGCCGGTGGCTGGGAGCGTGGTGATCGTTACGGCCAGCAGATTGTTGGCCGGGTTGTCGCTGGTGTCGGCGTAGCCAAAATCGGTGATGCTGAACGTGTGGCTCGTATCCTCAAGGATGGTTAGCGTCTTGTCTGAGCCGTTTGGGGCATCGTTAACAGGCGTCACGGTGATCGTAACAGCGCTGCTGACAGTCATTGTTTGATCGGCGGCCAGCGTGGCGATTTCGGTAGCACTGAGCGCTCGGTTATAGATGCGTGCTTCGTCGATCAGGCCGTTAAAGTTGAAGTTCGCCTGGCCGTCACCATGGGAACCGATGAAGGTCGTCAGACCTTTGGTGTAGCTGATCGAATCGGTTGTACTGAGCTGGCTGACGAGTGCGCCGTCGAGGTACAAGGCCGACGTATTTGCAGTATCGTCGAAACTGAAGGCCACGTGGTGCCAGCCAGTGCCTGCCAGCACGGTATTGTAGGTGGTGCCAACCCAGGTGCTGCCGTTGTAATACCCGCCCAGCAATGCGCCGCCGGCGTCGAGGCGCAGCAACACGCTGTCACCCAAAGAGATGACTTCTGCGCCGGATAGGTCGGCCGCGGTCAGGTTTACCCAGGCGGCAAGTGTCACGTTGCTTGGTGTACCGAACAGGCCTGATACTTGAAGGTTGCTGTTCGAACTGCCATCCAGCGCTACCACGTTGCCGCGCAACGCGTCTGAAACGCCAGTGGCACCCACCACGGCGGCCATGTTGCCGGCGGCTGGGCTACTGTCATTTCCCAGATAGCCGCTGTCGAAGGTGTAATGGCCGAGCAGGCTGGTGTCGATATCCAGACTCAATAGTACGGAGTCCTTGGTTGCCAGCGTCAGGGTGGCGCTGCCGTTGTAATTGGCGGTCGGGCTGAAGCTCAGGCCATTCAGAGCCGTATTGATCGCGCTGGCAGTGCCGCGTAAGGTCATCGTCGCGTCGCTGGTGCCATCTCCGCTGACAAACGTCAGTCCGCCGGTACTGGCCAGGGTCAGGGTGCCGTGGGTGACGCTGAGTGTGACTTGATTGTTCGCCCCGCCGGCGTCTAAATCGGTGATCGAAATCGCATTGCCGTTGGCCGATGAAAATATCTTGGTGGTGTCCTCGTTGGTGCTTTGAGCACCCGGCACGCTGTTGACCGGTGGATCGCTGACCGCAGTGACATTGAATGTAAACGTGTTGGGCGTTGGGTCGAGATCGACCCCGCCATTGCTGGTACCGCCGTCGTCCTGAACCTGGAAGGTGAAGCTGGCATAGGCAGCGCCATTCGCGTTGGCAGCCGGCTGGAAAACCAGCTTGCCTGCCGTGATGTCGGCGGCGGTGATGCTCTGGCTTGCGGTCACGGCTGCGCCGGATAGCGTCAGGCTACCGGCCGTTGGCAGGGTCGTGATCGTTACCGCGAGAAGATTGTTGCCGGGGCTGTCGCCAGGATCAGCGAAACCGAAATCGGCGATGCTGAATGTGTGGTTCGTATCCTCAAGGATGGTTTGCGTCTTGTTGGTGCCGCTTGGCGCATTGTTAGGCGCGAGCGATGTTATGTTCTGCGCGAATTCGGACGTGTTGGTAAATGTTGTATAGGTGGCGTTGCATTGTGTTGCGGTGGCCGAGATGTATTGGCCTGCCGCCACCGATGCCGATAAGGTCGTGTTGAATGTCGCATTGCCGCTACCGTTGGTGCTGACATTCACGTAACCGAGATAGGTCTGACCTTCGCCGTATCCGGTGCTATCTGCCGATGGACTGGAGAAAAACTCGATGCGATAGTAACTGGATGCCGTGCTGTTGAACGAACCGGAAACGACGATCGTACTGCCATTCGTCGTTGCACTCATCAGTACCGGGAAATTCTGCAGGTTGTTGGCGCCACTGTCCCCGTCGCCGGCGTCGTTGATCGTGACGCCATTGTTGCCGAGGTCGATCCCCAGGCTGGTATTGCCGTAGATCGCATTCCCGAGCATTCTGACGTTACCCGGATCGGCCAGGACTACAACACCTGGACCGGTATTGCCAGTGATGGTGTTGCCCTGGCCGGCGCCAGTGCCGCCGATCAGCACATTGCTCGAACCGCCCGCCTCGAAGATGCCTGCGCTGGATGCTCCGCCGCCGTTGCCCAGGGTGGTTGTGCCGGTAGCGTCCAGACCGATCTTGTTGCCCTGGATCGTCGCGCCATTGGCGTACAAATAGATACCGCCGCGGGAGGCGCTCCAACTGGTGTTGGTGTTGCCCGAGATGACGTTGTCGAGGATGCTGGTGTTGATGGCGGCATAATCGATGACGACGCCGAACCCCCCATTCGAGACCGCTGCGGTGCCGGCAGCATTGGTGCCCAGATAATTCCCCTGAATAATGTTGTTCGCAGTGGAGCCGCTTTGGGCGGTCACGATCACCCCGTACTGCGTATTGCCCGAGATGACGTTGCGCGCGCTGGCGGTGGCCCCGCCAATGGTATTGCCGGAGGCGCCGGTATCGATCATGACGCCGGTTTCGCCATTGGCGATGGCAGCGGTCCCTGCGGCATTGAGGCCGATGTAGTTGCCGGTGACAGTGTTACCGGTGGCTGTGGCGCCGGTAATGTCGATGCCGGAAAGACCGTTGCCGGAGATAATGTTGCGGCTGGCGGCGGTTGTTCCGCCAATCATGTTGTTGGCTGATTCGATATACAGCCCGCCGCCTGCGTTGCCTATCGCCGCAGTGCCGGCAGCGTTCAGGCCAATCAGGTTGCCGGCGATCAGGGTTCCGGAGGCTGAGGGCGTGAGTTGCACGCCAACCCACGAGGTCGTACCGCTAATGACGTTGCCCGCGCCCGCCGTGGCGCCGCCGATGGTGTTGTTGGCAGCGTTGACCCACAAAGCCTGGGCAGTGTTGCCGACCGCGCTCGTGCCGGCGGCATTGGTGCCGAAGTAGTTGCCTATGACGATGTTGCCGGTGCTGGTGCCGTTATTCGTATTGATCGACATGCCGACGTTGGTGCCGCCAGAGATGACGTTACGGTCGGCAGCCGTGGTACCGCCGACGACATTATTGTTGGCATTCCATAACTCGATGCCTGTTCCGTTGCTGGCCGCGCTGGTTCCTGCAGAATCCAGGCCCAGCCAGTTGCCGGCGATGGTATTGCCATTGCTCGTGCCGACAAAGATGGCGACGGTCGCGAAGTTCTGCATGATGAAACCGCGGATCGTGCTGCCGTCCGAGCCGCCAACCAAGTCCAAACCATCCTGAATGCTTCCGCCGCCATTAAGCACGATGGCCGGGCGGTTGCCATTGGCGGTGAAGCTGTCGTCGGTGGTGGCGTCAATGCTTACTGTACCGGTGATTTGCGGTAACGCCGTCAGGAGATTGATCGTGTGGATGCCGGTGCCAGCAATGTTGAAACTGATGGTGTCGCTACCAGCAGTATTGTTGGCCGCCGTGATCGCTTCGCGCAGACTGATCTTTCCATCAGCACCCTTGTTGGCCAGCAAGCTGGCGATTGATGTAGTTGTGCCATCAAGGACATCGCTAGTGGTGTCGACTATCAGCGAGTTTGTAGTGGATAGTTTGGTTACAAAGCCATCAACGCCGCTCGAATAGGCACGGACCGGTGTTCCCCATGTGGCGGCGCTGTCTCCAGCCAGGTAGACGTTGCCGCTGCCATCCACGGCCACGCCGTTGGCCTCGTCGGTGCCGACGCCGCCGAAAAACGCATTCCATGTGGTGCTGCCACTGCTGTTCAGTTGCGCGGCGAAGGCATCTAGCCCCCCCCCGCTGTAGGCGCGCCAAGGGCTGCCCCAAGTGGCATCGCTACGGCCGGTTACATAGACGTTGCTGCTGGTGTCCACTGCAATACCATACGCCTCGTCTTCACCACTGGCACCCAGGAAAGTATTCCAGGAGAGGGCGCCGGCATTGGTGACCTTGACCACCAATGCGTCGTAAGTGCCACCACTCAGCGCCCGGACCGGTGCGCCCCACGTTGTGTCACCATAGCCCGCCAGATACAGGTTGCCGCTGGCATCCAGCGACATGTCCTGGACAACCTCGTAACCGGTTCCGCCCATGAAGGTATTCCAGGTGAGCGCACCAGCGTTGCTGAGCTTGGCGGCCATCATGTCGAAGCCGCCACCGAAGGCCCGAACCGGCGATCCCCAACTGGCGGTGGAGCTATAGCCGCCCACATAGACGTTACCACTGCCGTCCAGCGCCAGCGCCTGGATGCCATCCGATCCGGTGCCGCCGAGGAAGGTGTTCCAGGTGAGCGTGCCGGTGCTACTGATCTTGGCCACGAAGGCATCAGCATTGCCAGCGGATACGGTGAAGGCCCGTGTTGGTGCGCCCCATGTGCCGAGGCTGGCGCCGCCGATGTAGGCGTTTCCGCTGGCGTCTACGGCGATGCCGTAGCTCCAGTCACTGCTGGCGTTGCCAACGAAAGTGTTCCAAGTCAGGGCGCCGGTGGTGCCGCTGAGCTTGGCGACGAATGCGTCAATGCCGCCAGTGTAGGCCCGTACTGGGGCTCCCCAGGTGGCGTTGCTCTCGCCGGTGACGAAGACGTTGCCGCTTGCATCGACGGTGACGCCATTGACGTGGTCCCAGTTGCCGGCTCCACCTAGGAAGGTGTTCCAGAGCAGGTTGCCATTGCTGTCGAACTTGGCAACATAGCCATCACTGCCGGTGCTGAAGGCACGCACCGGCGTACCCCAGGTGGCGCTGCTGTAACCGACCACATACGTGTTGCCGCTGGCGTCAACGGTGATTTTCTGGGATACGTCGCTTGTCGCCGATCCCTGGAAGGTGTTCCAAGTCAGCGTTGGCGTGACCAGCAAACCGACCCAATTATTGTTTGCGTAATCGCTGACGATAACCGGGGTCTGGATCAAACCATCCTGATACTCGAGGTTCCAGTCCCCGCCCAAACTGGCATTGCCCGTTGGATCGATGCTGGCTGCCACGTCGGCACCGGTTAACCGTGACAGGGTATCGACGAACGCTTTGCCGTCAGCTTGCTGGGCAATATCGCACCCGTATAACAGGATGTCGGCGTCCGCGCCTAAAGCGTTACCCCATTGTTGAATGGCATCGCTATTGTCCTGAAGTGTGTTCGCGTCGAGCCAAGTTGAGCCCAATTGCAGTTCACCCGGCTGGCCGTGGGAGATGATGTGTATCGCGGATAGATTCTGGTGCTGGGCGAGCGCTTCCGTAATTTGGGCTATGCCGTCAGACGCACTGTCGATCAATACGACATCAAGATTGCGTTGGCCGGCGTTTGTGGCAATGTCACTGACCAGATCCTCCCAGTGCGCTACTTGCGTATCCACGAAGACAATTTCGCGTGCGCTTGTCTGAACAGAAGTGATTTGGACTTGTTCGGTCGATGGTGTGGTACTTGTTGCGCTCACTTGGCGAACGTCGGCCGTATCGAGCAGATTGGGGCCCGTCAGGGCGGCGAGGTCGGCCGAGAAGAGGATGCGGGGTTCCAGTTCCTCGAGAACCGGGCGGTGGCGCCGATTCATGGCAAGGTCCGCGTCCGCCGGACTGTCCTGTACTCGCCGTTGTTCAAGGCGAGCGGCTTTGAGGCGCGTCGCTCTCCATCGCTCACAGCAGTGTACGCTCCTGAACAATAAGCCAGCGCCCGGCTTGCTTGCGCCAGATCAGTGCTTTGCGGACGGTTTCGCTGAAATCCCCGGCTTGGTAGTGCTGCCCGAACGTAACCTTGACCTCATGAGGGGTCGTCGTGGTTTGCAACTGCTCGATGCTCAGCGTGATGGGTTCGGGTCGCGTCAG
>DAOLIO010000030.1:0-19754 GCA_035328505.1 Azonexus sp.
AACTGGGCATCCGCCAGCGCGCGATGGCGGGCGGCCGCCTGCAGGTCGTGGCGCTCGATTAGGCTGTCCAGATTGTGACGCTTGTGTTCCGGAAACAGCGTGCGTGACAGTTTGACCGTGCACAACACGGAGGCGCGAAAAGTGATACCCAGGCGCTTGAACTCATTTTTCAGGAAACCATAGTCGAAGCGAGCGTTGTGGGCAATGAACAGCCTGCCTTCCAGCCGCTTCATGGTCTCGGCCGCAACGGTTTCAAACGGCGGCGCATCAGCCACCATGTCATTGCTTATGCCCGTCAGTTGCTCGATGAAAGGGGGAATCCGCATGCCGGGATTGACCAGTTGCTGCCATTCGCGCACCGTGCCGTCCGCATCGACTTCGACAATGCCGATTTCGGTGATGCGGTCGTGGGTGGCGGTGGCACCGGTGGTTTCAAGGTCGACGAAGGCGAGGGGGCGCATGGACGAATTTTCTCATGGAGCGTTGGTCGCCGTATCTGTCGTGACAAAAAAGACGGTCATTCACCTACGTGCCAGACATTTCGCGCGCCTCGATTTTTGATTTTCAGATTTTTGCAGAATGGCAGTTCTACAATAGCGCGAACAGTTTCCCCGAACTCCCACGCACACGATCATGAAAAAGCCCACCCTTTACCAAAGCATCAAAGCCAAGCGGCGGACGCAGTCGCTGGTTATCGGCGTCACCTGGTACACTGCGGAAACCTGGGCGAAGGTCAAGGCCACGGCGGTTGATCCGGAGTGTTTTGAGGAGTCGTTCGAAAAATGGAAGGCGATGGCCGTTACCGCCCGCCGCAACTTTCAGCGCTCCGGTGTTCTAGCACTCGAATATCAGATTGTTCCTGAAGAGTTCTTCGCCTGGTGTGCACAAAACGGCCAGGAAAATAATTCAGCTGCACGTGGCGAGTACGTTTCCGAGCGCTTGAGCGCGGTCCATAACAGCGACACGTAATCGACTAAAAGATCGATTATTTCCCGCTTGAGCCTCGCCTCGGCTGCGAAATGTTCAGCACTTCCTTCGTGATCTCGAAAAGAATAACCATTCCCAAACCGGCCCCCAAAGCCACCAAGCCTTGCTGAATTGTTGGCGTCTGAAAAGCAAAGGCTGCAGCAATAGCCGGGACGCAGATAGTGAGCAAGAGTCCCAGCAGCGTGCCACCCAGCACCCACGGCACCACGGGCGTCAGCCCAGCAAGCATCTGGCGCCACCCTGACTCCGGAGAACGACTCGGGAAAATCAACACAGCATTTGCCACAATCAGAACAATGAAGGCCAATGCCCGAGCCCCGTCCGTTGCAATGCCGGTCGACAAACACCAGAAATAGAAACCAGAAGCGGCCAGCGTAACTAAGCATCCCTGTACCAGGCTAAGGACAAGTTGCCGTGAGGAAACAAGATGTTCTCTGACTGATCGAGGAGGCTGTTCCATCAGGTCCGGGTTCCCTGGCTCGGCTTCAAACACAATGGAGCATGCCGGGTCGATGATCAGTTCAAGGAAGGCAATGTGAATCGGCGCCAGAATCAGCGGCATGCCGAACACCACCGGCAGAACTGACAAACCGATGATCGGGATATGGACTGCCAGGGTATAAACCATTGCCTGTCGGAGATTGGCAAAGATGCGTCGCCCCAGGCGGATGGCTGCGACGATGGCGCCAAAGTCGTCTTCAAGCAATACCAGCGAGGCTGCCTCGCGAGCGACATCCGTCCCTCGCTTGCCCATGGCTATACCAATATGCGCAGCCTTCAGGGCCGGTGCATCATTGACCCCGTCGCCTGTCATGGCCACGACTTCGCCATTTGCCTTGAGCGCCTCGACAATGGCGAGTTTTTGCTGCGGTGTGACGCGGGCGAAGATGCTGACAGAGGTGATACGTGCGGAAAGTGCTTTCACCTCCATCGACTCAAGTTCTGTTCCGGTGATGACCTCGCGACTGTCAATGCCAGCGCTGGCGGCGATGGCGCGAGCGGTACGTGGATGATCACCGGTAATCATCACCACCCGAATACCGGCTGTCAGGCACTCGGCTACTGCAGCGGGCACTTCTGGGCGGAGCGGGTCAGCCAGTCCGATCAGCCCGATGAACTCGAAATCGAAATCATGCTGTATCTCCGGAAAGCCATCCTGAACGCCATGTCTGGCCTTGGCCACGCCCAAAATGCGCAAACCTCGATCGGCCATGATCTCGGCCTGCTGAGCTAGGCTTTTCCGGTCGGCTTCCGGCAGGTGGCAGAGTTCGGCGATGGCTTCCGGTGCTCCTTTCGTGGCGACAATGTTTTGCTTGCTGGTCTCGTCTTTCCATAGATGTGACATGGCAAGAAGTTCAGGGGAAAGCTCGTACTCCTTTGCCAAGGACCAAGTCGGATGCAAGTGATCGGTATCCGCCAGTAAATCGCCAGCAAAACGGTGAAATGCTTGCTCCATCGGGTCATGCGGATCGATTTCGCTGGCCAGCACGGCGTATTCAAGCAACTCGTGATAGGGCTCGGGAAGCTCCGTTCCAGCAATGTCCTTGATCTCCAGGAGGTTTCCATCCACCGACAGCGCGGCAACGGCCATGCGGTTCTGGGTCAGCGTTCCTGTTTTATCGACACAAAGAACCGTGGTTTCGCCCAGGGTTTCAATCGCATTGAGACGTCGCGTCAGCACTTTCTGGTTGGCAATTCGACGTGCCCCCATGGCCAGGAAAATGATCATGATGACCGGAAATTCCTGGGGCAGAATCCCCATCGCCAGCGTAATGCCGGCCAGCAGGGCATCGAGCCAGCTTCCTCGCAAAGTCCAGTAGAGAAGTGCCAGCGCCAGGCACAGGCCGATGCCGATCACCGCCAGTCGGCGCGTCAAGCGACCCATTTCCTCGCGAAGCGGTGACGATTCAACGGCAATATCCTGAAGCGATTTCCCGATGCGTCCGAGTTCAGTCGCGCTACCAATGGCACTGACCTTGATCATTCCCTGACCACGGACGACCAGCGTACCCGCGAAAACCACGCCACCGTCGGCAAACTTCACGACCGCTTCGGACTCGCCCGTCAACATCGATTCGTCGACTGCCAGTTCATGTGCTTGCAGGACTGCGCCGTCGGCGGGAATACGGTCGCCTTCCGACAGGATCAAAAGGTCTTCGCGAACGACTTCGCGGCCGGGAATCCTCGTTTGGGCACCATCCCGAATGGCCAGGGCTCGTGGACTGGACAGATCGCGGAGGGCTTCCAGTGCATTCTCGGTACGACGCTCCTGCAGAATGGTGACCACCATGATGATGGCCACGAAACCGAGCAAAATCAGTGCTTCGTGGGGATCGCCCATGGCGAAATATATCGCCCCTGCGCCGAGTAACAGCAGAAACATGGGTTCGCGGGCAACCTCTCCAGCGATGGCAAGCAGAGTGCGTCGCTGGTTGGCGCCCAGTTCATTGGGGCCATCGGCCGCCAGCCGGGCGGTTGCCTCGTCGCGGGTTAGCCCTCGGAGAAGTTCGGGCGGCATGATGAATCAATCATTCTGTTCTCTCATGCCCCTGCTAAGGGCGGCGCTTGCCCGGCAGCAACCGAATCAGTGTATTGTCCCGCACGATGTAGTGGTGAAACAACGCTGCAGCTGCATGCAAACCGATGATGAAATATCCGATATTCCCGACTGTTTCGTGGACTTCCTTGATCAACTCGGCCGTGGCCTTGTTTTGGCTGATTAGCGCCGGCAAATGAAGTCCGAAATACGGAATCGGTTTTCCTTCCGCACTGAGTAAAAGCCAGCCTGCCAACGGCATGGCGATCATGAACAGATAGAGGAGGATATGCATCGATCGGGCCAGCAGGCTCTGCCATTTTGGCGGAACAGGCTGAATATCAGGGGAAGGTCCGATCACATGGATCACCGCGCGTATCGATACCAGCGTGAGAACTGAAAGCCCGAGCATGAAATGCCAAAGCTTCATCAACTCGCGCGGATCGCTGCCTTTCGGGAAAAACGTCCGCATTTCAATGCTGGCATAGACTGCGACCAGGATAAGCAGCATTAACCAGTGGAGACCGATGGCGGCTGATCCGTAGTGTTCCCTTGTGTTTCGCCACTGCATAAATGACACCTGATCTGCCCGTCACTCGTAAAGAAATTCAAGCACCATCGGGGCAAGAACTGGTGCCGTAAATGATTTCATTCAGGAGTTGCCACGAGATAAACAACTCCAAAAAACCACTTTGATTGCCGGCTATCGGCCTGAACCATCAGACGTTTTCATGATGATGGGAAGCCGATAGTTCGACCCTGATATTTTCTCCGTTATTTCATGAGTTATGTGGAACAAAGATGCCCGCGGGAGACTTGTTGAAGTCAAGTTGCTGGATTGCCTTATCTTGAGTGCCAGTCCGTTTGACATAGTTCACATGAACCACGACAACTTGGGCAAACGGCGCTTTTCCGGAAACGGCACGCGCAAACGTGGAAACAATCGTCGATGCCTCAGCCTCCCGATCCGTATCTTTCGCATCATTTAATTTGCTGTTGATGACGGTTATCGTGACCTTGTGGGGCGTGGTGGCTATGTCGATCATCTTTGCGTCGTTGCCGGTAGCTTTTGCGACTTCTCGCTGTATGCTAGGTACGGCCATCGTTTGTTGCTTGACCTGTTCAATCTCTAACGCGGTGTCTGCACTCCATGCCGGTGCTGACGATGCGAGCATGGCCACAGTGACCCAAAGGGACGCGACAAGGCATTTTGTATTTCTATTCATGATTTTCTCCAATCAGCATTGCTCATTCGGGAAGACGGGGGGGATTTGATGTCCTCGCATTGATCATCTTGAGCAGAATGCTTGGGCGGCTCTGTACGCTAGACCACATTGTCTGTCATTGAGTACCCAGGGCAGCTTGGATAACGAGTCTTGGGGCAGTTTTCTGATTGGTTTCCAGCCATTTTCGCCAGCAGAATTTAGCCATTCGGAATCACCGCATCTGACCAAGCTTTGCACGATGGCCTATACAGTGATCGCCAGCGCAGGTGTTCAGGTCAGATCCATCAATACCATCCGGCATTTGTTGCCATCTTCATCCGGGTCGGCTTCGATCCTGAGCGTCGAAGCGGGGCGAAGGGCGTCAGGACTAATGGCGATGGCCAAGCGCAGCAGCGGGAAGACGGGCTTCCCGATAATATCGGACAAACCCGGAGAATGCCGGGTTTGCCAAACAAACGATGTTGCGATTAACGGCGGCGGTTACGCACGCAACCCTGGCCGCTCAACTGGAAGGTGTTCAGATTCTTCGTCGGGCAGAAGCTGATGCTTCCCTGGGCAACCACATCGATGGTGGCACCGTTGAAAATGCCCGTTCCCCATTTGAACTTGGTCATGTGCTCAACGACAGAGAATGCACAGGGTGCGCCGTCCGGGCCGGTTTCAAGCACACCGGTGATCTGTGCCACATCCTGGTAGGTCTGGAAAGAATCCGTCAGCTCAAATACCGCCGTATGGTTGAGCGTGCTGGCCCCCGTCGACAAGTCCTGCGAGGTGATTTTGCCAACCAGCGCGCCACAGTCGTCAAATACTTCGCTGCCATCGGCAGCTGTCATGGTCAGGCAAAGCTGACCAACCTGTTTGGTGGCAGAGATGTTCAGGGTCGTTACCCGGCCAGTCACGGCGGCCGGTGTAAACCCGGTCGCGCATTGCTGGGCCTGACTCACCGCCGGCAGGCAGAGGAGTGCTGCAAGAACAGACAGGGACAGTCTTGTGTGCATTTTTATTCCTTATTTTGGGAGGTGTCGAAGTGGCGCCTTCCGAGGTAGACGCTGGATATGAGTATATCGGCTGCGCTATGCGCCGTGGATTTTTATCGAATCATTTATTCGAATCCTGATGTCCGCTTCCCGCATGTCGCATACGCCACTGCGTGCGCGACCACGCCTTATTGAGGTGATTGCATTGACAACAGGGTGAATCCGCTTTTCTGTCGTAAAGGCGACAACGTGGCGAACAAGTTCGCCTGGCATGGTCGCCAACAGCGGCGTTCAGTGACGCCGTTGGTATGGCATCAGAATTGCATGGGCCTGTTCGTCTGACTTCATTGATTGCCAATCAACACAATGACGACTGAAAAAAATGTCTTTCGGTGCCTGTCTGCCGCCGATGCTGCTGCCTTGATTCGTGCCGAACCACAAGCCACCATTTTCGACGTTCGCGATATGGCCAGCTACCGACGCGGGCATATCGATGGTGCCGCCCATTTATCCGAAGATCGCCTGCTGGCCTGGTTAAGACGCATGCCCAAGGAGATGTCGGTGGTGATCTATTGCCACCAGGGAAATGCGAGCAAGACATTCGCCCAGATGTTCATAGACTTCGGCTATGCGAAGGTATTCAGCGTTGACGGCGGGTATGAGCCACTCGCGGCAGCCATGTCAGGCATCGAACCCGGATGAATGCCGTGCCTGTCAGCCTCTGGGTGACGCAGCAATCATTGTCGCCCAGTGACATTGACTGCGCCGTCGCGGTCATGCTCAAGATCCTGGATGGAAAATGCAAGATGAACGGCGTGGAAAAGCAGGTCATGACCCGCCTCTACGACGCTGTAAAAGGCCGCGCCGGATTGAAGCTTGGCGATGATGAACACCGATTGATCGATCAGGCGCGCGTCGATGCCAGCGATGCGCTGAGAAATCTGATCTACGAAAAACGCGTACTGGCGGAAACGGCGATTTCCCGTCCGGTGATGAAAGCCTTCAAGGCCATGATTTGCCAACAGGGGCTGTTTGCCGACACCACGGAGGCAGACGACAGCGAATGACGATGACGTTCTACATGACCCCCGGCTCCTGCTCGACCGGGATCCATATCCTGCTGGAAGAATGCGGCCTGGTCTTCGAGGCAAGCATCGTCAATCTCCTGGCGGGCGATCAGTACAAGGCCGATTACGCGGCCATCAATCCCAAAGGCAGCATCCCTGCACTGGTCCTCAATGACGGCACGGCGCTCACCGAGTTTTCTGCCATTGCCTGGTGGCTCGCGCGTAGCTATCCGAAACGCAAGCTGCTACCCGAAGACCTGAAAGACGAAGTGCAGGCGCTCAGTGTCATGAACTACGTCGTGCATACGCTGCACACGCAGGGATTTGCCCGCATCTTTACCACCGAACGCTTCGCGCCGAGCCGTTCCGATCACGAATCCGTCAAGGCCCAGGGCCGTCAGATCATCGACAAGGCATTTGCCATCGTTAATCGTGAACTGGTCGGGCGGCAATACGTCGTCGGTCCCTTCACCATTGCCGATGCAGCGCTGTTTTACGTGGAATTCTGGGCCGACCGCATCGGCATTCCGCTTCCGGCGAATTGTCAGGCGCACTATCGGCGCATGCTGACTCGGCCTGCGGTCAGGCAGGTACTGGCGGAGGAGGGGTACGCATCGGTGCTGCGCTAGTCTTTCCGCCGGCGTCCGGTTGAGCGCTGCTTCAGCCAGAAATCATGAATGGCTGAATAGCCGGCCGGACCCGGTCTGGCGCCGGTATTTATTCGAATGAGACCAGATTGGGCTGAACAACCGGATGGCCTTCGGCGACCCAGGCATCGAAGCCGCCGGCCAGCGACGTGATGTTCTGAAAGCCCATGGATTGCATGGCAACCACCGACAGCGCTGCGCGACCGCTGGTCTTGCAATACACGATGATGGGACGCGTCAGACTTTGCAGCGCGGGTTCGTTGGAAATCTTGAATTCCAGCATGCCTCGCGGAATATTCACCGATCCGGCAATGTGCCCTTGCCGGTATTCATCAGGCTCGCGAACGTCAATCAGCAGGGCATCCGGAACCGAGAAGTTATCGTGGATGGCGGCGGGGCCGCATTCCTTGACGGATTTTTTGGCTTCTTGAACGAGTTCGTGGGCGGGTTTGAACATGGGAATCTCCAAAGGCTGAATAAGGCGTGCGACAAGTGCCGCCGGACTAAATATAAGCGTATTCTAATGTAATTTCGCGAATCAGGTTTCTGGTTTTGATCATCAGACGACCAGGCGGGAATAGCCAACGCCCCCCCCTTTTTCGACCCGGATCTGCGCGGAAATCCGTTCCTTCATGCCGTCCACATGGCTGATCACACCAATCATCTTGCCGCTGGCGTTGAGGGAATCAAGGGCATTCAGCGCAACTTCCAGGGTGTCGCCATCGAGCGTGCCGAAACCTTCGTCGAGGAAAAGCGAATCGATCGAGGTCTTGTGGCTGACCAGATCCGAAAGGGCAAGGGCCAGCGCCAGACTGACCAGAAAGCTCTCGCCGCCGGACAGCGTGCGCGTGTCACGGGCAACTTCGCCCTGCCAGCCGTCGACGATATCCAGTTCCAGTTCGCCGGTGGTTTTGCGGCGCAGCAGATAGCGGCCGTGCAGCTTGGCCAGGTGCCGGTTGGCAAGGAGGAGAAGGTGGTCGAGCGTTAACCCCTGGGCGAATTTTCGGAATTTATCGCCCTTGGCTGAACCGATCAGGCTGTCGAGCCGCTGCCAGATATCCGCTTCAGTCGTTTGCATGGCGATTTCGGCAAACAGGGTTTGCTGGTTGAGGCGGCGCTGTTCATCGCTGGCGAGCAGGGCGCGCTGGGCGCCGAGTTGTTCGCTCAAGCTGCGACGTTGAGTGTCCAGCGTGGCGAGTTTATCGTCCAGTTCCGGCAATGGCGGAATGGGGGCAGGGGTACCCGCCGACGCCGATGCACGGCTGGCGGGCGGCGTAGATTGCAAGCGACGCTGCTTTTCGTTCGCCGCCTTGAACAAGGCTTCGGCCTGCTGGCGGGCGAGTTGCCGAGCTTCCTTCAAGTGCACCAGGCGCTGCCGTTCTTCGGCCGGAAGCAGGGCGGCGACAAAAGCGGCGAGATCTGCAAACGGGCTGGCTGAAAGGGCGTTCTGCCAGTTCAGATTAGCTTCATTCAGGGCTTTCTGTTGCAGTCCAAGGGTACTGGTCAATTGCGCCTGCCGGCCGGCCAGCGCCGCCAGGGTTTGGTTCAGGCGGGTGGTGTCGTCGGCACAGCGGGCGAGTGCGCTGTCCAGATCCGCATCGGCCGGCAGGGTCTGCTCAACCCGTTCCAGCGCGTCAGGCATATTTGGATTTTGGTCATTTTTTCCGGTTGACCGCAGCAGTTGCCAGCGGTCATCCCACTGCGCTGCTTGTGCTTGGGCGGCTTCGGTCTGGGTTTGCTGTTTGTTCAGCGTTTCGCCCAGCGCCTGCCGACGGCGCTCGGTCTGCAGCCAGTGTTGCCATTCGGCATCGCGTGCCTTGAACCATGTCTCCGGATCGGCTGGCAGATCAAAACCGGCTTCAGCCAAACTTGCGCTCAGGCGATTCTCCAGCTCAGCCAGTTCCCGCTGGCGGGTCTGCTTGGCCAGGGTCAATTCAGCCTGCCGTATCTCGCCGGTCTGCATGGCCTGTTGCAGCAAGGCCAGCTGACTGGTCGCCTCTTGCAAGGCCTGCACACTGTCTGCCGCCGCCTTGCGGGCCTGAGTCAGCGCGTGTTCGCCAAGATCGGCGTTTTTCAGACGCTCGGCAAGCCGGGCGAGTGCTTCTGCCGCCGTGTCGTGGCCACGCTGCAAGCGCTCGGCCTGCTGCCAATCATCGGCGCCCAGGGAACTGACTGCGCTGATCTGTTCGTCCCATTCGCGCCGACTTCGGATGATCTCCTGTGCGGTCTTGTCGACCTGGCTCTGCCATTCCTTCTGGGTGGCCTGACTGGAGGCCTGATCGGCCCTGGCTTGCTGGCCTTTCTGGATCAGCGCGTCGAGTGCCGCCTGCTTTTCCTTCAGGGCAGTTTCGGTGGCCGAAATGTCGAGGGCCTGATAGGCGTCAATCGCCGGATGATCGGGTGAGCCGCAGAGCGGGCAGGGTTCGTGGGGCTGCAGTTGTTGGCGATGCGCTTCCAGGCTCTGGATGCGGCGTTCCTGTTCGAGCAGCTTCTGCTTGTCGGCCACCTGGGCCTTCAGTTCGTTATGCTGCTCGCGGAGCGCCAGCAGCGCTTTTTCCTGCGCATTGATCTTTTGCTGGCCCTGCTGCAGCTGGGCGGTCTGCGCCGTTTGCTGGGTGGCCAGCTCGCGCCGCCGGCGGGCGACGATATCAAGTTGTTGCCAGCGGTTGAGGCCTGCTTGTTGGGTTTGCCATTGCCCGCGCAGTTCGGCCAGCGTTTGGCCAGAGAGGCGTTGCATTTGTTCGGCCTCTGCCGTTTGCAAGACTGCCTCGGCTTTCGTTTTTGCCTCTTTTTTCGCGTTGACCGTGGACATCTGTGCCGGAAGCTTGCGGGCGAGGTCGAGCTGTTCCTGATCAAGTTTTTGCCCCGCCAACTGCTGCGCGGCGATGTCTTGCTGGAGTTTGCCTCGTTGTTCGAACTGCTGGCGCCAGGCACCGAGTCGTTCTCCAAGCGCGGCGCGTTGCGGATGGGCGAGGCAGAACGCATCTAACTGCTGGCGTTCCTGCCGGGTGAGCTGCAACTGCTTGCTGGCCAGTTCGGCGATGCGATTGGCGAGCGCGTGTGCGGTCTGGTGCTGTTGACACTGATCGGCTTGCAGCTTTTCTCGCTCGCCATGACTCGCCGTCAACGCGCGCTCGGTCTGCCGACTGGTCGCTTCGGCCTGCTGCTGGATCTGGTGCAATGGCTTCAGGGTTTCGGCGGGTTCGCTGGCGGCGAGGCGCTGGAGTTCTGGCGCTGCTGCTTCCAGTGCAGCCGTGGCCTGCCCCAACTGGATTTCTGCAGCTTTGGCTTCCTGCGCACACTGACTTAGATCGACCCGCCACTGGCGCTGCGCCTGGGCAATCCGGTGCTCGGCCTGCACGTCATCCAGCTGTTTGTCGAAGTCAGCGGCCTTCAATTGCAGTTCGGCGCGCTGCTCAGTGGTCAGCAGCGCCATCCCGTCGGCACGTGCCTTGAGTTGGTCGAGCAAATGCTTGGCGTCGCGCGATTGTTCGAAAACCCGGCGCGAGATGTCACCGTAGATTTCGGTGCCGGTCAATTCTTCGAGCAGATCGGCTCGCTCGTTGGCGCTGGCATTCAGGAAGGCTGCAAAACCGCCCTGGGCCAAAAGCATGGACTTGGTGAAACGCTGAAAGTTGAGGCCCGTAATTTTAGCGATCTGGCTTAATTTGTCGTTCGTCTGCGTGCTCAGAATGGTGCCGTCACGGCTAGCCAATTCGACCTTGGGCGCCTGCAGCGCACCGTCGATCTTGTCGCGGGCACGGCGCTGGCTCCAGAAGGCGCGGTAGACGGCGCCCTTGACCTCGAACTCCACCTCGGCCAGACAATCGGCGGTGTGCCGCGTCATGATGTCATTGGCCGAAGCCGAAATGCTCTTCAGGCGCGGCGTCTCGTGGTAGAGCGCAAGGCAGATGGCATCGAGCAACGTTGACTTGCCGGCGCCGGTCGGACCGGTGATGGCGAACAGGCAATTGTCGGTGAAGGGCGGCTGGGTAAAGTCGATGGTCCATTCGCCCTTGAGCGAATTGAGGTTTTTCAGGCGCAGGCTGAGGATTTTCATTTCGCTTCCTCCTGCAAGGCCGTGACGATGTTGCGGAAGCGTTCGCTGAGCGCCCGTTGCAGATCGTCGGCCAGTTCTTCCTGCTGCAGGCGGCGGGCGAAAACATCGTGCGGGCTGAGCTCGTCCAGCGTTTCGCTGGCGTCTGTGGTCAGACTGGCGGTCGTGTTGCCGCGCTGGCGACGAATGCGCAGCACCTCGACCGGCCAGCCTTCAGTCAGCGCCTCGATGCGCGCTGGCAGGTCGGCCAGGTAATCATCTTCGGCCACCGTGACTTCCAGCCAGGCCGGGCGTTCGCGCGTGCCTTGGGCGGCCGCTGCGCCAATGGCACCGGCCAGCGTGGACAGATTGCCACTGACCGCGACCAGCCCCTGAAAGCACGGTACGGGCAGGGCCGTGACCGCTTTCAATCCGCTGGCGTCAAGATCGACCAGCAGCACTTCCTTTTGCTGCTTCGCTTCGTCAAAACTGAGCGGAATCGGCGAGCCGCAATAGCGGATGTGCGCTTGTGCGCCGACCCGTTGCGGGCGGTGGATATGCCCGAGCGCTATGTAATCGGCCGGCGGAAAGGCGTTGGTCGGGAATGCCTCCAGCGCGCCGACGTAGATTTCACGCACCGATTCGCTGGTACTGGCACCCACCGTGGTCAGGTGCCCGGTAGCAACCAGCGGCAATTGGCGGCCAAGCGCAGCCGTCAATACTTTCTGGCGAGCGCAGGCGGCTTCATACACCGCCAGGTAATGCCCTTGAATGGCGGCTTGCAGAGAAATCTGCTTGTCTTCTGCACTTTGCCCGGCGACGCTTTGCAGCACATCGCGCGGCCGGATGAAGGGAATGGCGCATACGATGCAACCCGGCTCGCCATTGCGTTGGGGCAGGACGATCACCTGCGCAGCGGCCTCTGCCGAGGCTGCTGGTACGACGGTCGCTGTCAGGCAGGCCAGCAGTTCACGGCTTTCACTCAGTGTCGCCACGGAATCATGATTGCCACCGAGCAGCAACAGACTCACCCCCGCAGCATGCAAACGCACCACCAGTTGGCTGTACAACTCACGGGCGTAGCTCGGCGGGGTACCGGTATCGAAAATATCGCCGGCTACCAATACGGCATCTACCGCCTGTTCATCGACCTGAATCACCAACCAGTCGATCAGCGCCTGATGTTCGGCTTGTCGGCTCTTGCCCATGAAATGCTGACCAAGGTGCCAGTCGGAGGTGTGGAGGAGGCGCATGGATGACGAGAAGACCGCGAAAAGGGCAAAAACAGGATTCTAAGTCGGCAAGCCTCCGACCGGCTGATGAAAGCAGAATCGGGGCGAATGGTGATGCGGCTTCTTGTCTGGCTGGCAGGAAGAATCGGGGGACTGATTTCCCGTGCTGTTTTTGTCAATCACGCTTCGGTAAATCTATTGCATATCGCGTAATTTTGGCTATAGTTACAGTCCGTAATTCATAATCACAGCCAAGGAGATACCTGAATGAGTAAAAAAGTTGCATACGTAACCGGTGGCATGGGCGGCATCGGAACCTCTATTTGCCAGCGTCTTGCTCAGGATGGCTATACCGTCGTGGCGGGCTGCGGACCCAATTCACCACGCAAGGATCGTTGGCTGGCCGAGCAGAAGGCCCTCGGCTTCGACTTCATCGCCTCGGAAGGCAATGTCTCCGACTGGGACAGCACCAAGGCTGCCTTTGACAAGGTCAAGGCTGAAGTCGGCCAAATCGATGTACTGGTGAACAACGCCGGCATCACCAAGGATGGCCAGTTCAGGAGAATGACCGCCGAAGACTGGAAGGCCGTCATTGATACCAATCTGAATTCGCTTTTCTTTGTCACCAAGCAAGTCGTTGATGGCATGCTGGATCGCGGCTGGGGCCGGATCATCAATATTTCCTCCATGAACGGCCAGCGCGGCCAGTTCGGACAGACCAACTACTCCACCGCCAAGGCCGGCATGCACGGTTTCACCATGGCCCTGGCACAGGAAGTTGCCGCCAAGGGTGTCACGGTCAATACCGTTTCGCCGGGCTATATCGGAACCGATATGGTTCGCGCCATTCGCGACGACGTACTGGAAAAGATTGTCGCCACCATTCCTGTCAAGCGTCTGGGCGAGCCGGAAGAAATCGCCTCCATCGTCTCCTGGCTGGCTTCTGATCAATCCGGTTTCACCACCGGCGCCAACTTTGCCTGTAATGGCGGCAACCACATGGGCTGATGCCCGCGTGAAGCGTGTCGGAAACAGAAAGCCCTGCTACAGTTGCAGGGCTTTTTTATGTCCTCTACCCACACGCCGCCACGAGAGATTCAATGATTGCCAACCTGGAACGCTTCAATAAAGCCATTGCCCTGTTCGACGCTGCCAATGCGCAAGACCCCAATCTCGACGACGGCCAGCCCAAAGAATTGCGCTACGCCCAACGCATGACCGACATGATCGGTCGATTTGCCCCGGAGGCGAGCGAAGTGGCCCAATTGGCGGTGCGCGCACAGCATATCCAGCGATGGACGGTACCGCGCAGCAACTACCCGCTCGGCAAGCCAGGCTATTTTGCATGGCGTACAGGGCTCTATCAGATTCATGCGCAAATCGCAGGCGAACTGATGGCGCAGGCGGGTTACGACGCCGTGATGATCGAGCAGGTCAAAACAGCTGTCAGCAAGCAGGGTATCAAGACAAACCCTGATACCCAGATGCTGGAAGATGTCACCAGCCTGGTATTCATCGAGCACTACATGCTCGGCTTTGCCGGACAGCATGCCGAATACACCGAGGAAAAGTGGCTCGGCATCATCCGCAAGACCTGGAAAAAGATGTCCGGCACCGCGCACACCTTCGCCACCCGTGGTGGCATCAAACTGCCGGAAGCGCTGCTGCCCTTGATTCTGAAGGCTGTCTCCGAAGGCTGATTCAAGGGCCGTGAGGCATGGATCTCATCGGGCCCTGCCTCCGCGTTGAAAGGCGCCGCGACGTCTACCACGGTCAACCAGAAAAAACGCGCAAATTTGAAAATGGCGGCCCTGCTCGCAGGGCCGGGCATCGTGCACTTTTTAGTCGACCGGTGCTAAGTCGACATCGATGCCTGTTCGCCAGCACCTGAGCGCAATTTTTGTCGTTGAAGATGAACGACTGTTCAATTTTTGAACTAAAATTGAATTGTTAACACATGTTGTTTCTGGCGTGTTCTAACGATCCTTTTCGACAAGGGTTTTCAGGGGGCTTGTCCCCCTTTTTTTTCAATTCGACGCTTGCGGTTTCGCCGCAGTCGCAGCCAAGCGCCAAGCAGCCGGCAGGTTGGGGCAGAGCGGATTGACGCAGCATCTGGCAACCAGGTTTGGTTCGTTGAAATAATTGCCAAGCAATGGTGTTAGCAAGACCCGTCGACCATAGATGGTCGTCAACGCCGCGCAAGCAGACAAGACAAGGAGGCCAATCATGACGCGTCGCCCTTTGCGTATCGGTCTATCAGCCCGGATCTACCATCCGCAGCCCGGGGCCACTGGTCTGCAATCCAAGTCTCTGCAATACCTGGAGCAATCGGTGGCGCACTGGGTCATGTCGCGGGACGTGATGGTGTTGATGATCCCCTCGGTGAGCGGTGATGGCATGGTGCACCGAAGCAGCATTCGCCTGTCCGACTATCCGCAATATCTGGACGGACTGGTCCTGCAAGGCGGGGCCGACATGAGCCCGCAATCGTATGGAGAAACAGCCCTGCAACCGGAATGGGAAGGTGATCGCTTGCGCGATGCCTACGAAATGGAGTTGCTCCATGAGTTCATGGAGGCGGGCAGACCCGTCCTTGGCATTTGCCGGGGAGCACAGCTGATCAATGTTGCGCTGGGCGGTACTTTGTATCAGGACATTGCCACCCAGTACCACCAGCCAGACATTCATGTTCACGATGATTACGACCGGCACGCCCACGCCATCGTCTGGGAAGCAGGGGGTGGCCTCAGCAAGCTTTATCCGGAATCTGCTGGCGGCAAGGTCATTTCTATCCACCACCAGGCCATCAAGGCCTTGGGCAAGGGGCTGCGCGTCGAAGCGAAAAGTACAGAAGACGGCCTGATTGAAGCCATACGTCTGGAGGGCAAGCCCTATGTCCTGGGTTTGCAATGGCACCCCGAGTTTCATCCACCCGGCAGTCCTGATTTGCTGAACTGCGATCCCATACTTGATGAATTTCTGACTGCCGCACGGGCGCGGCGATGGTAAGGCATACCCTGTCGATGACTATGGTTACGGGCAAATGCGCAGATCTCGACAAAACCGGGTTGACTGTTCGGGAAGCTTGCTGAGTGTCGGCGTAAGCAGGTGATCCACGCGAAAGGCCAAAAAAATGCGGACTGAACGAGGGGGCTCGAAATGCTGATCGGCATAGTGGCGCCGATGCGTTCCGCCTGGGACAGCGCGCAGGAGCGCCTGCCATTTTTGCCGCCTTTCCCCGAGCAGATGGACTCGCTAGCCCTGTTCAGCCTGTTGTTGGTCGTCGGGTTGTTGATGGGTGAATGGTTGCACAAACAATTTGGCTGGCCAAAACTGATCGGCTACGTACTGGCAGGCACCCTCTTTGGCCCGTCGTTACTGGGCTGGATCAGTATCGACAGTCTGGCGCAGGCTCGGCCGATTGCCGACGCTGCGCTCGGATTGCTGATGCTCGAGGTCGGGCGGCGCCTTGATTTGAGCTGGCTTCGCCGTAACCCTGAATTGCTGCGCAGCACGCTGGCCGACATTCTCCTGTCGTTCGCCGTCATCTTTGTGTTTGCGCGTTGGGTAGCCGGCCTGACACCCGCGTGGGCCGCGGCAACCGCCGCTGTGACCATGGTATCCGCCCCGGCGGTCGTATTGCTGACCATTGAAGAAGCCAAGGCGCAAGGTCAGGTCACCGAACGCATCATCCTGCATACCGCCATCGGCTCGGCAGCCTCCTTCTGTGCCTTTGCCGTGGTGCTCGGCATTGTTCACGCCGAATCAAGTGGCAGCTGGTTAAATGCGATTGTGCATCCGCTGTGGGTGGTGGCAGGAAGCCTGGTGGTGGGGTGTGCCGGTGCATCGCTGGCCCTGGCGATCGCACGCGCCGTACCCAAACGCTCGCCAGCCCAGGTTTTTATACTGCTGGCCTGTGCGCTGCTGGCTGTCGGCATTGCGCGCATGCTGGCGGCACCGGTCTTTCTGACGCTGTTTTCGATGGGCCTGTGCCTGGCCGCCCGCGATCATCGGCAGACACTGCGTTATACCGGGTTGCCGGAAGGTCACTGGCTGCTCGCCATCATCCTGTTCGTGATTGTCGGCGCTTCATTGCCCTGGCATGACTTTACCTGGCTTTCGGGATGCCAGGCACTCGGACTGCTGATCGTTCGGGCTGCCGCAAAAATGGGGGCGCTGGCCTGGTCTGGCGGCACCTTGCCGCTGTCCAAACGCCTGATGGTTGGCGTTGGTCTACAGCCACTGTCGGCCATCGCTGTGTTCATGGCCTATGAAATTGCTGCGCTGTATCCGGAAGTCGGGCGCTCAGCGCTGACCTTGTCCCTGTTCGCAGCGGCGTTGATGGAACTCGTTGGCCCGGTTTTGTGCCGGCTGGCGCTGCAACGGTCCGGTGAATGCGAGCGCGGCACGATCAACCGCGGAGGTATCGCATGAACCTGACCGAGCCACGTACCTTCAAGGAGAGTGCGGCGCTATCGCTGGGCGTCGAACTTGAATTGCAGCTGGTATCACACCGCGACTTTGACCTGACACGCGGTGCCAGCGACCTGATCTGCAGCCTGGATTACGATGGACGATTTGGCGAGATCAAGCTGGAGATCACCGAAAGCATGATCGAAATCAGCACCTTGGCCCGAACGACCGTCGACGGCATTGCCGCAGATCTGGGCGGTTTGCGGGACACGCTGCACCACCATTGCGAGCGCAACAACATCGGCGTCTGTGGCGGGGGAACGCATCCGTTCCACCACTGGCCGGATCGCCGCATTTGTCCGGGCGATCGTTTCGATAACCTTTATCAGCGCTACGGCTATCTCGCCAAGCAGTTTACGGTCTTCGGCCAGCACATCCATGTCGGTTGCAGCTCGGCCGACGACGCCATCTGGCTCACCCAGGCACTGGGCGTCTACGTGCCAGCCTTCATCGCCTTGTCGGCGTCCTCGCCCTTTGTTGACGGGGTCGACAGCTTTTACCAGTCGGCGCGACTGAACGCAGTCTCAGCCTTTCCCTTGAGCGGCCAATGCCCGCCACTGGCCAACTGGCAGGCATTCGTCGCGCATTTCAACTTCCTGAAAGCGTGTGGCATTGCCCAGAGCATCAAGGACCTTTATTGGGATGTACGTCCGAAACCGGAATTCGGCACCGTTGAATTACGGGTTTGTGACACGCCACTGCGCATCGAACAGGCGACCGCGCTGGCCGCCCTGGCTCAGGCGCTGGCAAGCTGGCTGCTGCGTACCCGTCCGGTGCTGCACACCGCCAAACAATGGCATGTTGCCCGCTACAACAAGTTTCAGGCCTGTCGATACGGGATGGACGCCATGATGGCCGACCCTGTGGCCGAATGCCAGACGCCACTACGGCAACACCTCATCTACTTGTTCGACGACATCGCCGACGATGCGCGCGAACTGGCATGCGAACACTGGCTGCGTCCGCTCAAATTGTTGATAGCTCATGATGCCGGCGATGCCGCCTGGCTTCGGGCAAGATACAACCTGCACGGCAACCTGAACGACGTGGTACGCGATGCCAGCAATCGCCTGATCGGTCATGACAAAATGCCGGGGAGAGCGCCTGATCACCGGTAAATTCAAGATCCGCCAGGGCAGTGGCCACGCAACCCGATTACCACGGTCAACCGGAAAAATTGGCGGAATCTGAAATATCCGGTTGCGGCAATGGCTGCCCGCAAGGACACCATGGCGTTCCAGAGTATTGCCGCGCATTTGCCCGCATCTGGTTTATGGCGGTGGGCATACAGCACGTTGCCATCCGCCACCCATCGCGCACCAGGCGATGACCCTTTAGTGATCCAGCCTGAAGCGTCTGGCCGCGCTCCGCGCGGCTTCGACCATTGCCGCCAAGCGCTCCGGCGGATGATCGGATTCTTCGCCCATGATGGCCGCAATGCGTTCGATGGTCGTCTCGGCTGCTGCCGCATCATGGAACAGCGCACGTGTTCGACGGGCCAGGACATCCTCAATGGTGCGTGCTGCTTCGTGGCGAATGGCGTAGCGGACCATGGCTTCGGTGCAGGAAAGATTCGGACTCAGGCGTTGGTCGTGGCCAGGCAGGGCGGCGAGTTCGGGGGCATCGGTACCATAGACATCGCTGGCCGGGCCGCTTGGGCAGCCGTGTAATTTCAGCGTTCGCGTCGAACATGGGGCAGCCGGCAGGCCCGCGACGTCTATGGCACGGTCGATGACGTGCTCGGCCATCAGCCGGTAGGTGGTCCATTTGCCGCCGGCGATGGTGATCAGGCCACCGGGGCTGACCAGAATGGCATGTTCGCGTGACAGGGCGGCCGTATTTTTCTGGTCGTCATGCTCGGGATGAATGAGTGGGCGCAAGCCGGCGAAAGCGCTGCGGATATCAGCCCGGGTCGGTGGCCGAGTCAGCACGCTGGCCGCGGTGCGCAACAGGAAGTCGATTTCATCGGCCAGCGGCTGCGGGTCGTCGAGTTGCTGCAACCCGGGACGCGGCGTGTCCGTTGTGCCGAGCAGAACCTTGCCCTGCCACGGAATGGCAAACATGACGCGGCCATCGTCAGTCTTGGGCACCATCAGCGCCTGCTGGCCGGGCAGGAATTCGGCATCGACGACCAGGTGGATGCCCTGGCTGGGCGTGAGCAGGGGCGGTGCATCGGGTTCGTCCAACCGGCGCAGGCTGTCGGCGTGCACGCCGGTGGCATTGATGATGGCGCGGGCAGTGATGTCGAATTCTTCGCCGCTTTCGGCATCGCGCAACAGGGCGCCGGTGATGCGATTGCCCGTCTTCAGCAGGCGGGTCACCGGCAGGTAGTTGAGGCAGGTCGCGCCGAGGTCGCTGGCGGTGCGCATCAGCGTGATGGCAAGCCGGGCATCGTCGAACTGACCATCCCAGTATCGGATGCCACCGCACAAGCCGGCGTGGCGCAGGCCGGGCAGGGCGGACATGACCTCTTGCCGAGTGAGACTGCGCGAGGCTTCCAGCGCATGCCCGCCAGACAGCAGGTCATACAGCGTGAGGCCGGCGGCGTACATGATGCGGTCGACGGTGCGCCA
>DAOLIO010000031.1:0-19524 GCA_035328505.1 Azonexus sp.
CCGGCATCGGCATGGTCTTCATCAAGGTCGGCATGCAGGTCACCTGGCCGGATGCCACCATGAGCATCCAGCAGATGATCGACGAAGGCGTCCGTCGCGCCTACGGCAACCCGGACAATCCGCTGCGCGCCTCGGTACTGGCCGACCCGGCCGGTGCGCGCAAGAACACCAAGGACAACACCCCGGCTGTTGTGCACTTTGAAATCGTCCCCGGCCACCATGTTGAAGTAATCTGCGCGGCCAAGGGCGGCGGCTCGGAAGCCAAGTCCAAGTTCGCCATGCTCAATCCGTCCGACGACCTGGTCGACTGGGTGCTGCACAAAATTCCGGAAATGGGCGCCGGCTGGTGCCCGCCCGGCATTATCGGCATCGGCATCGGCGGCACGCCTGAAAAGGCCATGCTGTTGGCCAAGGAATCAATCATGGCGCCGGTCGACATTCATGAATTGAAGGCCAAGGCCGCGACCGGCGCCAAGCTGACCCGCCCTGAAGAACTCCGCCTCGAACTGATGGAAAAAATCAATGCGCTGGGTGTTGGCGCCCAAGGCTTGGGCGGCCTGACCACGGTGCTCGACGTCAAGGTTCTGGATTACCCTTGCCACGCTGCCAACCTGCCGGTCGCACTGGTTCCCAACTGTGCCGCAACCCGCCATTGCCATTTCCATCTCGACGGCTCCGGGCCGGCCAAGCTCGAAGTGCCAAAGCTGGAAGACTGGCCTGCGGTCACCTGGACGCCAGACCTCAAGGCAGCCACCCGCGTCGACCTCAACACCCTGACCAAGGAAGAGGTCGCCTCCTGGAAGATTGGCCAGAAGCTGCTTCTGAACGGCAAGATGCTGACGGGCCGTGACGCTGCTCACAAGCGCATTGCCGACATGCTGGCCAAGGGTGAAAAGCTCCCGGTCGACTTCACCAACCGCGTCATTTATTACGTGGGTCCGGTTGACCCGGTACGTGACGAAGTCGTTGGACCAGCCGGCCCGACCACCGGCACCCGCATGGACAAATTCACCCGGATGATGCTGGAAAAGACCGGCTTGATCTCGATGATCGGCAAGTCCGAACGAGGCCCGGTTGCCATCGAAGCCATCAAGGACAATAAGTCGGCTTACCTGATGGCTGTCGGCGGCGCCGCCTACCTGGTCGCCAAAGCGATCAAGTCGGCCAAGGTTGTTGGCTTTGCAGATCTCGGCATGGAAGCAATCTACGAATTCGATGTCGAGAACATGCCGGTAACCGTTGCTGTGGACTCTTCTGGCATCAGTGTTCACAACACCGGCCCGAAAGAATGGCAGATCAAGATCGGCAAGATTCCGGTTACCGCATAGTAGAAATCACCTACAAAAAGCCCGGCAAATGCCGGGCTTTTTTGCGCTGGCTCATTGATTAATCAGGGAGCGCCCGACCACGCCGTTGGCTACAATGTACGTACAATCATAATTTCAGCAGAACGCGCAAAATCATGGACCCCGGCAAGCTGAGTAACGCCTTTCATGCCTCTTTGCAACGAGTGATCGTTGACGAGTCGCCAGACGGTATTCTGGTCATCAATCAAGACGATGAGATTGTCTCCATTAACGAGCAGTTTTTCGTGGTTTGGGGGATGCCGAAGCCGACGTACTCGCTGGACGATTTGCTGCTCAAGCCCGATCGGGACAATCTTGCTAACGCGATATCGCTGGTTAAGGATCCAGAATCCTTCGCCAGCCGCGTCGAAGAACTGTATGCCAATCCCGATCTGGAAGATGTCTGCGAAATTCAGTTGAAGGATGGCCGTACCCTAAAACGTCACTCATCGCCGCTTCGCAGCAACCGTGGCGAATATCTGGGCCGAGTCTGGTACTTCCGCGACATTACCGAAATTATCAATTCAAGACTGGCCATCAACGCCAGCGAAACACGCTACCAGATCGTGTTTCAGACAACGCTGGATGCAATCGCCATCACGCGCTTGAAAGACGGCGTTTACATTGATATCAACGATGCATTCATCGAAAAGACGGGTTACAGGCGCGACGAACTGATCGGGAAGAGTGCATTGGAACTCAACATTTGGTTCGACCCAAAAGATCGCCAGCTCTTTGCCGAGCGGATTCGTAATGGTGAGGACAAGTTGCTCCTCGAAGCCCGCTTCCGCAAAAAAAGTGGCGACATATTCTGGGGCATGTTCTCGGTTTCTCGAATGGAGCTGGATGGCGTCACCTGCGTGTTGTCGATTACCCGAGACATCACATCCCGCAAAATAGCTCAGGATGAATTGATCGGGCACCACAAGCAACTTGAAAAGCTGGTCGAAAAACGCACCGCCGAACTGGTCAAAGCCAAGGAATCTGCTGAATCTGCCAGCGTGGCAAAGAGCGCATTCCTCGCCAACATGAGCCACGAGATTCGGACGCCACTCAACGCCATTAACGGCATGGCCCATCTGATCCGCCGCGGCGGCTTGACCCCACGACAGGCCGAACAGATCGACAAACTGGAAGCGGCCGGCGCCCACCTGTTGAACATCATCAACACGGTGCTTGAACTTTCAAAAATCGAAGCCGGAAAAGTCACCCTAACCCAATCGAAAATTCAGGTCGACAGCATCCTCGCCAACGTCACGTCGATGCTGCAAGGGCGCGCCCAGCATCAGCATCTGCGCCTGATTACCGAAGCGGATGCCACGCCCCGCAACCTGTTGGGTGATGCCACAGCCCTGCAGCAAGCGGTACTCAATTACGCAGCCAATGCCATCAAATTCACCGAGTCCGGCCAAGTCACGCTCCGTGTTCGCCTGCTCGAAGACAATGCCGAAGATGCGCTGCTCCGCTTCGAAGTCGAGGATACCGGCATTGGCATCGACGGCAGCGTGCTGTCCAAACTCTTCTCTGCATTTGAGCAGGCCGACAATACGATCACCCGAAAATATGGGGGCTCCGGATTGGGACTGGCGATTACCAAGCGGCTGGCGGAACTCATGGGTGGTTCGGTCGGCGCCAGCAGCGAAGTGGGAAAAGGCAGTCTTTTCTGGTTGACCGTAAGACTGAAAAAAGCACTCGACGCCACATCAGTCGTCACGCCTCGCCCGCTCGAAAGTCCTGAACAAATATTGCTCAAACGCTTTCCCGGGCACCGGCTGCTGGTCGTTGATGACGAGCCGATCAATCGGGAAATTGCCGCCTCCATGCTGGAGGATGCCGGACAAATCGTGAGCCTGGCCGACGATGGCTGCCAGGCGGTCGAATTGCTGAAAAATCAACGGTTTGATGTCATTCTGATGGACATGCAAATGCCGAACATGGATGGCCTGCAGGCGACCCGCTTGATTCGTACAATGCAAGGGGGCCGGCAAGTGGCGATCATTGCCATGACTGCCAATGCCTTTGAAGAAGACCGGATGCGTTGCCTTGAAGCGGGCATGAACGACTTCGTCGCCAAGCCGATCGAACCGCAAAACCTCTTCGCCACCGTCCTTCGTTCGCTCGAACTAGTCGCTGCGACGACCCGGCAGTGATCAGCCAGCCGGATCTGGCCGGGCCGCGTCCATGGGTTCGATAGGCCGCCCAACCTAGCGCATGTTCCGCACATTACGCGTTGCCATCCTGCTGATCGTCCTTGCCACCGTAGGCCTTGGTGCCTGGCGAAGCAACGCACGGCTCACTTCATGGGAGCACAGCGTCCATGTCGCGATCTACCCAATTGCGGCCGATAACTCTCCGGCGACCGCCAGCTATATTCGCAGCCTGAACGACGGCAGTTTTGCCGAGATCGCCGAATGGATGCAGTTGCAGACGGATCGAACCGGCCATACCGTGCTGCAACCGGTTGTCCTCAACATCGCGCAGCCACTATCCGACGTCCCACCGTTGCCACCACGGCCGGCAAGCGCGCTGGACGCCATCGTGTGGAGCCTCAAATTGCGCTGGTGGGCGTCACAGCATGACCAGATTAGCGGGCCAAAGCCTCATATTCGGCTATTCGTGCTGTTTCACGATCCGGCACTTAATGGTGCGGTACCCCACTCGACGGGGCTTTCGAAAGGGCAAATCGGCCTCATCCACGTCTATGCCAGCCGCCAGCAGCGTCGGCAGAACAATGTCGTGATCGCCCACGAACTGCTGCACACCTTCGGCGCCACCGACAAATACGATCCCGCCACCCTGCAACCGATCTACCCCGATGGTTACGCCGACCCACAACGCACTCCGCGCCTGCCGCAGGAAATGGCGGAAATCATGGGTGGGCGTACGCCGATTGACGAACACACGGCCGAGATGCCGGACAGTCTTGCCGATACACTCATTGGCCCGGCAACTGCCCGGGAAATCGGACTGCTGCGGCCATAGCAGCGGGTACGAGCGGATTGCTGCGGTCAACCGGAAAAAAACGCCTAAATCGAAATTTCGTTTCGGCGCTATCAGCGTTCCGTCTTGCCCACCACGCCCCACAGCGCCCGGAACTTGCCGACCAGCGTCAGTTTTTCATCTGACAAGGCTTCCAGGAAATCCGACAGGCGTTTCGATTTGGCGACTGCGAAGAGGACCAGTACGATGAACACCGTCGTTGCGACCAGCCCATGCAGCCCGCGTTCCAACACCGACCCCTCGCCAAACGAAATGATGTTCATGCCGAAATACCCGGTCGTCACCGTCGCGATCAGCCCCAAAATGGTAATCACTGTCAGCCGGACGACGGTATTGGACTGCCGCCGTTGGGAGTCGCTGTCCAGGTAATGACTCATCTCGCGGATTTCGTCGCGCACATCATCGTACATGGCGTCGTTGTGCAGATGATTCGAGCACAGGCGGTACATGGTCTGCACATGCGGCCGTTCGGAAAGCTCGTGGAACCAGTAGCGGTGCGTGAAACGCAGGAAGGTTTCAAAATTGGCCCGGATACGGCGCTTGAACCGGCGAACCGACACATCGTCGCGAATATCGAGGTCATTGACCGCGTCGACGAGGACTTCCGAAAATGCCAGTAACGACGCCCGATGCAGGTGGGCAATCAGAAACACAATGAAATACTGGTGCCGAAACTGGGCCAGTACCCCACGCTCGCTATCCACAAAAAACGGAAATGCCGCATCGCCGACGACCGTAAACGCATTGCCGGTACACATGAAACGCGTATTCGGACCAGCCTCACTGTCGGTCCAGAAACGGTCCTGGCAGAAGCGATGCTCAAATTCAATGACGCCCGGTTCGTTGATCGGCAACGTCTCGTTCGGGTGCAAGGTGGTCGCAAAACCAATGCGCACCCAATCCTCACGGGTCAGCTTGCGGGGCTCGTCGATGGCGAGATAGGCCATCACCGGCATACGCTGATACTCGATCAGGCGGTAACGCAGCGTCCCGACTTCGTCGGAATGCGCCAGCACCATGGGGCGCAACAGACTGGCCCAATGCTCGGAAATGCAGGGGCTCCGGTGCTGGCAGACGTAACTCAGATATTTCTCGCGCTTTTCCGCATCAGAGCGGGCAATCACCTGACCATCAACCCCGATCCACTCAGCCAGATAAACGTTGTGCAAGCCCTCTCCACCCTCCTCCCAGCCAGAGGGATAGGCGCGACCAAAACGAAAGAGCAGGTCACGCGCCCCGTCGAGTGGCAGTTCATTGGCACGCACTTCAAGATTGAGCAGGACCACATCCAGGTCGTGGAAAAAATACAGATCGAGATGAACAATCTTCAGCGTAATCGGCGCCTGTCCCTTGCGCAGCACCAGTCGCAAGCTGACGATATCCTTGCGTCGAAAAACATGCATCGGCGAATTACCGGGTGGATCATCCGGCCGCGAATTGCGCGATCGCCCTTCCCCGTACAGGAAGCGCTGGACATAAGGCAGAAACGAGACGAATTCCCGGTAATGGCGCTCTTCGAACTGCGTAGAGTCCTCCATGAACTCGTCATCAATTCGGCGCCAGGGATGGGGCGCCGGGCAGGACTCGAAAACCTCCCAGTGCCTGCCCTCGGTGCCACTCACGGTCAATGGCTCAAGTTGCAAGGGCCAGACCAGACTGGCATGAAACAGCCGAACCATGCCAGCGTCGACGCTATCTGGAGACTCAGTCATGCAACATTCCCAAATTGTAGATAGCCATGCGCACTCCGGTTTCATCCTCAATAGCGACGAAGTATCCAACAATTCACGCCGGATTGCCTGTCGGACACACGCAAAATTACATTCGAATCACCCGGTCATCCACGCACTTGATTTTCCAGTCGGACTAAGCGATAGTTTGACCTCTTCTGAAATCCACTACCAGAATCCGCATGAACGCAAACCGTACCGCCTGCCAATTCTCTGCGCTTGCAGTTGAACCGGTCGTCGTACGCGTGGTCGTAGTAGGCGTCGTCAAGCACGCGCCGTCGCGGATCGGGTAAGCAGAAGCAGCACAGAACCCCAAACCCCGCCGGCGCAAACCGGCGGGGTTTTTTTTGGCACCCGCTGGTTGAGCCACCCACCCAAAGGAAATCTCCATGACAGAAACACTCACCGGCGCCCAGATCACCGTTCGACTCCTTGAACGTCAGGGCATCCGAATCGTCACCGGCTACCCGGGCGGCGCCATCCTGCCGATTTACGATGCGCTGGGTCAATCGACCACGATCCGCCATGTTCTCGCCCGCCACGAACAGGGTGCGGGCTTCATTGCCCAGGGCATGGCGCGCGCCACCGGCGAGGTTGCCGTCTGCATGGCTTCCTCGGGTCCCGGCGCCACCAATCTGCTGACCGCCATTGCCGATGCCAAGCTCGACTCGATTCCACTGGTCGCCATCACGGGTCAAGTCCCCAAGGCCATGATCGGCACGGACGCCTTTCAGGAAGTTGACACCTATGGCCTGAGTATCCCCATCACCAAACACAATTTCCTGGTCTCATCGGCAGATGAACTTCTGGACGTCATTCCACGCGCTTTCGAGATCGCCGCCTCGGGTCGTCCCGGTCCGGTGCTGATCGACATTCCCAAGGATGTGCAAAGTCAGGCCATTGAAATCAGCGCGTTGCCTGAGCCCGGTCGTACCCGACCGGCCCCCAAGGCGGACCAGAACCTCATCGCTCAGGCTGCTGCATTAATCAACGCGTCCGAACGGCCCATCCTCTACCTTGGCGGCGGCGTGGTGCATTCTGGCGCGGCCACCTCAGCCATCGCACTTGCCGAAAAGGCGGGTCTGCCCACCGTCATGACACTGATGGCGCTGGGCGCCATGCCGGTCGATCATCCTCTGGCGCTCGGCATGCTCGGCATGCATGCAGCGCGTTACACCAATCTCGCGCTCGAGGAGTGCGACCTGCTGATCGCCGTTGGCTCCCGCTTTGACGACCGCGCCACGGGCAAAGTCGCTGCCTTCTGCCCGCAGGCAAAAATAATTCACATCGACATAGACCCGGCCGAACTGGACAAAATCAAGACCGCGCACATTGGAATTTCCGCAGATGTGCAGGAAGCGCTCGACCAACTGTTGCCAGCAGTTTTTGAAAATTCGCGGAAAATCTGGGTCGACCGTAGCAATACCCTGAAAGCCGAGTTCCCGCTCGACATGCACGATGCAGCCAACCCGCGATCCCATTTCGGGCTGATCAGAAGTGTCGCCGCCTGCCTTGATGACGATGCCATCATCGCTACCGACGTCGGCCAGCATCAGATGTGGGTTGCCCAGGCTTATCCCCTGCGCCGACCGCGCCAGTGGCTGACCTCCGGCGGCCTCGGCACCATGGGCTTCGGCGTGCCAGCCGCCATTGGTGCAGCCCTGGCCGAGCCGCAACGGACCGTTGTCTGCTTTACCGGCGACGGCTCGATCCTGATGAATATCCAGGAACTCGTGACCGCCGCCGAAGAAAACGTAAACTTGAAGATCGTGCTCATGAATAACGCCACGCTGGGCCTCGTTCATCAGCAGCAAACCCTGTTCTATGGCGAGCGACTGTTCGCATCGACATTCAAATCGATGCCGGATTTCATCAAGGTGGCCCAAGGCTTTGGCATCTCGGCAGTCGATCTCGACCGTGCATCAGATCCATCTGCAACCCTGATGGAGGCCATTAACAATCCCGGCCCCTGCCTGATCCACGCCAGTATCGACGCCGAAGAAAAGGTTTACCCCATGGTGCCACCCGGTGCCGCCAACCGCGACATGATTGGAGCCTGAGATGAACGCCATCAACCGCAATGAACAAAACGCGCTGTCCCGTGCCGTGCTGGAAATTGACGTGAATAACCACGCCGGCGTGATGTCGCACGTGGTCGGGCTGTTTTCGCGTCGCTCCTATAACGTCGAAGGCATTCTTTGCCTGCCGGTGGGCGATGGTCGCCAGAGTCGCATCTGGCTCCTGGTCAATGAAGACCAGCGTCTGTCCCAAATGATGAAACAGGTGGAAAAGCTGGAGGATGTTATCGCCTTGCGCCGGCATAACGCCGAACATGCAGTCTTTCAGGATCTGGAAAGTTTCTTCCGTCCCTGAGACCGCAAAATCAAGCTGACAATCAGGAAGCAGCCGGGATGTCCCGGTGCTTCCGATTGTATTCCTGGATCAATTCCAGCTCATCGTCACTAATGGATTCGAAGCGCAGACCCACCAGACGCTTATCTCCCAGTCGCCGTATACGCATCACGCTGACGTAAGCTTCGATCCGGCCACCCAGATCAGCCGACTCGATCCGGCAAACACCGACCTCGCCGCTCGGTTTGGCCCCGAAAACCGCCGCATCAATCAACACCCCGACGCCCGAGACGGAAATATCTGCCGCAGGTAGCGCAAGGTTATGGCCACCCATGCTGAGATAGACATGGCCATGAAGGCAAATACGGGGGGAGCGACGCCGTTCTCTCACTATGCATTTCCGATCTGAATAGATTCATGCCGGGACTTTTTTCAAGCCAGACTTCCAGCCGTACAACAAACAGGCAAATGCCAAGGGTACGTAAGAGGCATTACTCAGGTTAGTCGACCTATCCCGCCTTGACAAGCGCCGTCAACATTCACATTTGTCATTTCCATTTCATTACCCATCACCCGGCACCAGCGTAATCACACCTTAGTGAACGGCGCTTCCTGCGTTGTTGACAATCTAAATGCGAATTATTATCATGCGCAGCAAAGGAGCTGTCATGAAAATACTTTTTGCCGTGCTTGCGCTGTGTTCAATGTCTGTCTTCGCCGCTGATAGCGAAGTCATGGTCGTCATTCGCGACCACAAATTCGACCCTGCCGAAATTCGCGTTCCATCCGGTCAGAAAGTAAAACTGATCGTCCACAACCAGGATGCAACGCCTGAAGAATTCGAAAGCCACGAACTCAATCGGGAAAAAGTGATTGCACCGGGAACCAAGGTCAATATTTACATCGGCCCGCTCAAGCCCGGCCGCTACCCATTTTTTGGTGAATTCAACGAAAAGACGGCTCGTGGCGTCGTCATCGTGGAGTAATTAAGCATGCTCGGTTCCGCCATCATCGTCTTCCGGGAGGTGCTTGAGGCAGCATTGATCATCGGAATCATTGCAGCTGCCACCCGCAACCTGCCGACGCGCAATGCGTGGCTGATCGCCGGCATTGCAGCCGGTATCGTCGGATCACTGATTGTCGCCTCGCTGACGGGTCAAATCGCCGACATGGCCGAAGGCGTCGGGCAGGAACTCTTTAATGCCGGCATTCTCGCCTTGGCCGCCATGATGCTCGCCTGGCACAACATCTGGATGGCTCGACACGGCGCACAATTGGCTCGCGATGCAAAAAAGTTGGGTGCTGAAGTCGCCTCCGGGGGACGGGAGATGTCGGCCCTGGCCTTGGTCGTGGCGCTGGCCATACTGCGCGAAGGCTCTGAAACCGCCCTATTCCTGTATGGCATGCTGGCAGGCGGCAGCGAAAGCGTGGCCAGCATCGTGGGGGGCGGCCTGACCGGTCTGGCCGTCGGCATGTTGGCTGGATTCGGCCTCTATGCCGGCTTCCTCAACATCCCACCGCGCCTGTTCTTTGCCTCAACCAGCGGACTTATCCTGCTTCTGGCCTGCGCCATGTCCAGCCAGGTTGCGCGCTTCTTGGTTCAGGCCGACCTGCTGCCCAGCCTGGGCAACCCGGTCTGGAACACCTCCTGGCTGCTCGACAACGGCTCTATTCCGGGGCGCTTCCTGCATACGCTGATCGGCTACGAAGCCATGCCCTCGGGCATTCAAGTGGTTTTCTACATGGCCACAATGGTCCTGATCCTGACTGGGATGTATCTGGTTCGCCCGCGCACCCCTTCCCTCTCTACTGCCTAAAGGAAATTTTCATGAAAACCGCTTATGCAACGATGGTGGTTGCAGGGGCTTTGCTGAGCCCGATCTTTGCCCACGCCGGACCATCGGACTACATTTACACACCAACCGTCGAGTACGGCGAAAAGGAAATCGACTTCAAGTTCGGCACAGCGCGAAACGGCAGCGACCCACATGAATCCGCGGCCAGCATCGGCTTCGGCTATGGCGCAATCGAGTGGTGGTTCACCGAGATTTACCTGAAATACAAGAGCGCCAATGGCGAAGACACCCATTACGATGCCATCGAATGGGAAAACAAGTTCCAATTGACCGAGACCGGAAAATATCCGATCGATGTCGGGTTCCTGCTTGAAATCGAGCGCCCGAAGGATCACGCCGAAGGCTGGGAAGTTAAATGGGGACCACTGTTTCAAACAGAATTTGGCAAGATTCAGCTCAACGCCAATCTACTGTTCCAGCGCAGCTTCAAGGCTGAGACGCCAAGCATGACAGAGCTTCAGTATCAGTGGCAGGCAAAATACCGGTGGCTACCCCAATTTGAAGTGGGCCTCCAAGGCTTTGGCGAAATGGGTGAATGGAACCATTGGGCGCCTGAAAGCGAGCGTATCCACAAGCTCGGTCCGGCGGTTTTTGGCAAACTGCCGGTCGGTGATCACCAGGCCATCAAGTACAACGCCGCATGGTTGTTTGCCGCGTCAAGCGCCGCACCGGATCATACCGTCCGTGTGCAGGTTGAATACGAATTCTGACGAGCCCCTCAGGCGCCAGTCCATTCGCCGCTTCACAATGGCGAACGGTCTGGCGTTGCAGTCAGGCCACAACGCTATGCATCGATCAAACGGATGATCGCAACGGCGAGAAACATGGGCTATGCAGCACAGATGACCAGCAACTATCACTTTCAGCGTAGTATCATGCGGAAAAATAGAACATTCCGGATACTTCATGCACATCCCTCGCATGCTGCTGGCCCTATTGCTGGCAACGTTTCTGAGCCTGGCCCATGCGCAGAGCGCGCTGCATTTAACCGCAGACGCCAGCGAAGTGCCTCTCAGACCGCACGTCGAGGTCCTTGAAGATACTGCCGGCCAGCTGACATTCGAGGATATGGAACGCCCGGAAATTGCCGGGCAGTTTCAGAAGATCTCCGGAAGTACGGATCTCAACTTTGGCTACACGGCGTCCACCTACTGGTTACGCCTGAAAGTAAGTCCGGACGCGAATGCAATCAGCCGCTGGCTCCTGGCTATCGCTTATCCGTCACTGGACGAGATCAAATATTTTACGCGTCACGGTGGCGTTCTCATCGAACAGGTCGCCGGCGACCACCAGCCTTTCGCGGCCAGGCCATTTGCGCATCACAATTTGATATTTCCCGTTGATCTGACACCCGGCAACGAACAGACCATTTACCTTCGTGTCCGGTCTGAAGGCAGTCTGACGGTGCCAATAACGCTCTGGTCGCCCTCTGCTCTCTATGCCAGCGATCAGATCACCTACAGCGTCATGTCCTTGTATTTTGGCATGTTGCTGGCATTGGGCCTGTACAACCTGCTGCTCTACTTCTCGCTGCGTGACCGAATTTATCTCAGCTACGTCGGCTGCGCCTTCGGGATGATCCTTGCCCAACTATCCATGTTCGGCCTGGGGAACCAGTTTCTATGGCCTGACTCCCCGGTATGGGGGAATATCGCGTTACCCGGCAGCTTTTGTCTGACCGGCTATTTCGGCGCGCTATTTACCCGGCAATTCCTCAACACAGCACAGAACTCGCCGGCGTTCGACCAGCTGATCCGCGTCCTCCAAGTCTGCTTTGTACTGGCTCTGGCCACGCTGTTCTTTGCCTATCGACCCGGCGCCATTGCGACAGCGATCATTGGGTCCGTATTTTCACTGACTGCCGTCGCCTGCGGCCTGATCGGCCTCAAGCACCGTCAGCCAGGTGCCGGAATCTTCCTTGGCGGCTGGTCTGCGTTGCTGATTGGCGTTGTCCTCCTCTCCTTGAGAACGTTCAACTGGCTACCCACCAATCTGCTGACCACCTACGGCATGCTGATCGGTTCTGCGCTGGAAATGCTCCTTTTCTCATTTGCGCTGGCTGACCGCATTCATGAACTACGTCGGGAAAAAGAACAGGCGCAGGCAGAAGCGCTGAACGCCGAACGACTGGCCAGGACCGCGCTGGAGCAATCGGAAAAGGAACTTGAAGCACGCATTGCACAGCGCACGACAGAACTGGCAGCAGCCAGCGAACATTCGCGAAAACTGGCGTCAATGCTGCGCCTGATGTGCGACAACGTGCCCGACATGATCTGGGCGAAAGACTTGGAGCATCGTTATATTTTCGCCAACAAGGCCATTTGCGACGAAATGCTGACGGCTAAGAATACCGATGAGCCGATCGGAAAATCAGATCTCTACTTTGCCGTACGGCAACGCTTGCGGCATCCGGAGAATCCGCAATGGCACACATTTGGCGAGCTTTGCCAGGAGACGGACGCCACCACGCTGGAGCGAGGTGTTCCCGCCTCGTTTGAAGAGTTTGGCAACATCAATGGAAAGCCCGTCTATCTCGATGTGCGCAAGGCACCGTTTCTGAATGAAAACGGAGAAGTGATCGGCACCGTCGGGTCGGGGCGCAACATTACCGAACGCAAGCAGATCGAAGCAGAACTGGAAAATCACCGTCACCACCTTGAGCAACTGGTCGACGAGCGGACGGCAGCCTTGTCCATCGCCAAGGAAGCCGCCGAAGCGGCCAATCGGGCAAAAACCACCTTTCTGGCCAACATGAGCCACGAGTTGCGCACGCCAATGAATGGCATCATGGGCATGACCAATCTGGCACTGCGTCGCGCCACTGACAGCAAACAGATTGATTACCTGAACAAGGTCAAGCAGGCGTCGGATCACCTGCTCAGAATCATTACCGACATTCTCGACATCTCCAAAATCGAAGCCGAGCGTTATCACCTGGATCAGATCGAATTTGAATTATCAGCCGTGTTCGATACGCTGATCGCGTTGGCCCGTCCGACGGCGGCCGACAAAGGACTGACATTGACCGTCAATGCACCTTCGTATCCGATCAGCCGCCTCAGCGGCGACCCGTTACGACTGGGTCAAATACTCCTCAATCTGACCAACAATGCCATCAAGTTTACCGCGACCGGCTCAGTCACCATTTCAGCCCAGCTGTTCGACGAAACGCCCACGGATGTGATGATTCGCTTCGAGATTCGGGATACCGGCATCGGCATCTCGGATGCAGACCAACCCCGGCTGTTCCGCCCCTTTGAACAAGCCGATGGATCTCCCTCACGAAAGTACGGTGGCACAGGACTGGGCCTGGCGATCTGCAAAAGTCTGGTCGTGTTAATGGGGGGAACCATCGGGGTCGATAGCAGAAACGGCTCGGGCAGTACTTTCTGGTTCACCGCAAGACTTGGCAAGGCCAGTGCTCCGATCGCCCCACCGGCGCCCCCGGAGCGTTTGCCAACGGAGCAACGACTGCGCAATGCCTGCGCGGGCAAGCGCATTCTTCTCGCCGAAGACGAGCCGATCAATCAGGAGGTGGCCAGGGAGCTGCTGGAAACCGTTGGACTGTCGGTAGATATCGCCGATGACGGCGCCGAGGCCGTGGCAATGGCCAGCCAGACCCGTTACGATCTGATTCTGATGGATCTCCGCATGCCCAACATGAACGGACTGGAAGCAACCAAGGCCATCCGCGCTCTACCCGGCTACGAACACCTCCCCATCCTTGCATTAACGGCAAATGCCTTTAACGATGACCGGCAACAGTGCCTGGATGCAGGCATGAACGAACATATCGGAAAACCGGTGAGGCCAACAGAACTCTACGAAACGCTGTTCAAATGGCTGTCAACATCGAAGCCAGCAGCAATCTGACTAGTCGCCACTGTTGCGGTCAACCGGAATTTTTGACCAATTTTCAAATTTCCCCCGCAACCTTTGTGGCCAGAGTCGAAGTCATTCGCCCGCGCCCGTCGCACAGCCAGCAACGAACGGCTTGCCACGGCACGGGGATCTTGCCGGCTAAAGCCCCAGACGCCCCTGCGTCGTAAACATCTTGTCAGCCACGTCGTAACCAATGGCTTCAATATGATCGAAAAATCCCGTTTCGAAGCCGCACAGTTTGGCCCCCGTGGTTTCCATCCAGAACCTGGCAAGATCGACAGGACTCAGTGCTGCCGATGGACCCTCCGGTTCGCACAGGGTCGCCTCAAATCCTCCATGCCAGTGCTGTCCCGGAGCGTAACGCGAACCGATATATTGCATCTCATGGATTGCATCAGCGGGATCGAGCGGCATCCACGAACCCAGCACGTTACAAATGAACGCACTCCCATCCGGCAACGGAATGCATGCGGCCGTCCGCCTGTCGCTCCCCCGCACCAACATGCTGAAACCTATCGTTTTCAAGCCTTTTTCGCGCAGCATGGGCAAGATCTGGTGGGCAATCAGCCAGGACTCCACTTCAGCCACACCATCCATGATCAATCGCGCCAGATCACAACCGGTCTTTGCCTGATGAACCAGCGCGCTCGCCGTTTGCGGCCAATCGAACAAAATCTCTTTCACGCGGATACCTGCTTTGAACTTATGGAGAACGAGACAATTTTATAGACACTCGGGATGAATTAAATGGTGAGAGACGCAGACTTAAACCCGAACATCAAAGACCAGAAAGCCTATCTGAATTTTTATGCCTTACAGTGGCAAAAAAAAGCCCTGGACTGGCCAGGGCTTTTTCTACAAATCAGGGAACCTTAGTCCTTACGGCGGCGCGAACGCAACAACGCAATGCTACCAATAGCAACAAGCATTGCCGTACCTGGCTCAGGAACATTTCCAGTCGGCGGCGGAGCAACACCGATACCGCATCCATCACCACAACTCATCCGCCAAAGCTGCGTCGGCTGGCCAAACATCAATGAGCCATTGGTCTGATCCACACCGAAAAAGTCAATATAACCACCGCCGGTAGCAATCACGGATTGCGCGAAGTTTGCATTTGGATCAAGCATCACGAGATTGCCGCTGGTGGTACCAACGATCACTTTCCCATTCAGTGCATTGGAGCTGGTGACCACTGCCATGCCGTCAGCGCCGCTTACAGAATAACTGGCGACCAACGCGCCCGTATCAATACGGTAAGCTGCACTGTTGGTATATACAAATTGGCCATCGGGCGAGACCGTGATCCCGTCTGAATATGCGCCATTGATCTGACGCACGGAAGGAACAGCACCACTGACGTCGATATCAATCAAACCGCTACCGCCGACCGCAATGATATGCTGATTGACTGGATTCACCCACATCCCGGCACCAACGTAAATACCAAGGTCTACGGCGACTGAACCGTCATTATTGAGCTTTTTGAGCGAAGCACCCAGGCCGCCACCGTACAAGGTTCCACCTGAATTAACGATGGCATAGGTATAAACCGGATTTGTCGAGCTCAGTGCTTGACCAATCGTTTGATTGTTGACGTCATTCAGAACATAATTTCTGCCATTTCCGAAGCTATCGCCAACCACGATTTTGCCGTCGCTATTGACCGCGCTACCCAGAACGATGCCACCCTGCAGACCAGTCACGATGGTTGCCAGTGAGAAGCCACTATCGATCCCCGCCTGAGTAAGTACGATGGCTGCTTGCGCCGGGGAAGCCATAGCCAGAACCCCCGAGGCTATGAATGGTACAGCCAGTGAAATAAGTCGTTTCATATGAAAATATTCCCTCTTTGAATTTGTTTGATCACAGACAGTTGCGTAACCTGACGGCCGCTAGGCTCCATATAAGCGAATTGCGTGCCATATGTAATTTATTGTTTAAAAACATGGCATTATATTGTTTTTTGCATAATGCATAATAAGAATCGTAAAGTTTCCCGACACAATTTCTCGTGAATTTGGCTTCGCCAGCCCCTCAATTAATCAAGTCAAACTGCGTAGGAAAGTTGGCCGCCGGATTGAATGACGGAACAATCCTCAGTACCAAAAACGGTTTGACGACAGGCATCCACGAGAATCCCGTTTTCGCGGTCAACCGGAAAAATCGGCCAAATTTCAATTTTTTGCGAGCACACAACATCCGAAAAAAAGCCCCGGAATTACTTCCGGGGCAAACCGAGGTTGCTGCTGAGAGAGACTGTTTGCGCTCGCCAGGCCTGCGCCGACGATCAACTTGCCGTCAGGCGTAGGTTGGGGCGAAGGCGGCTTCGGGATTGGCCGCCGGGCCCTTGTCGGTCCAGTACGGCGAAAGTTTGCGCAGTTGGGCCACAATGGGCGGCACGGCAGCGATGACCCGGTCGATTTCGTCTTCGGTGTTATAGACCGATAGCGAGAAGCGGATCGTGCCGTGCGCGGCGGTGTAGGGAATGCCCATCGCCCGCATGACATGCGAGGGTTCCAGCGAGCCAGAAGTACAGGCCGAGCCCGAACTGCCAGCGATGCCCATCTTGTTCATCAGCAACAGAATGGCCTCACCTTCGATGTATTCGAAGGCAATGTTGCTGGTATTTGGCAGGCGGTTGGCGACATCACCGGTCGGGAAACAGTGGGTGATCTGGCTGAGCAGACCGTTTTCCAGCTTGTCGCGCAGGCGGCGGACTTCTGTATTTTCCAACGCCATGTTGTTCATCGCCAGTTCGCAGGCCATCCCCAAGCCGACAATGGACGCCGAGTTCTCGGTACCGGCGCGGCGACCCCGTTCCTGGTGGCCACCACGGAGCAGCGGGCGGAAGCGGCAGCCACGGCGCAGGTAGAGCACACCGATGCCCTTCGGGGCATGCAGCTTGTGACCGGACAATGACAGCATGTCGATCTTGGTGTTCTTCAGGTCGATGGGAATCTTGCCGACGGCCTGCACGGCATCGGTGTGGAACATGATGCCCTTGGCCGAGGCCAGTTCGGCCATCTCGACCACCGGGAAAATGGTCCCCGTCTCGTTGTTCGCCCACATGGCGGAAACGACAGCGACGCGGTCGTTCAACAGGGACTTGTACTCGTCCATGTCGATCCGGCCCTTCTTGTCCACTTTCAGCTTGTGGACGATGTAGCCTTCCTTCTCCAGCCAGTCGCACAGGGTCAGGATGGCCGGATGCTCGACATTGGTAGTGATCACCGTGTTGCGATCCGGCTGGGCCTTGAGCGCCGAGAGGATGGCGGTCGAGTCGGACTCGGTACCGCAGGAGGTGAAGATGATCTCCGAGTCATGCTCGGCGCCGAGCAGCGCCTGCACCTGGCTGCGTGCTTTTTTCAGTGCCTTGCCGACTTCACTGCCGAAGGCGTGAATCGACGAAGCGTTGCCGAAATGCTCGGTGAAGAAAGGGAGCATGGCCTGCACCACGGCGGGGTCGCAGCGCGTGGTGGCATTGTTGTCCAGATAGATCGGTTCCATGGCGCTGTCCTTTTTGGGTCTCTGTTGGGGTTGGGAGATTTTCGAATTCGGCGACTTATTCCGGTTGACCGTGGAAGTCGCCGTTCGGGGTGACGATCAGGCCTCGACTGGCATGTGCGACGACGGGAGCACCTGGACCAGCTCGCCCAGCGTTTCGATCATCTTCTGCTGTATACCGCCGAGGGTCGCCGCTTCCATCATGCAGCCCGAACAGGCGCCTTTCAGATGCACATAAATCTTCTTGCCCTGCACATCGGCCAGTTCGACATCGCCATGGTCGCGCTGCAGCATCGGACGGACCGACTCCAGCACTTCTTCGATCTTCTTGATCTTCTGGACCAGGGTCAGCTTGACTGAAGGCGGCTTCGGCGCTTCCGGCGTGGCCGGGCAAGCGGGCGGCGGCGAGACTTCACCGGGGCCGGACTGTTCCGCCTTGACCTTGGCCAGAATCTCCTCGATGCCTTCGTGACAAGCGGCGCAACCACCGCCGGCCTTGGTGTAGAAGGTCACTTCTTCGACCGTGTGCAGATCGTTGGCCTTGACCACATCCTCGATCATCACGGCATCGATGGCGAAGCACTTGCAAATCAGCGCACCCTCTTCATGATCATCGGACCACTCCTCGCCACGGTAGTTGGCGATGGCCGCCTGCAGGGCTTCACGGCCCATGACCGAGCAGTGCATTTTTTCCGGCGGCAGGCCATCGAGGTAATCGGCGATGTTCTGGTTCGACACTTCAAGCGCCTGATCGAGCGTCATGCCTTTGACCATCTCGGTCAAAGCCGACGACGAGGCGATGGCCGAACCGCAGCCAAAGGTCTGGAAATGCGCATCAAGAATGATCTCGGTTTCCGGCTCGACCTTGAGCATCAGGCGCAACGCATCGCCGCACTGAATGGAACCGACGTCGCCGATACCGTTCGCTTCTTCGAGCGGGCCTGAATTGCGCGGGTTGAAGAAGTGCTCGCGAACCTTGTCAGAATATTCCCACATGTCCTTAGCTCCTTAGACCGAGAACGAAGAGCCGCAGGAACACTGGGCGCTGGCGTTAGGATTGTCGAATTTGAAACCGGTGTGGGTCAGCGTGTCGACGAAATCGACCGTGACGTTGTCGATCATCGGAAAGGTCATCGGATCGACCAGCAGCTTGACGCCCTCGACGTCCAGCTCCCAGTCATCGTCTGCCTTCTCGGCTTCCAGTTTCATACCGTATTGCAGGCCGGAACAACCGCCGCCCGAAATGGTCATGCGCAGCCCGATCACGGGCGTTTCGGAACCACGAATAAAGCGTTGAACAGCTTTGATGGCAGCGGGGGTCAGATTGATCATGGCGATTCTCCCAGAGTAGATGAGAGCATCATTGCAAGCCCTGTGCCATGCCGAAACAACACGCTAAACAATTGAATTTATTGAATTGTTGCGCCGCGGCGCATTGTCGTTTTTGCGACAATCAACCCAGAACGTGTTCGTAAGCCCGCCGCAACAGATTGCGCTCGACATCACTCAACTGGCGTGACTCGGTAATGGCGATGAAACGGCTGGAAGTCCGCTCTGCTGCATCAAAGGGCGGATCGATGCCGGCAAATGCTGCGAGCAATACCGGCACGTCGCCAGAGGGCGTATCGACCCAGGCCTGAAAATCCGCCACCGGCTCGATTGCGCCTTCAGGCAGCCCCAAATGGGCCTCAGCCTCGCGCACGGCGGCGGTCGGATGAAACTGGATTTTTGGCGAATAATCTTCGTCATGCAGCGCTGACAATGGCGGCAGGGGCGCGAAGGCGACGACGCCCGAGCGCAGGCACAGGAAGCGCACACGACCGCTGGTCGACTGCTTGTGAATCAGAATCA
>DAOLIO010000032.1:0-19519 GCA_035328505.1 Azonexus sp.
ACCCACGTGTTGCCGGTACTGGCAAAACCTTTCGTCCGCCAGGATCTGGCCCGCGCCCTGCAAAGCGCACACAAAGGCAAATCATGAGAGATATTGAACCCGCTAACCTGATCACCATCGTCGAAGATGATCCAGACGTTGCCAAAATCATCGAGCAGGTCCTGGCCGATTTCGGATTCCGTACCGCCTGGTGCCGCAACGGCACCGACCTGTTACGCCGCCTGCGTACGCTTGCCCCCGACCTTTGCATCATCGATCTCGGCCTGCCTGACATGGATGGCCTTGAAGCCATGCAACGCGTTCGCGCCCAATCCAGCTGCGGGATTCTCATCCTGACCGGACGTGCCCATGTCAGCGACCGCGTGATGGGCCTCGAACTAGGCGCTGACGATTACGTGCTGAAACCGTTCGAACCACGTGAATTAGTAGCACGCGTCCGGAGTATCCTGCGCCGGCGCGAGGGCAACGAAACCCCCAATCGCCAGATCGCCGAATTTGCCGGCTGGCAATTCAATCTCGGCAACAACACCCTCACCTCGCCGAACGGGGCCGAACACGCCCTGAGCATGGCCGAGACGGAACTCCTGAAGGTATTCGTCAGCAACCCTAACCGCATCCTGCAACGGGAAAAGCTGATGGGTACGCGCGACCTGGCCCCCAATGACCGCGCCATCGATGTCCGCATCTCCCGCCTGCGCCGCAAGCTGGAGCCGGATCCACAAAGCCCGGCCTTTATCAAGACAGTTTATGGTGCCGGCTACCTTTTTCTGGCAACGGTGAATTGGTCCGACAGAACAGATATCGCGCATCGAAAAAATCCGGATGGCTTCGGAAAAACTGATGATTTTTAATTTTTGCCACATCTGATAATATTATGCCTTGAGTGATGCTTGATGTCGCCAGGGTTGCGCGGACCATGCTCAACGGCCACGGAATCCGCCTGTAAGCGATTCGGCGTCAGCCGATCGAATGCTCAGGCACTGGGACAATGCGCGATAACGGATTTACAAGCGGCCATGAACTAGAAATCCGGGATGACCAAATCATCATTTCCCGGAGCGATGTTCAAGGCAGAATCGTTTTCGTCAATGCTGAATTCATGGCCATCAGCGGCTTCTCAGAAGACGAGTTACTCGGGCAACCACACAACATCGTCCGCCATCCGGACATGCCTTCCGCCGTCTTTGCCGACTTGTGGCAGGACATCAAAACCGGCCGCCCCTGGGTCGGCCTGATCAAGAACCGCTGCAAGAACGGTGACGCTTACTGGGTTGAGGCCCATGTTTCACCCATTTTTGAAAACGGCGTCATCGCAGGCTATATGTCGATGCGACGAAAGGCCAGCCAAGCCCAAATTCGGCTAGCCGAGAAATCTTATGCCGCGATGCGAGCAGACCCCAAGCTCACGCCATCGTTCAAGCATGGTGCCCTGACCCAGAATAATCTCTCGGACAAACTGCTGCGCCGATATAAAAATGCGGGATTGACCACCAAAGTCATTCTCGCTTCTCTCTGTGCCGCCATCGTGGTCCTGAGTGCAGCCACCTACTTTCTGGCCGCACACGTTACCCAGACCCTGAATGACAACGCCCGCCAACAACTCCATCATGACGTCAGCCTGTTGCGGGCAGCTGTTGCGGCTCGCGTCGAGAGCGCCAATATCGAAGCCGTCGAGTATTCAAAAACCCTCGCTGAACGGGTGTATGAAGCGATGGGTGGGGAAGCGAAGGCAAGCCAGGCGGCACTCGAGGCGTTGACCGGCCAGGAATCCAGTAACCCACACAACTCGATAGCTCCTTTCCTGCGGGACTTGCGCGGTGCGGCATCAATTTTTGTTCTGACACCCGACGGGTTTAAGCGAATCTTGACGACAGCGGTCAATGAAACCGGCCAGTCAGCCATCGGGACATTGCTCGCCAAGGATCATCCGGCACACGCCCTATTGCTCGCCGGAAAAGGCTACGTTGGCCCGGCGCGGGTCTTTGGGCGCCAATACCAGACGAGCTACACCCCCCTGTTCTCACCATCCGGTGCCGTGATTGGCACCAGCGTCATCGGCATCGACATGGCGGATCAACTGGCCACGCTGAAAACGCAAATCCGCTCAATGAAAATCGGCGAAACCGGTTATTACTACATGGTTGATGCCACACCAGGCCCACATTTCGGAACGATGATCCTGCACCCGTATCGCGAAGGGCAGATATTGTCCAATGCGCAGGAAAGCAGCGGACGTGGCCTCATTGCCGAGATGGCAAATCAAGGTGACGGGGAAATTTACTACGCGTGGAGAAATGCCGAGGCGGGAGAAACGACAGAGCGAATGAAATTGGTCATTTTCGAATCGCTATACGATCCGCATTGGATCATTGCCGGCAGTGCGCCGATTGATGAGCTCACTGCACTCCCGCATCGAATCGTCGGATGGGTGGCTGCCGGCGGCATCGCGATGGCGGTGGCGATTTTCCTCATCATTTTGATCTTGCTCCGGAAGCTGGTGCTGACCCCGATAAACACAGAGGTGCTGCCAACTTTTCAGGCAATGGCAGATGGCCGCTTCGATACGCCACTGGACATACGGGGCAATGATGAAATATCCCAGGTTTTGCAGGGACTTGAATCCCTGCGCAACCGACTGGCCTTCGAGAACGAACGAGAGCGCACACTATCCATCCTGCTAGAGCGCGCACGCCATGAAGCTGAGAGCCTGTCACGTGCCCGGGCCGAGTTTCTGGCCAACATGAGCCACGAAATCCGGACGCCGCTGAATGCCGTGATTGGTCTCGCGTATCTGTTGCTGCAAAGTACGTTGGGACTGCGCGAGACCGAGTATGTCAAACGGATTGAAGGGGCTGGCAAGTTGCTGCTGGCCATCGTTAACGACATTCTCGATTTTTCGAAGATCGATGCCGGCCGGATGCAACTGGAGGAAGCCCCCTTTCGACTTGATGATGTACTCGACAATTTGTCGAATCTGCTCCGCTCTCGTGTTCAGGAAAAAGGCCTGATCCTCGAATACGTCGTCGCTCCCGACATCCCCGAGGCACTGCGCGGCGATGCCTTGCGCCTGTCGCAGATTTTGATCAATCTGGTCAGTAATGCGATCAAGTTTACTGCGGAGGGATCCATCACCGTCCACGTTGACGCTGAGCCGCCGATTGATGAACGCGTCAAGCTCTCCTTCCGGATTGTAGACACCGGGATTGGCATGTCTGAAGAGCAGTTGCTCAATCTATTTCGGGCTTTTTCGCAGGCAGACAGTTCGGTCACCCGAAAGTTTGGCGGCACCGGCCTCGGCTTGGTGATCTGCAAGCGACTGATCGAGATGATGGGCGGAACCATCGGTGCAGATAGCCAACCAGGCAGCGGTTCTACATTCGCATTTACAGTCTGGTTCGGCATCGACCATTCACCGGCCAAACGGCTGACCAAACCCGGCTACCGCGTTTTGGTCGTTGACGACAACGCGCTGGCGAGAAACGTACTTGAGCAATTGTTGATCAACAACGGATGTGCCGTCCGTACAGTCGACTCAGGCGAGGCCGCGTTAATCGAGTTGCATGGTGCAACAATCATGCCCTTTGATTGCATCATGATCGATCTGAATATGCCGGATATGGACGGGCTGGTACTGGCCCGCCGCATTCGCGCGGAGTGGCGCCAAACCACGAAGCTGGTGATGGTCACCGGTGCAGATCTCCACACGGATGACTATCGGGATGCGCTGAACGATTTTGACCAAGTGATCGAGAAGCCGGTGACTTCAGCCCACCTGACTGACATCCTGTTGGAATTGCAGGGCAAGGACGACTTGAGCATCGATTCTCCGAGCGTAGCAACTGCGCCATTGTCCGGGCTGCATATTCTGGTGGCAGAGGATGTACCGACCAATCAACTGATCATGCGAGATTTGCTCGAATCCCTCGGGGTGACTGTCGATGTGGCTGACGATGGGGCGCAGGCCATACAACAGCTTGGCGCCGCCGGCCACAAATTCGATCTCGTCCTCATGGATATCCAGATGCCGATCATGGATGGCCTGGAAGCAACGCGGCGCATTCGGAGCGGTCAGGTTTGCAGCGACATACCGATCATCGCACTGACGGCTCACGCCCTCGACGAGGAGCGGCAGCGGGCGATCAGGGCGGGCATGAATGATTTCCTGACGAAGCCGATCGATCCGGACCTATTGCTGGCCACCATCCAGCGCTGGCGGCCAAAAACTTCCGAAACGGTCACGTCCTCCGTGGCGGCCGCTAAGCCGGCCCCGCCGGCCACGTTCCCCGACATCCCGGGCATCGATGTCCACGACGGGCTTCATCGCATGCTCAATCGACAGCCTCTTTTTGAGAAAATTCTGCGCGACTTCCATTCACGCTTTGATGGTGAGACGGCACGCATCCGCGAAGCACTCGCCGCCGGCGATACTGACGGGGCGATGCGGCGCGCTCACAGCGTCAAGGGAACGGGCGGCATGGTCAGCGCCAAGGAACTGGCCGTTCGGGCAGCAAGCCTCGAGCAGGCCATTCGAACCCAAGCCCCGGATCTGGCGGACTGCCTTGCACATTTTGACGAAGAACTGGCGCGGGTGCTTGCCGGGATCCAACGGGCGTTCGGCAGTACCACGCCTCGTTAACCCACCCCACCCGAAAACCCCGGCGGGAAAAATGGCTTTTGAAAATCAGCCATTTTTCCCGGTTGACCGCGGAAGTCGCTTCCGCGGCCTGAGCGTCACTCGTCTTCGTCGTGCAACTGAAATTTGCTCGCCAGTTGTTGTTGAATATTGCCGGGCACCGCAGCGTAGCGCGCGAACTCGATGGTGTAACTGCCTTGGCCCCCGGTCAGCGATTTCAGGCGTGACTGGTAGTCATTCAGTTCGGCCAGCGGCACTTCGCCGGTGATCGCTGCCATCCCGCGCCCACGGCCATCGGTGCCGGTAATGTGGCCGCGCCGTCCGGAGAGGTCGCCGGTCAGATCACCAATGGCGGTTTCCGGCACCACGATCTTGATACTGACGATAGGCTCCAGCACGATGGGCTTGGCACCGCGAATCGCTTCGATCACTGCCTTGCGGCCGGCGATCGTAAACGCTACTTCCTTGCCGTCGACAGCGTGGGTCTTGCCATCGAACACGGTGACTTTCAGGTCGTCAACAGCGTAGCCGGCCACCACGCCACCTTCCAGTCCCTGGCGAATGCCCTTTTCGACGGCAGCCATGAAGACCCCGGGAATCACGCCGCCTTTGACGGCGTCGACAAACTCGAAGCCCTCACCGCGGCCTTTCGGCTCAATCCGCAGATGCACTTCGCCAAACTGCCCCGCCCCGCCCGACTGCTTCTTGTGACGATACATTGCCTCGGCTGAACCGGTGATCGTTTCGCAATAAGGAATGCGTGGCGGCTTGGTGTCCACGTCCAGTTTGTACTGGCCGGCCATGCGCGCCAGCTTGGCCTTGAGATGAATTTCGCCCAAGCCACGCACAACGGTTTCATTGCTGGTCGGGTGACGCTCGACCACGAACGTCGGGTCTTCCATGGCCAGCTTGCCAAGGATATCGAACAGGCGCTGTTCATCCCCCTTCTTCTTTGTTTCAACCGCCAGCCCTGCCATCGGCTTGGGAAACTCCAGCGGCACGAGATGGATGTGATCCTCGTCGTGCGAATCGTGCAGTACACAGTCGAAATCGATGTCATCCACCTTGGCAATGGCGCCAATATCGCCGGGCAGGAGTTCGTCCACTTCAATGCTGTCCTTGCCCTGCAGCAGGTAAAGATGGCCAACCTTGATCGGCCGCTTGCTGTCGCCGACGAAGAGCTGCATGTCCTTCTTCATCGTGCCCTGATGAACGCGGAAAACGCCAATCTTGCCCATGTAGGGATCGGCAACCACCTTGAAAACGTGGGCCAGCACATGCTTGTCCGCATCCGGCGCCGCATGGAAAGGCTCGGTCACGTCGCCCGGCTCACCCTTGTAGAAGGGCGGCGGATTTCCTTCTGCCGGATTCGGCGCCAGCGAAGCGAGTACATGCAGCAGTTCCTTGATGCCAGCGCCGGTTTTGGCCGAGGTGAATAAAATCGGAATCAGGTGACCTTCGCGCAATGCCTTCTCAAATGGGGCATGCAGGGCGACCGCGCTGGGATCGGCACCGTCTTCAAGATACTGCGCCAGCAGATCCTCGTCTTCTTCGACGATCTGGTCGATCAGCGCGCGATGGGCGGCGGCCACTGACTCAAAATCGGCGTCACCCGCATCGTTTTCCAGTACTTCAACAACATCGGCCGCACCGTGGGCCGGCAGGTCGAGCAGCATGCATTGCTTGCCGAACCGATCGCGGATATCGGCGACCAGCCCGGGTAGATCAAGGTTGTCTGCGTCGATCTTGTTGATGACAATCATTCGACACAGCTTGCGATCGGCGGCGTAGCGCATCATCCGCTCTGTCATCAACTCGACCCCGGTCTGGGCATTGACAACGATCAGCGCCGTATCGACCCCTGCCAAGGCGGCAATGGCCTGACCGGAAAAATCGGGGTATCCCGGGGTATCGATCAGGTGGACACGGGTATCGTCATAAGCAAAATTCACCACTGCGGACGTGAGCGAATGCCCCGCTTCCCTTTCCTGAGCATCAAAATCGGCGACCGTATTGCCCTTTTCGACGCTGCCCTTTGCGGAAATCGCGCCGGTTGCAAAAAGCAGCGCTTCAGCGAGGCTGGTCTTGCCGGCGGCACCATGGCCAACCAAAGCAACGGAACGGAGCGACTCGGTGGTGTATTTTGACATTTTCTTCTCCCTGAGCAATCAATTAGCGATGAATCAACGGGCCTTTTCTTCCTCGATCATTTCGGCCACGATCTTGCTGGCGAACTGGGGCCCCAAACCCATGATCAGACCGCTGGCGACCGCAACCAGCGCAAATCCGACGATCAACTGGATCGCAGGGCGCCGAAATTCAGGTCCACGCTTCAGCGCAAACCACACGGGGCCGACGACCGGAAACAGCAGGACTGGCAAGCCGGTTTTCCAGCCAAAGCTGAAAGCGGCAGGCAAGGTGCCAATGTAGCCAATAAGCAACAACAGGCCGCCGCCCGCCAGCGACAAGGTCGAACCGACCGCAAACGCGGTAAATCCCCAGTCCATTATTTCTTGACCTTTTTCGGACGTTCCCAACCCGGCAGCGTCATCTGTTTGGCGCGAGAGACGGTCAGTGCATCCGGCGGTGCATTTTTGGTGAGGGTGGTGCCCGCGCCCAACGTTGCACCACGGCCAACGGTCACCGGCGCAACCAGCTGCGTATCCGAGCCAATGAATACATCATCCTCGATGATGGTCTTGTGCTTGTTCGCACCATCATAGTTGCAGGTGATCGTGCCGGCGCCAACATTCACCCGCTGACCAATTTCGGCATCACCGATGTAGGCCAGATGATTGGCCTTGGACTGCGCGGCGATTCTGGTATTTTTTACTTCGACAAAATTGCCGATATGAACTTCCGGTCCGAGCTCGGTACCCGGACGCAAGCGCGCATAGGGGCCAAGCACGCCATCCGGACCGATCACCGCATCCTCGAAATGACAAAAGGCGGCAATGCGCGTGCCGGCACCCACCTTGACGTTTTTCAACACACAGTATGGGCCAACCTCGACCGCGTCGGCCAGTGCGACATGCCCCTCGAACACGCAGCCGACATCAATCGATACATCGCGCCCATGGTCCAATTGACCCCGAATATCAATCCTGGCCGGATCAGCCAGCCGGACACCAGCAACTAGCAACTGGTCGGCCAGATTACGTTGATGCTGGCGCTCAAGCTCGGCGAGTTGCACTTTGCTGTTGACCCCAAGCACTTCCCATTCGCCCTCGGGCTGGGCAGTACGCACCGGCATGCCCTCGGCGACCGCCAACGCGACGACATCGGTCAGGTAATACTCGCCCTGGGCATTGTTGTTTTTCAGATTGCCCAGCCATTCATCCAAACGCGCCGTGGGCATGGCCATGATGCCGGTATTGACCTCGCGGATTGTCTTCTGATCTGGCGATGCGTCCTTCTCCTCGACAATGCACGTGACGTTACCCGCCATATCCCGCACGATGCGACCATAGCCCGTCGGGTTGGCAAGATCGACAGTCAACACGGACAGGCCATCCTTCCCTGCCTGCAACAAGCGCCTCAGAGTTCCGACCGTGGTCAGCGGCACATCACCATAAAGCACCAGCGTCTGGGCTGCACTCCCCAGCTGCGACAATGACTGGGCCACAGCATGACCGGTCCCCAATTGTTGGGCTTGCTCAGCCCAAAGAATATCGGGGGCTGCGAGCGTCGCGCGCACAACTTCCCCCCCATGGCCGTAAACAACAACCAGCTTTTCCGGTGATAACAAACGTGCCGTATCGATGACATGCTGCGCCAGCGCCTTGCCGGCCACGGGATGCAATACCTTGGGGAGATTGGAGTGCATGCGCTTGCCTTGGCCGGCAGCGAGAATGACGATATTCATGTTGGACGGAATCTTATCGGGTTAGGCAACCCGCATTTTCACATGATCGGCCATGCCTGTCGAAGGCGGCGGCGCATTTGCCACAATCGTCGTTTGATCCAGCGCAAATGGAAGCGCAAAAAACAAAAACCCCGTCGACCTTGCGGTCAACGGGGTTTTTTGGCAAAAAACGAAATCAGCGTGGCAGCAAGGTCGAGCCCATCAGGAACTGATCGACTTCACGCGCAGCCTGACGCCCCTCGCGAATCGCCCAAACCACCAGCGACTGGCCACGACGAACGTCACCGGCAGCAAACACCTTATCAACGTTGGTCTTGTAACAGCCCTCGCCATCGGTCGTCGCCTTTGCGTTCTGGCGTGCATCTTTCTCGACGCCAAACGCATCGAGCAAACTGCCAACCGGGTTGGTAAAGCCCATGGCCAGGAAAGCGTTGTCGCAAGGCAATTCAAACTCCGAACCTGCCACCTCGACCATCTTGCCGTCCTTCCATTCCACGCGAACTGCTTTCAAAGCCTTGACGTTGCCATTGCCATCGTCGATGAACGCCTTGGTCGCCACGGCGAAATCGCGGCTACAACCTTCATCGTGAGAAGAAGAGGTGCGCAGCTTGTACGGCCAGTAAGGCCAGGTCAGCGCCTTGTTTTCCTCTTCCGGCGGCATCGGCATCAGTTCGAACTGGGTCACTGAAGCCGCTCCGTGACGATTCGAGGTACCGACACAGTCAGAACCGGTATCGCCGCCACCGATGACGATGACGTGCTTGCCATTGACATTGATCGGGTTGGATTTGCCCTGCTGAACTTCCTTGTTCTGCGGAATCAGGAATTCCAGCGCAGCGTAAATACCCTTGAGTTGACGCCCCGGCACCGGCAATTCGCGCGGTACTTCGGATCCGGCGGCCAGAATCACGGCATCGAAATCCGCCATCAACGAATCGGCAGAGACAACATCCTTGGCATCGTTGTTGATGCCGGACGGCAGATTTTTGTCGCCAACCAGAACCTTGGTCTTGAAGGTAACCCCCTCAGCTTCCATCTGGGCAACACGACGATCGATCACCGTCTTTTCCATCTTGAAGTCGGGAATACCGTAGCCAAGCAGACCACCGATACGATCGCTTTTCTCGAATACGGTCACGTCGTGGCCGACACGGGCCAATTGCTGGGCAGCAGCCAGACCAGCCGGGCCTGAGCCAATAATCGCTATCTTTTTGCCGGTTTTGGACTTTGGTGGCTGCGGCACCACCCAACCAGATTCCCAGCCCTTGTCGATGATGAAATGCTCGATCGACTTGATACCCACCGGCGCAGCGTTGATGCCCAGCGTACAAGCAGCCTCGCAAGGGGCCGGACAGATGCGGCCGGTGAAGTCCGGGAAGTTGTTGGTGGAGTGCAGCACATCCAGCGCCTGCTTCCAGTTGCCGCGATAAACCAGGTCATTCCAGTCCGGAATGATGTTGTTGACCGGGCAACCGTTGTTGCAGAACGGAATACCACAGTCCATGCAACGTGCCCCCTGCGTCTTGGCATCCTCGTCGTTCAGTGCGTGCACGAACTCCTTGTAATGTTTCAGACGTTGTTCAACCGGATCGTAAGCCTCATTAAGGCGTTCGAATTCCATGAATCCAGTTGGCTTGCCCATTATGCGGCCTCCTTCTGTGCAGCGGCCATTTCGGTAAGGGCGCGCTTGTACTCGTGCGGATAAACTTTAACGAACTTCTCGCGGGAAGCATCCCAATTCGCAAGAATTCGCTTGGCCGTTTCGCTACCGGTATATTCGACGTGGCGCGTCACGAGATCCTTCAACAGCGTCTCATCGGCCATGCCCAAATGTAGCGGCTCGCCTGCGGCATGACGGCTTGCGGGCAAAACTTTCTCCAGAGCAACCTGCGCCAGATTGGCACGCTGCTTGAATGTACCGTCTTCGTCCAGCACGTAAGCGATGCCGCCTGACATGCCCGCCGCGAAGTTACGCCCGGTCATGCCAAGCACAACAACGGTGCCACCGGTCATGTATTCGCAGCCATGGTCACCCACGCCCTCGACGACCGCCGTTCCACCTGAGTTGCGGACAGCGAAGCGCTCACCACCAACGCCAGCCAGGAACGCTTCTCCATCGGTTGCACCGTACAAGACGGTGTTGCCTACGATGATATTTTCCTGAGTGTTGCCTCGGAAATCGGGGCTTGGCTTGATGATGATACGGCCACCCGAGAGGCCTTTGCCCACGTAGTCGTTACCTTCGCCGGTCAGTTCCATCGTGACACCCTTGGCCAGGAAAGCACTGAAGGCCTGCCCGGCCGTACCGGTCAGCTTGACGTGAATGGTATCGTCCGGCAGCCCGGCATTGCCGTAGCGGCGTGCCACCTGACCGGACAACATGGTGCCGCAGGTGCGATTGACGTTGATGATTGACGTCTCGATCTGGACCTTCTGGCCATTTTCAAGGGCAGGCCTGGCTTGCTCGATCAATTTGTGGTCGAGCGCCTTTTCAAGACCGTGGTCTTGCGTTTCCGTCTGACGACGAGGCACATCAGCAGGGACGTTCGGCAGGTAGAAAATCTTCGAGAAGTCCAGGCCCTTGGCCTTCCAGTGTTCAATACCAGGACGCATGTCGAGCAGGTCGGCACGACCAACCAGATCGTCAAACGTGCGAATGCCCAATTGCGCCATGATCTCGCGCACTTCTTCGGCAATGAAGAAGAAGTAGTTGACGACATGTTCCGGCTGACCGGTAAAGCGCTTGCGCAATTCCGGATCCTGAGTTGCCACACCGACCGGGCAGGTATTGAGATGGCATTTGCGCATCATGATGCAACCTTCAACCACAAGCGGTGCCGTCGCAAAGCCGAATTCGTCAGCCCCGAGCAAGGCACCGATCACAACATCGCGCCCGGTTTTCAATTGACCATCAACCTGAACGCGAATGCGCGAACGCAGACGGTTCAAAACCAATGTTTGCTGGGTTTCGGCCAGTCCCAGTTCCCACGGTGTGCCTGCATGCTTGATGGAGGACTGTGGTGAAGCGCCCGTACCACCATCAAAGCCGGCGATTACAACGTGATCGGCCTTGGCTTTGGCAACACCCGCAGCCACCGTACCCACACCTACCTCCGATACCAATTTGACGGAGATTGACGCACGATCATTGGCGTTCTTCAGATCGTGAATCAGCTGAGCCAAATCTTCGATGGAGTAGATATCGTGATGCGGAGGCGGGGAAATCAGGCCGACGCCCGGCACGGAGTGACGCAGAAAGCCGATGTACTCGGAAACCTTGTGCCCAGGCAACTGACCACCTTCGCCAGGCTTGGCACCCTGTGCCATCTTGATCTGAATCTGGTCAGCATTGACAAGATACTCGGTGGTCACGCCAAAGCGGCCGGATGCAACCTGCTTGATCGCCGAACGCAGCGAGTCCCCATCCTTCAGTTCAATATCGCGCTCAATGCGGCCAGCGCCGATGATCTCGGATAGCTTGGCACCACCTTTGACTGGAGCAAAGCGCTTGGCATCCTCGCCGCCCTCGCCGGTATTGGATTTACCGCCGATACGGTTCATTGCGATGGCTAGCGTCGTGTGCGCTTCGGTCGAAATGGAACCCAAGGACATTGCACCGGTAGCAAATCGCTTGACGATTTCCTTGGCGGACTCGACCTCTTCCAGAGGAATTGCTGCACCTTGCGGCTTGAATTCAAACAGGCCACGCAACGTAAGATGACGCTTGGTCTGATCGTTTATCAGCGCAGCGTATTCCTTGTACGTCTCGGTCTTCCCCGAGCGCGTCGCATGCTGCAGTTTTGCAATCGAGTCCGGCGTCCACATATGCTCTTCACCACGAATGCGATAAGCATACTCACCACCGGCATCCAGCATGTTGCTCAATACCGGATCGTTTGAAAACGCCTCTTCATGCAAACGGATAGATTCTTCTGCAACCTCAAAGACACCAATGCCTTCAACGTTTGATGGTGTGCCCGTGAAATACTTCTCGATGAAATCCTTCTGCAGACCGATCGCTTCAAAAATCTGCGCACCGGTATAGGACATATAGGTCGAAATGCCCATCTTGGACATCACCTTGTTCAAGCCCTTGCCAATTGCCTTGACGAAATTCTTGACGTACTTTTCAGCCTTCTCGGCATCGCCCTTGGCAAAACCCTCGATCGTTTCAAGCGCCAGATAGGGGTGAACCGCTTCGGCGCCATACCCGCCGAGCAGCGCAAAGTGATGTGTTTCACGAGCCGAGCCTGTCTCAACGACAAGACCGGTGCTTGTGCGCAAGCCCTTGATGACCAGATGCTGGTGAATCGCAGAAGTGGCCAGCAAGGCGGGGATGGCAACATTATCAGCATCAATCTTGCGATCGGAAACGATAAGGATATTCGCACCTGAACGCACGGCATCTTCAGCATCGGCAGCCAGCGAGGCCAGTCGCGCTTCAACGCCAGCTTTGCCCCAGGCGAGGGGATAGCAGATATCCAGTTCAATTGAACTGAACTTACCCGAGGTGTACTTACCGATATGACGCAGCTTTTCGATGTCGCCCTTGGTCAGTACCGGCTGAGAAACCTCAAGGCGGATCGGTGGATTGATGTCCGCTGTATTGAGCAGGTTCGGCTTTGGCCCGACAAATGATACGAGAGACATGACCAACTCTTCACGAATCGGATCAATTGGCGGATTTGTCACCTGAGCAAACAACTGCTTGAAATAACTGTACAGCGTCTTGTTTTTCCTTGAGAGAACCGGCAAAGCTGAGTCGGTACCCATGGAACCGGTCGCCTCTTCTCCGTTCTGGACCATCGGCTCAAGTATGACCTTGATGTCTTCCTGCGTGTAGCCAAAGGCCTGTTGGCGATCAATAAGTGACGCAGACGCAGTGTCGCAGGCCTCAGCAGGCGCTTCAACTTCGTCAAGCTTGATGCGGATTTTTTCGATCCACTCGCGGTAAGGTTTGGCCTTGGCCAGTGAATCCTTCAGCTCCAGATCGTCAATAATGCGGCCCTGCTCCATATCGATCAGGAACATCTTGCCAGGCTGCAAACGCCATTTTTTAACGATTTTCTTTTCTGGAATTGGCAGCACACCAGACTCTGAAGCCATGACCACAAGGTCATCGTCGGTCACCAGATAGCGCGCCGGACGCAGACCATTACGATCAAGCGTGGCACCAATCTGTCGACCATCCGTAAATGCGACGGCAGCAGGACCGTCCCACGGCTCCATCATTGCTGCATGGTATTCATAGAAAGCACGACGGTTCTCGTCCATCGTTGTATGCTTTTCCCACGCCTCGGGGATCATCAGCATCACAGCTTGTGCCAGAGAGTACCCACCGCCCATGACAAGCAACTCTAGCGCATTGTCGAACGATGCAGAGTCAGACTGACCAGGGTAATGCAGAGGCCAGACCTTCTTTAGGTCGTCGCCAAGGATCGGGGAAGAAATCGCCTGTTCGCGCGCCTTGAACCAGTTGACGTTGCCGCGAACCGTATTGATTTCGCCATTATGGGCAATATAACGGAACGGGTGAGCCAGATCCCACGTTGGGAAGGTGTTGGTCGAGAAACGCTGGTGAACCAAGGCCAAGGCCGAAACAGTGCGCTTATCCTGAAGATCCTGATAATAGACCCCAACCTGATTTGCCAGCAGCAAGCCTTTATAGTTCACGGTGCGTGCAGAGAATGAAGGCACGTAAAATTCCTGTCCGTGCTTCAGTTTGAGTGACTTGATCGCATTCGCCGCCCGGCGCCTAATAATGTACAACTTGCGCTCAAGGGCATCTGTCACAAAGATATCAGGTCCGCGCCCCACGAAAACCTGACGAATAACCGGTTCCGTCGCTTTGACCGTTGGCGACATCGGCATATCGGACTTGACCGGCACATCACGCCAACCAAGCATAACCTGTCCCTCTGCCGTCACCGAGCGCTCAATTTCCTCTACGCACGCATGCCGCGAACCAGCCTCTTGTGGCAAGAACACCATACCAACACCGTACTCACCAGGTGGCGGAAGCGTCACCCCTTGCTTGGCCATTTCCTCGCGATAAAACTGGTCTGGAATCTGGATAAGAATACCAGCACCATCACCCTGTAACGGATCGGCGCCGACGGCACCCCGGTGATCCAGATTCTTCAGGATCAACAAGCCCTGCTCGACGATGCTGTGACTTTTCTGGCCTTTGAAATGGGCCACAAAACCTACTCCGCAAGCGTCGTGCTCGTTGGCGGGATCGTATAAACCCTGCCGATCAGGTACAGCCTGTTCCATCACACGCATTCCTTCAAATAACTTGGCCAGCGACTATAGGCCAAAGATGAAAATAACCGAGCATCATATTATCTGCTTCGATCAGTAGGAAAATTAGAGGCAACCATCGAATATACTGGCAAACTCCTGTCAATTCAAGATGCTGCACCGCATCAACAGCGCCTGCCAGAAGTTTCAATTCCCCATTCCGGTGCATCGAACTTCAATAGCCGCACCAATCTGTTCAATACTCGCCTGCTCAGATACAACAGCCCCGCCGATCTTCTCGAGGAGAACCAAGCGTAGCTTTCCATCCTGCACCTTTTTATCGTGGCTCATCAATTCAAGATACTTAGATACACCAAGCCGTGGAGCAAACACCGGCAAGCCGGCCCGTAAATAAATTGCTTCTATTCGCTTCACCGCTTGAGCATCGAGCCACCCCATGCTGCATGACAATTCCGATGCAATTAGCGTGCCGGCTGCAATTGCTTCGCCATGCAACCACTCTCCGTAACCGAGACCGGTTTCAATGGCGTGTCCAAAGGTGTGCCCCAGATTGAGCAACGCTCGATCTCCACTTTCTCTTTCATCCGCAGCAACGACTTCTGCCTTATTTAGGCAAGACCTATGCACCGCGTAAGACAGCGCCGCTTTATCACGAGTCAATATTTTTTCTACATTTTCCTCAAGCCAAAGGAAAAAGTCCGGGTCTCGGATCAATCCATATTTAATGACCTCGGCTAATCCAGCTTTTAGCTCCCGATCAGACAAAGTATCCAATGTCGCCAGATCAGCCAACACCAGTTTAGGCTGGTAGAAGGCTCCAATCATATTTTTGCCGAGCGGATGATTGATGGCTGTCTTGCCGCCAACTGATGAGTCGACCTGAGACAGAAGCGTTGTCGGAACTTGAATGAACGGCATTCCGCGTTGATAGCAGGCGGCTGCAAACCCCCCCATATCGCCGATAACCCCACCACCGAGAGCAATCAGCGTAGTACCGCGCTCACAGCGTCCCTCAAGCATGGCGTCAAAAATCAGATTCAGCGTTTCCCAGGTTTTAAATTGCTCACCATCCGGCAAGATGACGGGCAAAATTGATATTTCGCCCTTTTTCAGGGTTGACCGTAGCAACTCAAGGTAAAGCGGCGCTACGGTAGTATTGGTAACCACAACCACTTTTTTTTGCTTGATGTAGGGGAGGATGAGCTCCGCCTGCGCCAGGATCCCAACACCAATGTGAATGGGATAGGATCGCTCTGCCAGAGCGACATTGAGCATCTTGTTCATGACTTGCATAGGCGGTTGAATTCCCGTAACAGGTAGGACACGACACAGGAAGCGGCCAGGTGCCCACCGTCGATGACGATATGCGCAGCCTCCCGATACAGCGGATCACGCACCGCATAAAGCGCTTCCAACTGGGCCAAGGGGTCTGCCACATGCAGCAACGGACGATTCCGATCATGGCGGGTTCGTTCATGAAGCAATGCCGGGGGAACGTTCAGATAAACCACCCACCCGGTTTCGTGAAGCCGTTGGCGATTCTCAGGTTTGATCACAACGCCCCCCCCCGTCGCCAATACGATGCCTTCTAGTCCCGTGAGGACTTGAATAGTCTGCATCTCTCGACGCCGAAACCCCTCCTCGCCTTCAATTTCAAAGATCGTCGGTATCGGAACACCTGTCCGATTAACGATTTCATGATCTGAATCGAAGAAAGGACGCGCCAAGCGCTTTGCAATTTGGCGCCCGACGGTCGTTTTTCCGGCCCCCATGAGGCCAACGAGATATATGTTGCGACGATTTTCCACGTTGGGATTTTAGCCGACTAACGGCCAGGCACAAAAAATCAGGGCCGGCAGTGCCGGCCCTCTGAAATTGGGGTTAGATAAAATCAGTCAAATCGCATCTTGTCCGAAATCACTCTAGGCGTGATGAAAACCAGCAATTCGCGACGCTTTCCCGTGTCATTCTTGTACTTGAACAACCAACCGAGGTATGGAATATCCCCGAGCAGTGGCACTTTTTCAATAATATCCTGACTATCGGTAATAAATACACCGCCGATTACCACCGTACCACCATTTTCAACAACCACATTGGTTTCAACGATCGAACTCTTGATGGGCGGATTGCCGGCGATTGCTCTCGTCCAGTCGGGCTCCTCCTTCTTGACAACGAGCGCCATTCTGACGGTTCCTTCAGGCGTAATTTGCGGCGTTGCTTCCAGCGAGAGCTTTGCTGGCTTGAAACTCACGGTACAGGTCCGACCAGTAGCACTATCATTACACACCACATAAGGCACTTCCGTACCATCCTCAATCTTTGCTTTCACATTGTTGGCAGTAATCACGCGAGGACTTGAAATCACTTTGCCGAGGCCATCTGATTCCAAAGCGGCAATTTCAACATTCAATATCCGGGTCAAAGCCGAATTGAATAGGGAAAACGCCATCGTCCCCCCCGTAGAAGCGAACGAAGGCAAATTCACACCAACCATCGGAGTCTGGGTCAGTGTCGCCGGCGTAGCAGTGGTTCCGGAGCCTATCGCCGGGGCAATCGTACCACCAACAAATCCGCCAAGATTCCCACTTCCAAACACACTACCAGGTCCATTGCTAATCGTTGTAGCTTTTGAATTGATCAAACCCAGCTTTGCACCAATACTACGGTTAAAGCTGTCAGTTGCCTCCACTACACGCGCCTCAATCAGGACTTGTCTAGCACCGACGTCGATGGCTTTGATAAACGTGCGAATCTCATCCAGCTTTGATGGAATGTCATTAATAAATACTATATTAGATTGAGCATCGGCAACTGCGCTACCCCGCTTGCTGAGAATACGTTGCGCTGGACCACTAACGCCACCACCGCCAGACACCACGCCCGCCAGCAACTTGGCGACATCTACTGATTTTTGGTAGTTCAGTTGAAACTGCTCAAGCTTTAACGGCTCTAACTCACTTATCTGCTGTTTTGACTCGAAATCCAATTTTTCACGGGTGGCAATTTCATCCCGCGGGGCAATCATGATGATGTTGCCCTTCTTGCGCATATCCAGTCCTTTTTGCTGGAAGATGATATCAATCACCTGATCTGCTGGGACATCCTTCAAAACAAGCGTCGTCGTGCCGGTCACGGTTTCACTGATCACTGCATTGAGATTCAACTCCTCAGCCATTAAACGCAACAATGCCCGAACATCGCCATTCTGGTAATTGATGCTCACCCGTGGCCCTTGATACCCAATTTTTGAACCCTGAACGAGTTTGTTGGGGTCTTCTACGATTTGTTTAACCTCGACGATGAATTGATTGTCACTTTGATAGGCATTGTGCTCCCACACGCCCTTCGGTGTAATAACCATACGGACATTATCGCCAAAGGTTTTTGTTTCGATCGCGGTGACCGGCGTCGCAAAATCGGTGACATCCAGTTTTCTGCGCAGACGATCAGGCACTGTCGTTTTCATGAAATCCACGACCAGATTATGTCCCTGCTGACGAATGTCAATTCCAGTCCCGGTATCACTTAAATCGACAATGATGCGCCCTTCGCCATCCTTGCCTCGACGGAACATCACGTCATTTACAGCATGCCTGCTACCAACCTGGCTTTCTTCTGCAAAACGGGTGCTCCTCTGTGCAGCGGAGTCGGTGAGTCGCCCTATTGGCGACAGCGTCACATACAAGGACTTGCCATCCAGACGAGTCTTGTAGTTCATATTCTGGACAAGGTTGAGTACAACCCGGGTCCGATCACCAACTTGAACGACATTCATACTACGCAGATCGCCTTGATTGAAGACTTGGCTATTGCGGCCCAATCCGTTTGCAGTCGACTGGAAATCCAGTGCAATTTTTGCGGGATTGGCGACACTGAATCCAGGAGGGGGCGAAGCCAACGGTTCCTTCAAATCAATCCTGAGCGCGACCTCATTCCCTTGCTGGGCAACGTTAACAGCGTCAATTGAATTCGACGGCAACGGTTCCGCTTGGGCCAGGGGTGAAAGCGCTATGCAGGCCAATACTGCGGCCCTCGCGTAATTGATCAATTTCATTTCTTACTTCCCTCCTTGCTCTGCAGGTAAAGCGAGCTCTTTCGCTCAGTCCAGTCACCAGCAGAATCCTGAATCAATTCCCGCAGTTGGACTTCCGTGTCCGAAATCTGCGTCACCATACCGAAATCCAGTCCGATGTAATCCCCCACCTTGACCTGTTTGACCTTGTCTTCGACCTGAATGACTGCCATCGGGCGCTTATTGACATTCATATAGCCAATCATCTTTAGAGATTCGAGGGGATACTTTTCGAGCAAACTATTTCGCACTTCTCGAGCCTCAAAATCAGGCTGGAATGCCCCTCCCTTACCGGCTGCCTGCTTATACTTGGACTCCGGTTCAATTTTGCTTGGCTTGAACGGATCTACAGCACCGTCAACATCGTAGGGCACAGGCTCATAGGGCTTGACCTCTGGCAACTTAGGAATATTCCCCCGCATATCTGACGTGCTTTCGGCCATCCATTGTTTCAATTCTTCGTGATCGCCTCCCGAACAAGCACCAAGGGAAGCACACACGGCTACGAACAATATCCGCTTCACTTCTTCGCTCCTTGCGCAGCCTTCTTCTCTTGCTCAGCCTTTTTCTGCTTTGCGATCTCTTCCTCATCCAGATAGCGGAAAGTTTTGGTCGTCGCATCAAGCGACAGAACGCCACCATCCTTGACCGGAGCAATCGATATATTGTTCAGGGTTACAAT